>JBKPDW010000290.1:0-28964 GCA_046728115.1 Acidobacteriota bacterium | reverse complement strand
ACAGCACGCTGGTCGTGACGCGCAACACCGGCGTCGGCCTGTTTATCGACAACCAGCGGCTCATGGAGATGCCGCTGAACGGCCGGTCGTCGTCCGAGCTGATTTTCCTGTCGGGGCTCGCCACCTCGGCGCCGGCCGGCGACCTGAACACCAACAAGAACTTCCCCACCGCGACGATCTCGGTGGCCGGCGGCCAGGCGAACGGCATCACATACATCATGGACGGCGGGACGCACAACGATCCCTTCAACAACCTGAACCTGCCGACGCCGTTTCCCGACGCGCTGCAGGAGTTCAAGGTCGAAACGAGCGCGCTGCCGGCGCGGTACGGCCACCACGCCGCATCCGCGGTCAACGTCGTCACCAAGTCTGGGACGAACGAACCCCACGGCAACCTGTTCGAGTTCGTCCGCAACTTCCGCTTCAACGAAAAGAACTACTTTGCGACGGTCAAGGACAGTCTGAACCGCAATCAGTTCGGCGGCACGATGGGCGCACCGATCCGGAAGAACAAACTGTTCGTCTTCGGCGCATACCAGGGCCGTATCGAGCGAAGCGAGCCGGTGACCACGATCAGCTTTGTGCCGACGCAGGCGATGTTGAACGGCGACTTCACCGCGGTTACGTCAGCGGCCTGCAATGCGGGCCGTCCGATCACGCTGACGGGACCGTTTGCCGGATCCGGCAATCAGATCGACCCGACACGCTTCAGCACGGTGGCCCTCAATTTCCTGAAGCACGTGCCGGTGTCGACCGACCCGTGCGGGCGTCTCCAGTACGGCATCCCCAACAACAGCACCGAACATCAGGCCCTGGGCAAAATCGACTACACGATCAATCCAAAGCAGACGCTGTTCGTCCGCTATTTCTACGCGGTGTACGACAACCCGGCCACCTATGACGGCAAGAACGTGCTGACGCTGAGCCGGACCGGGCAGAACAACCAGGCGCATTCCGTGGTGGTCGGCCACAACGTCGTACTGTCTGCGTCAACGCTCAACTCGCTCCACGTGACATTCAACCGCACGCTGAACGATCGGCCGCTGCCGGAGTACTTCACGCCGACCGAACTGGGCAGCAACATCTTCAGCCTGCAGCCGGGCTACATGGGTGTCAGTGTGAACGGCAACGGCTTCAGCGTCGGCGCCGGCGCGACCAATCCGGGTTACTTCAATTCGAAGGGGTGGCAGATCGCCGACGACTTCGACCTGATCCGCGGCGCTCATCAGATTGCAGTCGGCGCCAACTGGATTCACTCGCGAATCGAGACGCTCAACAACCGTCCGACGAACGGGCAATTCACCTTCAATGGTCAGGGCACCGGTCTCTCGATGGCCGACTTCATGCTGGGCACCGTGAGCGGCGGGTTCGTGCAGGGCAACCCGGTATACGACTACGACTACAACGACTACGTCGGCGCGTACATCCAGGACAACTGGCGCGTGAAGTCTAATGTGTCCCTGAATGCCGGACTCCGCTGGGAACCCTTCATCCCGATCCAAAACACTTTTGCATGGGCCAGCCATTTCGATCAGACCCGGTTCGATCAGGGTGTGCACAGCACGACCTATCCGCAGGCGCCAGCCGGTCTCATGTTCCCTGGCGACGAGGGGTATCCTGGCGAGGGCACGACGTTCGGCAAGACGTGGCAGTTTGCGCCGCGGGTCGGGGTGGTCTGGACACCCGGCGGTGACGAGCGCACCAGCGTCCGTGCATCCTGGGGCGTGTTCTACGACACCGCGCACCTGTTCTTCAACACGCGGTTCGCCAACAACCCGCCGTGGGGCGCCCAGATCACAATCTCGAATCCGGCCGGTGGCTTCGCCGATCCGTATCTCGGGTATCCGGGTGGCAATCCGTTCCCGGCGCTCAACGAAGGCTGGCGCACCGCTGCGTTTCCCGCGTTCGGTGTGTATGTGAACACGCCGCTCCATCTGGAGCCGACCCAGCTCCAGCAGTGGAACGTCAGCGTGCAGCGGCAGGTCGGCGACTGGCTCGTGTCGGCAAGCTATCTTGGAAATCGCTCTGTTCATCTCTGGCGAGCCACCGAGCTGGACCCGGCCGTGTTCGGTCCGGGTGCGACGACCGGCAACACCAACCAGCGGCGGGTGCTGTTCCTGAAAAACCAGCAGCAGGGCCAGTTCTACGGCACGATCGGCCAGGTCGACGACACCGGCCGCGGGAATTACAACGCGCTCCTCATGTCGGTGCAGCGGCGGTTGATCAACGGCTTCACCGTGCTCGGAAACTGGACTATCTCGAAATGCATGAGCGATCCGGCGACGACGGAGATTACCGGGCCGACGATCGTCGATCCGTCGAACCCCGATCTCGACTATTCGTACTGCGCGTCCGATAGACGCCACGTGACCGCCGTGTCAGCCGTCTACCGGACACCGACGTTCGCGAATCGCACCATGTCCGCGATTTTCGGGGATTGGCAGTTGTCGCCGATCGTCCGGTGGCAGACCGGGAACCGCTCCAGCATCACGACCGGTGTCGACACCGCGCTGACGGGCATTGGCGCCCAGCGTGCCGTCCAGGTGCTGGACGATCCATATGGGACGGGCGGACCGACGGCGTATCTGAATCGCGCCGCGTTCGCGGCGCCGGCAAGCGGGACCTACAGCACGCTCAAGCCGTTTACAATCGTGAACCCGGGGCAGTTCAACAACGACCTTGCCGTCACGCGCACCTTCAAGCTGTCGGGCAGCCAGAACGTTCAGGTGCGCTGGGAAGTATTCAACGTGATCAATCACGTCAACTACAACGCCCCGGTGACATCGCTGAACAGCGGCACGTTCGGGCAGATCCTGACCGCAGGGGATCCACGCATCATGCAGTTTGCGGTGAAGTTCGCGTACTGATGAAGATCATCTGTGCCGCCGCGGCGTGTGTCGCATTCGTTATTGGCCTTGCTGCCGCCGACGTGAACGACTGGCCGTCGCACGATCACGATGCCGGCGGCCAGCGTTTCTCGCCGCTCGAGCAGATCACGCCGGCGAACGTGGCAAGCCTGGCACCCGCGTGGACGTTCGATACGGGAATCAATGGGCTCCAGGTCACGCCGCTCGTCATCAACGGCATCATGTACGTCACGGCGGGCAAGGACATCATCGCGCTCGAGCCGGAAACCGCGAAGGTGATTTGGAGATACACGGTCCCGGCCGCGGTGAGTCGGCGCGGCGTTGCCTACTGGCCCGGAGATCGCGACACACCACCCCGTCTCTTCAGCGGCGCCGGCGACCGTCTGATCGCGATCGACGCGGAGCGCGGCAATTCGTCGGTGGGCTTCGGAGACGACGGCTCTGTCGACCTGAAGGCGAGCGTACGCGGCGATGTCGACGGCGGCTTCAGTCTCGTGTCGCCGCCGTCCATCTACAAAAACATCGTCATCACCGGCGGCAACAACGGTGAACAGTCGCCGAGCTTCGGTCTCTACGGAGACATCCGCGGGTGGGATGCGCGTACGGGCAAGCTGCTCTGGTCGTTTCATACCGTGCCGCGCGCGGGCGAGCCCGGCGTCGAAACGTGGGAAGGTGAGAGCTGGAAGAACCGGTCGGGAACCAACACGTGGTCCTTCTTCACCCTCGATACAGAACGCGGCATCGTCTACGCGCCGATCGGCGCGCCGACGTCCGACTACTACGGCGGGGATCGCAAGGGCGCCAACCTCTACGGCAACTCCGTCGTCGCGCTCGACGCGACGACGGGGAAGTTGAAGTGGTATCGGCAGCTCGTGCATCACGATCTCTGGGACTATGACGTCCCGGCCGCGCCCACGCTCGTCGACGTGAAACGTAACGGCCGCACGATTCCAGCGGTCGCCGTGATGACGAAAATGGCGCTGGTCTTCATCTTCGACCGCGTGACTGGTGAGCCGATCTTCGGGATCGAAGAACGGCCAGTGCCGCAGAGCAGTGTTCCAGGCGAAGCGACGTGGCCGACGCAGCCGTTTCCTGTGAAGCCGGCGCCGCTCGCGCGGAACACATTCGATCCGGCGAAAGACTTCTACACCCTCACACCGGAACACGCCGCGTACTGTAAGGAGCTGTGGGACACCAACGGGATGTACACCAGGGGGCCGTACACGCCGGCCGGCGTGGAAGGGACGATGGTGACGTTTCCCAGCACGTTGGGTGGCGGCAACTGGAACGGCTTCTCGTACGACCCGACGCTGGGCCTGGTGTTCACCAGCGTGATGAACCTCGGGCAGGTCGCGAAGATGGTGCAGGGCACCGCGCGCGGCGGCGGTCCGCCGACGTGGGTGCGGCGCAGTCCGTGGGGCGGCGCGGTGGGTCGGTTCTGGAACCCCGAGACCAGGATTCCATGCTCGGCCCCGCCGTTCGGTGAGCTCGTGGCGCTCGACGTGAACAGCGGCGACATCGCGTGGAAGGTGCCGATCGGCTTCGTCGAATCGCTGAAGGCCAAGGGCTTCGACAAGACCGGCACGCTCAACATCGGCGGCAGCATCGCGACGGCGAGCGGATTGATCTTCATCGGCGCGACCATCGACTGCCGCTTCCGTGCGTTCGAATCGCGCACCGGCCGGCAACTGTGGGAGACCGAGCTTCCGGCCTGTGCGCACGCCACGCCGATGACGTTTCTCGGCAAGGACGGCCGTCAATACGTCGTGGTGGCGGCCGGAGGCGGCAGCTTCCTCGGCGCGGCGCCGGGCACGAAGATTCTCGCGTTCGCGCTGCCTCGCGGGTCGGCTTCCGGTCACTGAAGAATGAGACGGGCGCTCATCTGCGCGCTCGCGGCGAGCCTCATTTTGACGGTCCGCGTTGCGCCACAGGCGCAGGCGCGCAAGCGCCTTCTCGCCTGGGCGGACGTCCGCAACGGCTATCAGCACGACTCGATCTCGCATGCGCTTGCTACGATCGAGCGGCTGGGGCGGGCGTCGGGTGGCTACGACACGTGGATTCGCACGGACTCGCAGCTGATTACCAAGCAGCCAATCACATTTCCCGCCGGCACCGGCATCGCGTCGGGTGAACAGTTCAACGTTCGTAACCTCAATGATTTCGATGCGATTTTCTTCTTTGGTGTCCGTGAGATCGAACTCTCATCGGCGCAGCGCGCCGACCTCCTGTCGTTCGTGAAGGACGACGGCAAGGGTTTCGTCGCCGCCCATTCAGCGGCGACCGCCTTTTTCTCGTGGCCCGAATTCGGCGAGATGCTGGGAGGACGATTCGACGAGCATCCCTGGGGTATCGCCGACGGCACCATCGTCGTCGACGATCCGACGTTCCCGGCGATGCGGCACCTTCCATCGCGGTTCCAGGTCCACGACGAGCTATATCAGCTGAAGGATTTTTCGCGCGACAAGATTCACGTCGTGGCGCACCTGGACGCTTCGAAGCTCGATCTCAGCCGCCCGCTGGTGCATCGCCGTGACGGCGATTTCCCCGCGGCCTGGGCGAAGGCGTACGGCAAAGGACGTGTTTTCTATTCGATTCTCGGCCACGACGCCGACGACTGGGACAATCCATTGCTGCAGCAGATGTATGTTCAGGCGATTCGATGGTCGCTTCGGCTGGAGCAATGACGATGTCGTGTCGTCTTGGTTCTCGGTCCGTTCCTACTGAAACAGCTGCGGCGCGAACTCGTTGAGGTAATCGCGCCAGTTCAACCAGGTGTGGCCGCCCGCGCTTTCTTTGAACGCGGGCGTGAAGCCGTGCTTCTTGAACAGCTCCACCGTCGCCCTGGTCGCGGGCATGAGACGATCTTCGGATCCCGTCGCAAACCAAAACAGCTTTAGCGGCTGTGTTTTTGCTCCGTTGTCGAGCGCGGCGAGGTGTTCCTGCGCCCATGCCTCATCGAGCGTCGGCGCAGGCGGCGGCGTTCCGGGCGCGGGCGCAGCACCGCGTCCCCCCGGCGCCGTCCCCAAAAGCCCTGAACTGAACACACCGACGTACGCGAATTGATCGAGATGCGGAATCGCGACGTGCAGCGTCTGATTCCCGCCCATCGACAGGCCGGCGATCGCGCGGTGGGATCGGTCCGCCATGACGCGATAATGCTTCTCGACATAAGGCATGACATCCTGCACGAAGTCCTGCACGAACTCGTCGGTTGCCGATCGCCCGATCGCATTCACGGGCGTTCGGCTCGTGTGGCCGGCCGGCATCACGACGATCATCGGGCGCGCTTTCTTTGCGGCGATCAGATTATCCAGAATGAATCCCGCGCGACCGACCGACGTCCACGATTCGTCGTTGTCGCCGGCGCCGTGGAGCAGATAGAACACGGGGAACGTGCCCGTGCCGCCCAGCTCGTACCCGGGTGGCGTGTAGACATGCATGCGGCGGACCTTCTGCAAAGCGGTCGAATGGTAGGTCACCGCGGCGACCGCACCGTGCGGCACATCCCGGGTCTCCATGAAATCGGCACCGGGCACGTACACGAGGCTCCAGACATTGTTATTGGATTCACTGATCGCGGGACTGCGCGGATCGATCACGGCGAGGCCGTTCACGTTGAAGTTGTATCGATAGGCGCCTGGATCGAGCGGCCCGACGGTCACCTCCCAGACGCCGTTGTCGGCCTTCGTCATCGCAAGCCCCTGCATGTTGCGCGGAATGTCGGTGCCGACGAGTCGCACCTCTTCGGCCTTCGGAGAAAAGATCCGAAAAACGACGCGTCGGTTGGAGAGGACTTCCGGTGACACGAAGGCGGGCGCCGCAGAACCGCGTTCCGTTCCCACACCCTGGCCCGGCGTCTGTGCGGCCGCCGTGACCTGAAGCGCGAGTGCGCCCATGAAGGTCGCCGCGATTCTACTGGCAGTCAGTCGGTTCATGTCGCCTCCTTCTGGTCCTGCGGTGGTCCATTGTGCACGAGGGAAAGTTGTTCCTGACGCCTTTTTCACTTGACTGGCTCGCACGTCGCCCCTAGTGTTGCGCCAATGTAACCGATTTCACGGACGAGGCAGCCTGGACAACGGCGGAGGGAGGGGACATGCGAGGGAAGGCGCTTTGGGCTTGTCTGCTCGCCACACTCGTGCTTGCGTCAACCCCGCTGCGCGCGCAGATCACCACCGGCATGGTGACCGGCAGCGTGAAGGATCCGACCGGGGCCGTCATCCCCGGCGCGACCGTCGTGCTCATCAGCGAAACACGCGGCACCAAGTCGGCGCCCGCCGTCACCAACGAGGTGGGCGACTACGTGTTTCCCAACGTCACGGCCGATACCTATACCGTCGAGGTGACGCTCGAAGGGTTCAAGATGGTGCGACGCGGCGGCATTGCCGTCAGCGGCGCCGATCGTGTGGGCGTTCAGACCATCGTCATCGAACCGGGCGCCCTCGCCGAAACGGTGACCGTTGTCGGCGAATCGCCGCTCGTGCAAACGCAGAGCGGCGAGCGATCGTACGCGGTGACCAGCCATCAGATCGAAAACCTGCCGTTCTCGCGCAACAACTTCACCACGCTGACCGCGTTCACACCGGGCGTCGTACAGACGGGCGCATCGGCCGGCGGCACGCGCCTCGGCGGCGCGGGCCAGAACAACATCATGATGGACGGCATCTCGGCGATGGACACCGGCAACAACGGCCAGATGCTGAATATGAACGTCGACGCGATCGGCGAGGTGAAGATCCTCACACAGGGCTACCAGGCGGAGTACGGCCGGTCGAGTGGCCTCCAGATCACGGCGGTCACCAAGAGCGGCACCAACAAGTTCCGAGGATCGGCGTACGACATCCAGACCAACTCCGACTGGGACTCGAACAGCTGGGTCAACATCAAGAACGGCGATCCGAAGCCGAAGACGAGCACGAAGACGTTGGGCTACACGCTGGGCGGACCGGTAGGGAAGCCGGGCGGCAACAACAAGCTGTTCTTCTTCTACTCGCACGAGTATCGTCCGGTGACCGCGGCGATCAACGGCGGCAACCCGATCCGCATCCGAGTGCCCACTGCGCTCGAGCGCGCAGGCGACTTCTCGCAGACGCGCGACAACACGGGAGCGCTGTTCAATCTGATCAAGGATCCGCTCTCGACCTCGCCGTGCACCGCGGCGAACACCGGAGGCTGCTTCCAGGACGGCGGCGTGCTCGGCAAGATCCCGCAGAACCGCCTCTATCCAATCGGACAGGCGATCCTGAACCGCTATCCGCTCCCCAACGTCGCCCAGGGGCCGGGACAGAATTACAACTACGAGGCCGCTCCGGGGACGACCGACAACCTCACGCAGCAGCCGTCGATCCGCATCGACTACCAGCTGTCACAGAAACTGCGGTTCACCGGCAAGTACTCCGGCCAACGCGCACGCAAGCTGATCACGCCCGGCACCATTCAGGGATTCAACGACATGCAGAATCCCTATCCGTTCATCACCAACTACGGCGCGACGGTCGACTATCAGATCAACAACTCCACGTTTCTGGAAGGCACCTACGGGTTCATCCGCAACCAGCTGGCCGGCGGCGGAGCGATCGGCTCGCCTGGCGGCAACCCGGCGCTGCCGGGCGGAATTTTCGTCAACGACTCTTCGAACCGGCTGACGAGCCTGCCCGGCTTCCCGCTGCTCTACCCGAACGCCGGCGCCGTCGATCCGCGCTACTACGCGTACGGCGTGCTGAACGATCTGAACCCGGTCTGGTGGGACGGCACGAAGATCAACCTGCCGCCCGCGTTCGCGTGGGGCAGCCGTATCGTGCCGACGCAGACCGGCACGGCCGGCACCGGCGACCTGCCGGGACCGCCGAACCAGCTGTTCCCCGGCTTCTTGAACATCAACCGCACGCAGGACGTCGCCGTCAGCTTGACCAAGGTGTGGGGCGCGCACACGAGCAAGGCCGGCTTCTACAACAACCACAGCTTCAAGGCGCAGAACACCGGCGCCGGCGGCGTGCCGAACCTCGGCTTCCAGGGCTACGTGAACTTCGGCAACGACACCAACAACGCCCTCGACACGGGCTTCGGCTTCGCGAACGCTGCGCTCGGCGTGTTCACGCAGTACCTGCAGCAGTCGAGCCTGATCGAAGGCAGCATGATCTACAACAACACGGAGTTCTACGTGCAGGACAACTGGAAGGTGAACGGCCGCCTGACGCTCGACTACGGCGTGCGCTTCACCCACCAGCAGCCGCAGTACGACCAGTTCCTGCAGATGTCGAATTTCTTCGCCGATCAGTGGTCGATCGCCAACGCGCCGCTGCTCTACATCGCCGGCTGCAGCAACGGCGCGGTCGTCTGCTCGGGTAACGCGCGTAACGCGGTCGATCCACGGACCGGCCAGATCGTCACGGCTCCGGGCGCCGCGAACAGCGCGGCCCTCATCGGCACCGTCGTTCCCAACACCGGCAGTCTGACGGACGGCGTCCGCAAGGCCGGCGACGGCATCGCCGACACGTCATATGTGTGGCCGAAGCTGGTGGCCGGACCCCGCGCCGGGTTGGCGTACGACCTGACCGGCAATCAGACGTTCATCCTGCGCGCCGGCGGCGGATTGTTCTTCGACCGGCCCGACGGCAACACCGTGTTCTCGATTCCGGGGAACCCGCCGATTTCGACGTCGCAGGATCTTCGCAACGGCCAGCTGTCGACGCTGGGCACCGGCCTCAGCAGCGTGGGCGTGCCTGCGATGATCACGTTCCAGTACGACGCCAAGATTCCGTCCTCGTGGCAGTGGCAGGGCGGCGTGCAGATGGCACTGCCGTGGGCCGCCATGCTCGACGTCTCGTACGTCGGCAACCACGGCTTCAACCGGTTGCGCGTGTTCCAGGGCGGGGCGAACGGCTCCGTCGATCTGAACGCCGTGGACTTCAGCGCGGCGTATCTGCCGCAGAACCAGGATCCGACGCTCGGCACGAGCACCGTGCCCGGCGCGACCGCGTATCCCGCGAACATGCTGCGCGCGTTCCGCGGCTACAGCAACATCAACGAGCAGGAGACGCGGTACTGGGACGAGTACCACGGGCTGCAGTTCTCGCTCAACCGGCGCTTCACCAACGGGCTCGCGTTCGGCGCCAACTACAACCTCGGCCTGTCGTTCAAGGGGAATACGGGGATTGGGGGGAGTACGGGATTGCAGCTGCGCCTGCAGCATGCGGCGGACGGGACGATCTCGGTCCGGCCGGATCAGGCTGCCTACGAGAAGCTGAACGAGAACCTCGCCCTGCAGCGACACGTGATCAAGGGCTTCGCGGTGTGGAACATTCCCGACGCGCCGGCGAAGTTCGGGTCGGTCGCGAGGGCGATCCTCAGCGACTGGCAGCTGTCGGGTGTGCTCACCGCCGGCTCGGCCTATCAGCCCGGGGCGATTCAGGCCAACGGCGCGGCACAAACCAACCCGACGAACGCGGCGAACGGCCGCTACGACATCACCTACACCTACCAGAACAATGGCACGAACACGAACCTGACAGGGTCGCCTGACTACGCTGCGAGGATTGTCTACGTCGGCGATCCGGGATCGGGCTGCTCGAGCGATCAGTACCGGCAGTTCAACACCGCGGCGGTAGCCGGACCGACCTACGGCAGCGTCGGCCTGGAGTCGGGCCGCTTCCTCCTCGGCGGCTGCGCTGATCACACGGTGGACATGGCAATCGCCAGGAACATTCGCCTCGGCGGCAACCGCAACCTCCAGTTCCGCCTCGACGTGTTCAACGTGTTCAACGTCGTGATCTACAACAACCGGAACAACACCGTGATCTATCGCAGCCCGACGGATCAGACGGTCGTCAACTCGCAGTACCTGCCGGACGGCTCGCTCGACCCTACGCGTCTGACGCCGAGAACGGCGGGATTTGGCGCGGCGACGAACGCGCAGCCGCTGCGGAACCTGCAGCTGCAGATCCGGTTCGGGTTCTAGCGGATCTTCGCTCGTGCATGTTCGTGGATCCCTGGCGTTCGTGACGTTGACGGCGGTACTAGCCGCCGTCAGCGCCACGCCGCGCGCCGCACGGCAGGCGGCGCTTGAACCGTCGCTCGCGCCGGAGGTCGCGACGCTCACCTCGAAGTACTGCGTCACGTGCCACAACGACAAGCTCCGCACGGCCGGCCTCTCGCTGCAGAATCTCGACCTTGCCGACGCCGCTCAAGCTTGACCGCCAGTTACAGGCCGTTTATACGGACTCTCCTCCGTACTCGATTTCACGAAGACATACCCGAGTTTTTGTGAAACTCGGGTATGTCCCTTTCCAGCTGGAGCTATTTCTTGTGAGCTTGCTGGTTTCCTTTGTCCAGGTTGCCCGAGACTGTGAGGCTGCAAGCCCCTGTGATCGTGTATGAGGCAGTATCTAGCGTGCCCGGCTCTCCAGCGTCCGTAAGTGTGAAAGATATCAGTGCCGGAAGACCATTGCAGGTTCCCACACCGGTCCCGATATAAGTGTCAAATCCTGCATTGGGTGGCTGGGGTTCAATGTTGGGATCGTTAACGCAAGTGACCGTAAGCAGGCTGGTGAGGTGGAAGTTGTTCCCGCCGCCCCAGTTGATCTCCAGGTTATTGGGCGTATTCAAAGGATCGCAATGAAGCTCAAAACCGTGAGTTACCCGGACATCATCCGTTGTGAAAACGCTGCCACCGCCCGTCATGCGTCCTTCGACGATGGGGGGAGGGGGGGGAGCAGGCGTCCTAGCGGTAATCAGGATTGCGCCGGCATCGAAGCAATTGGTCTCGCAGCTGCCCTCTGTCCCTACTCCGGCACCGATGAAATGTGTTGCTCCGAAAAACGGAGTTGGGAAGCAGCCGGGGATCAAGCAGCCGCCCGGAGGTGGAATCCCCCCATTCGTATGCTCGTTGTCCGCATATCCGAAAGACAACGTGAACTTAGCTGCAGCGGCGACCTGGACGTACGCAGCCGCTTCCTGGTGGTCCCCCCCACCGGGATCTGCATTGAAGTCAGTCAACGGAGTGCCCACGGCAGACGGGCCATATACCACCGCTAGTCCGCTACCGGTATTCAATTCGACTGTTACCGTGCACGGTGTAGCCACGTTGCAATGCGAAGTACCCGCCAGACTGACAAGGTCGGATGTATCGAAATTCGGACCGATGCCTGGAATCAGTGCTGTCTGCGTCAACACGAGTGTTTGACCGGGGGCCAATGCTACACCACCGGCTAAATCCCAAACGGAGAGGCTGCACCCGCCCGTAGTCGTATCACAGTACGTCACTGACTTCGCTGAATTTGAAATGGTCACCCTGACCGCAGTGACCGTGACTTGCGCGTTCGCCGACAGTGGCGCGAGCAACGCGAGCGCAACAACACACACACAACGTGCGAGAACTCGACGAGCTTTCAGATTCCTTGCACTCATATTTTGTCCTCCTCATTCTTGCAGCTTCCGATGCTTCCGAAATTTCTGCCGAAGACTTCGAATCGGATTTTCAGGCGAGTCCACTTACTCAAAGTCGACTTGCGGCTTGAAGTGCAGGATGATTGGACGTTAGCCAGAAGGTGAAGCGTGTCCCAAACAGGCCACTTTCACAAGCTTTTTTGTTGTAATTTTTGTGACTCGGGCAGCACTGAGGGCACTGTATAGCTTTCGGACACTCCCTCTGCCAATCGTTCAGGCCCGGGCACATCAACTCCGCTCGATTTTCTTCGAAGGCACGGTGAGTCTATCGAAGTGGGCAGGTCGAAGATCGAGGATTCCGGCCCTCCGACGACTCCAGGCTGCCAAGCTCTTACGTTTGAGAACGTATATAGATGTGCTTTCCCGAACTGAGCAATAAGTCCTGAGGGGCTGACGAGGGTCTGAGAACGTGACTGACCGTGACTTGGGCGTTCGCCGCTGACGCGAGGAACTCCAGCAGGACGACGCTGACTGCTATCGACAGAATTGAACCGACGCTGACGATCTTTCTCTTAGGCTTCATAGGAACTCGTTTCGGGGACCATGGTGTTGCTCGAAACAAAACTCAAGTGCAGAACGTGTCAGCATGCACAAAAGATGAACATTATCCACCTGTTTCGCGTCCGTCGCGCAATGACTACGGAACTTTTACGGCAAAGGAACCAGCCGCGATGTCGCCAGGGACGAACGCGTCACAGGTTTGCCGCCGACGCCAGTTTGGTTGCCAGGGAGGCTGGCCATTTCGAACACGGCACGCAACGGCGTTACTCGTTGCGAATTCTCGGCGATCGGCGCGGACACGGTAATTCGCGGTTAGAGTAGTTGCGCCTCATCGCGTCACGCCGACGCGTTCAGTCCCGCGGCGGCCTGACCGGGGCCGGCGTGACGGCGTCCCACCGGGCGTCGCCTGTCTGCCTGTAATCCCGCGGCAGCGTGGTCCATTCAGGGCGCGTGATCCCGTTGAGATCGTAGACGACCTTTCCGTCGCGCAGCGTCAGCTCGCACGTCAGCCTCTGTGTGCCTTTCAGCCCCGCGCCGTACATGTCGACGAAACCGAAGCGCCCGGTCTCGAGCCGCAGGACCGCGATGTCCGCCGCTGCGCCGGGCGACAAATGGCCCAGCTCCTCGTGTTTGATCTCGCGCGCCGGATTCCACGTCGACCACCGGACCACATCGTCGAGCGGCATGCCCATCGCGAGGAACTTGTCCATCACGTTGAGCATGTCCTTCATGCCCGCGTTCATGCTACCGATGTGCAGATCGGTTGAAATGGAATCGGGACGGAATCCTTCCTTGATGGCGGGCACAGCGACGCGCCACGCAAAACTGCCGCCTCCGTGGCCGACATCGAAGATCACGCCACGCCTTCGTCCTTCCGGCATGCCCGGGTTGACATGGCCGGAGTCGTCGAGCTCGTTGCGCAGTCCGGAATACATGTGCGTGTAGATGTCGCCGGGCCGCAGCTTCCTGGTGACGAGCTCGGCCATCGGCCGCTCGGGACGATTCGCGCCGAAGTCCACCATCACCGGAATGTTGGCCTGCGTGCCCGCTTCGACCGCGCGCTCGACCGGCGCCCACTCGGGACCGGCGTAGTGCGCCGTCTTGATCCCGACGATCAGGCCTTTGTGTCGAAGCGCCATGTCCCCCGTCGGCGTGGCCTCCATGTCCGACAGATTCTGCTCGAACTTCTCGCCGCGCATGCCGGCGCCGACGATGTTGAGGAACGCGAGAACGCGCGTCTTCGAGCGGTCGATGATGCGATCCTTGAAGTCGTCGAAGCTCTTCCATCCGGACGACCCTGCATCGACGACCGTGGTGACTCCCGATCGCAGCGTGAAGCCATCCGGATACAGGCTGTTGTCGCCGGCATAGGATCCGCGTTCTCCCGTCCCGGCGTAGACGTGGACGTGAATGTCGACGAGTCCCGGCGTCACGTAGAGCCCGGACGCATCGACGACTTTCAGGGCGTCGGCAGCGGCGATGTTCGCAGCAACTGCTGCGACCTTTCCGTCCGCAATCGCGACGTCACGAACCGCGCTGATGTTGTTCCTGGCATCGATGACGTGACCGCCCTTCAGCAGGAAGTCGTACTTCTGCTGCGCCGATACATGGGCCGCCGTGGAAACGACGAAGCACACTGCCGCCGCCTGAAGAAGTCTCAACCACATGACATCAGCCTCGTCGATAATCGTGCCGCCTAGCGGTCCATTTCGCGGTCAGGTACTCACCCATGTCGAGCGTCCCCGACATCGCGTCGCCCGCGACGGCGCCGCTGAAGCGGAAGCTCAACGCGTCGCCATGGCGCTCGGTATACGTACTGGAGATCTGCACCGCGTTCCCTTCGATCGTTCCGGTGAGATCGCGCGAGACGAAATCGCCCTGGTGCGAACCCTCGAGGCGATTGCCGTTCTGTTTCAGATGCAGCGTATGCGTGGACGCGCTCGCGAGGTACTCGATCTGCACGTCCCACTGGCCGCTCACGTCCGCCGCTGCGGCCGCGATGCGTGCGGGCGCGGTCTGTCGAGGCGCTTTCGACAGCGCCGCGTAGATCTTCTCGGCAACGATTTTCTCTTCGCCGCTGGCCATCTGGTACGGCGTGATCGAGATGCTGGCGTCGTCTCCGCGGTCGCGGCCGCCCGGCGTGGCGATGCGGGGCTCCGTCTCGAGAAGATGCCGTGCGAGATCGGCGCCGCTGATGCCGACGCGTTTTCGATCCCATCGAATCGTGAGCGACGGCGTGCGATTCGACAGCTCGGTGGTCTCGGTGATCGTGGTTGTGACGCCCTCGACCTTCGACACCTGCGCGGCGATGGAGTCGAGCCACGACATCCACCGGTTCCATTCCGCTTTGTGGTCCCTCTTCACCCACATCTCGACGGCCATGAGCATCCCGATGGCTTCTTCCTTGCCGACCTTCATGGAGCGCGCGAAACCGTGATGCGGTGCGCTGTGGACCCACGCGGCCTGGACGAGATCTTTGCGTCCGAGCAGCAGGCCGGCGCTCTGCGGCCCGCGGATGCATTTGCCTCCACTGTATGCGACGAGTGTCGCGCCGTTTTCCAGGTGCACGTTCGGCACCGTCAGGATCTCGGCCGCCGCGTCGACGAGCACCGGCACACGTTTCTGACTGGCCATTTGCGCGATCGCCCGAGTGCTCAGTGGGGCCTTGTCGGCTTCGGGCCCCGCGAGGATGTAGACCATCGCTGTTCGCGGACCGAACGCCGCGTCGAGCTCCTCGGCGGTGCCCACTTCGACGATGCGGACGCCGACGGCCCGGACGGCGGCGTCGTACACGTTGCGCGAGTGTTTCGGAATGATCACTTCGTCTTTCGGAAAGGCCGTCAGGTTGGGAATGCGGACGTGCAGATCCGGATTGCCGCCCGCCACACATGCAGCCGTTGCATGCGTCAGTGCCGCCGCGCAGCCCGACGACACCATTCCCCATTCCGCCTTCGTCAGTTCAGCGAGGCGCGCGCCGACGGCCGCCATCAGTTCGTCCAGGTGCACGTGGTGCTGCGCGGCAGCGTCGATCGCCCCACGCACCTCCGGCAGCATGAGCGAACCGCTGATAATCGTGAAGGTGCCGCGCGCGTTGATCAGCGGCCGCACGCCAATCGATCGATAGATGTCCTCGCCGACGCGAAGTCCGTCCATCGCGGTGGCCGACAGGGTCCCGGCGGGCGGAGCTGCCGGTGCGGCCGCCGCAGTCCCGCCACGGAAGATCGCCGGCAGCATGAGCAGCCCCGATCGCCGGAACAGCTCGCGACGGCTCCAGTGACGTGTCAATGTTTCGAGCATCGCGTCCTCCGAGTGAGACGTCCGGCTCGAGCCGGACACGACGGAATCGAGCTAGAGCGTCGCGATGACGTCGATCTCCACCAGCGAGTTGCCTGGAATGCCGCCGGCAGCCGCAATCGTCGTCCGCACCGGCGGCTCGTCGCCGAACCGGCCCTGGAACATCTCGTTCATCCCGGCGTAGTCCTTCAGGTCGTTCAAGTACACGTTGCACTTCAGGACTTTCTCCATCGACGATCCAATGCTCTCGAGCTGCTGCTGGATCTGATCCAGGACGCCCTTGGTGTGCACCTTGATATCGCCTTCGGAGTGATATCCGACACCGGCGATGAACACCAGGTTGCCGTACGAGATCGTCCCGTTGAAAAGCGGCGGCTTCTCGGGCTTGCGGCCGTTTCTGTAGTGGACCTTCTTGGCAGGCCGCTCGCTCTGCGCGGCGGCTGTCGCCGGCAGCGCAGCAGCGGTCACGGCCGCTGTTGCCGTCACTCCGCGCCGGATAAAGCTGCGTCGGTTCGTGTTCTTCATGTCAGAACTCCCGCGATAAGCGTTTTCCGATCCCACAGCGTGTTGCACTTCCGTGTAGCGTCAGTCCTCGGGTCTCGAACCTGGGGGTGTGGGGCCTTCAAGCACTGACAGCCATCACGGCGTAATCCACGATCCGAAGGACGCTGCAGCAACGACCGTACGAACGCTGTCCCGATCCTCAGAACATCAACTTCGCTCCAAGCTGGATCTGACGCATGTTCGGATACGTGGTGTTGGTCGCGCTGATGCGGCCGAACGTCGCCGAGCCGAAGACGGCGTTCGGGTTGCCGTAGTTGACGGTGTTGAACGCATTGAAGATCTCCGCGCGGATCTGGACCCGTGCCGATCCGCCGACGGGGACGTTCTTCACCAGCGACAAGTCGGTGATCATCGCCTTGGGGCCCCGCAGCACGTTGCGCGGCGCGTTGCCGAACGTATATTGCGCCGGCATCGCGAACGCGGACGGATCGAAGCAGTTGATCAGATCCAGGCTGGTCGGGCTCTGCTGACAATTCAGTTTCGGAACGGCCCCGACGAGATCCGGACGCTGGAGGCCGGAAATGCCGATGTTCGCGCGGTCGGCGGCAATGGTCACGTTGATCGGCGTCCCGCTCTGGATCGTCGTGACGCCGCCGATCTGCCATCCCGCCACGACATATTTCAGAATCGGCTGCGCCGAGCTCTTGAGGAACGGCACGTCGTAAATATAATTCGCGACGAAGCGATGCGGAATGTCCCAGTTCGCAGCACCGTAATCCGCCCAGATGTCGTAATTGTTCATCGTCTGGCCGCCGCCGTTGGAGTGCGTCGCCATGTCGCGCGTCCGCGACCACGTGTAGTGCACATCGGCCTGCAGGCCGTGGCTCATGCGCTTGCGCAGGATGACGCTCACCGCGTCATAGTCGGCAATCAAATCGTTCTGGATGATGCGCCGGCTGCGGTAACGCTGGCTCGGTCGTCGCGGATCCACGGGTCCGGGACCGGGCTGCGGCGTGTTGTTGAAGAAGCTTCGATCGAGATGGCTCGTATTCGAGCCGACGTACTGAACGTCGAGTGCGGCGCCCAACCAGAGCTCGCGCTGGACGTCGAGGCTCCACTGATCCTTGCGCGCGTTCGGAAGGTGCCGCGTGGGCGAGATCATATCGGGCGGACCGCCGGGTCCGACGACGCCGAATGGGCTCTCGAACGACAACGTGGGGTTCGCGGGATCGGAGCTGAACGTCGACACGGCGGCGATCGGCGGGTTGTTGGTCAAAAACGTGAACGAGTTCATCTGGTTCGGGTTGTAGTAGATCCCGTAACCTGCACGCAGAACGGTTTTCTCCTTCAGCCGGTAGGTGGCGCCCAGGCGCGGGGCGATGTCCTTGTAGTTCGGCTCGGAGAACTTGAACCCAGGAGCCGGAAAGCTGGTCGGGATGATCGTCTCGAAATCTTCGGCGAGCATCGACGCCAATCCCGCGTACGTCTGCACCGGCGTGTTCAGCTCGTACCGAAGGCCGAGGCTGAACGTCAGATCTTGTGAAGCCTGCCAGACGTCGTTGACGAAGAAGCCATTACGCCAGCCGCCCACGTCCCCCTGGATCTGGTCCGTCGGCGGAATGACGGTTCGCGGCAGGCCGAGCATGAAGTCGGCGACGGGGTGTCCCGTTATGTCGCCCGTGAAGTTGAACCGTCCGCGCGCGTCGTTCGCGGCGCGTCGCCCCGTTTCGAGCCTGCGCAGATCGAAACCGGCGCGCACGTTGTGCGAGCCGCGGTTGTACGCCGCGACATTCGAGAGCTGGAACGTCGTGTCGAACTGATACCAGTTCGTGCCGCCGCCGCCGAGCCCACTGAACGCGTTGGTGAGATCGATGGTCGGGATTCCCGGATTGTTATAGCGGACGTCGCCGTTGAAGCCCGGAATGCCGAGATCCGCGCCAGCGCTGGACTGGCCGTTCACGAGAAACGGATTCACCGTATCGAAGTTGACGCGATGGTAGCCAATTCGGAAATCGTTCAGCAGATTCGACGACAGCGTATGTGTGTACGAGACCAGCGTGTTCTTGTTGACGCGGGGTTGGTCGACCACCTGGGTCGGAAGCACGGCGCCCAACGGATTGCTGTTCCCGCTGTCATGCCAGTTGTAGCGCAGCGACAGCCGCACTTTGTTGCCGACGTTCTGATCGGCGCGCCCGATGAACTGGTCCACGTTCTCCGTGCTGGGAATCGGAATTTGCAGATTCGAGGCAATCCCCGGCCGGTTCGGCATCGGGTAGTACGCCAGCAGATTTCGCGCGGTTGGCGACAACTGCGACGCGGGGATGATGTTGCCGGGATAGGGTTGTCCCGTGAAGGGATTCCGGATCGTGCCGGTGATCTCCGAGAAGATCCCTTGGCGCATCAACGCCGTCGGAACAGTGGCGATCGGGCTGAACAACGTGTTCGCGCGGATGCCTTCGTACGCTGCCGTGATGAAGGTCTTGTTGCGGCCGTCATAGAATTTCGGGAACATCACGGGCCCGTCGAACTCGAAGCCGAACTGGTTGCGCCGCCGCGGATTCTTGGGGACAGCGCGGTTCTCGAAGTATCCCCGCTCGTCGAGCGCATCGTCCTGGAAGAACTCGAAGACCGAGGCATGCGGCGCATTCGTGCCGCTCTTGGTCACCACGTTGATGTGAACGCCGAGATACGATCCATATTCCGCGGACGTGCTTCCTGTCTGGATCTGGATTTCCTCGACCGCGTCGGTAATCGGCCGCATGCTGGTCGCCGCCAGCAGGTTGGCAGAGGAGTTGATGCCATCGAGCGAGAGGCTGTTCTGGATTTCACGCTGGCCCGCTCCTCTGAAGCTCAGGCCGATATCGCTGTTGAGGCCTCCAAGCACGCCCGGCGTGGTGCTCGCGAGGTTCCAGACGTTCCGTCCGTTCAGGGGCAGATCGCTCACCGCGCGTTTGCCGATCGTTTCGGAGATCCGCGCGCTGTCGGTATCGATGATCGGTGATGAACCTGCCACGGTGATCGACTCGTTCAACTGGCCGATCCGCATGGCGACGTTGGCGCGGGCGACCTGGTTGGTCGCGACGTCGATGCCGCTGACCTTGGACGTCTGGAATCCGCTGAGCGTCACGGTGATCTCGTACGTCCCCGGGCGAACGAACTGGATGTTGTAATAACCCTCCGCGTTCGTCACCGTCTCGTAGGTGTCCCGGGTACCGACGTTCACCGCAACGACCTGGGCGCCGGGCACGACCAGGCCATCTTGATCGGTCACCGTGCCGACCAGCGCGGTTTGCGACGCCAGCTGTGCCGCGGCATTCGTGGCGAGAGTCAAGCATAACGCCAGGAACACCGCGATTCGACGCGCCATCATGATCGTGTCCCTCACGGGCCCTCCCAAGATAGGTTCAGTCGTAGAACTTCAACACTCTTCCCGTGCCGCCGCGGTGACGATCGACGCGCCGAGCGTGTTCGTGATTTGACCGCAAGTGTTCGGCGGGTGAGGTCGCGCGCGGGAGGGGCTCATGGTTCCTCCGTAACGCTGAACGTGGCGTTGCGTAACCATGGCGCACCTCGACGCGCGAGTCAAGGTAGGATCAGCGCCAGAGGCGGGCGCATGCACAGAAGATCATTCGTCCGGCTGCTGACGGCGACGTCCTTTGTTCGGGGCTCCCAGCTTCCGTCCGACACGCCGACGCTCCGCGTCGTTTCCCGGTACTCGGCCTCCGCCACGCCGGGAATGCCCGGACCCTATCCGGGTCGAGTCGTATCGATTCGATCGGACCGATGCGTCGATACGTTCACGGGCGCCGCAAACGACGAAGTCGTCCGCGAAATGATGGCGCGAGGCATGCGGGCGCTGACCGGCGCGAGCACGACGGCCGATGCCTGGCGGACGTTCTTCGAGCCGTCGGACATCGTTGGCATCAAAGTCAACTGCGGCGGTTATCCGCACTGTGTGTCTGCATACGAGATCGTGGCGGACGTCGTCCGGGAGCTCATGGGCATCGGGTTGCCGGTGTCGCACATCTACGTGTACGAGCGCTTCCAGAATCAGCTGGACGAGGTGAACTACGCGCCGCATCTGCCCCATGGCGTGCAGATCGTCGCGGCCGAACGCGCAAACCGCAACGTCGACAACAGCGGCTACGATCCGGCGACGTACCTCGAGGCGGACTTCTTCGGCGAAGAGGACACGCGGTCCAACATGATGCGACTCGTATCGCGCCTGCTCACGAAGATCATCAACATCCCGAACGTGAAAGATCACGGCGCCACGGGAGTGACCGGGTGCCTGAAGAACATCGCGTACGGCAGCTTCTCGAATGTCGCGCGCACGCATCAGCGAGGGAAGTCGCACACCTACTCCGTCGTCGGCGCGCTCGCCGCGATGGAGCCGCTCCGCTCGAGGACGGTGCTGCAGATCATGGATGGCCTGCGCGGTGTCTGGCATGGCGGTCCGTTTGCGAGAACCACACGGTACGTGTTCTATCCGCGCCAGATCATGTTGGGCACCGATCCGGTCGCGGTCGATCGTCTGCTGCTCGACATCATCGAGAACGAGCGCCGGGCGCACGGCGCGATCTCGATCTGGGACCGCTCGCCGAGCTCGCTCAGAGCGGACGATACGCGAGCGCGCGACGCCGATCCCAATGTCAACATCATCATCCGCGAGCCGGGGCACGTGGAGCACGCGTCGACGCTCGGCCTTGGCGTGTACGATCGCGCGCGAATCGACTTGAAGGAACTCGCGGTGTGACTCCGGTTCTGTTGGTCGCGCTTACGCTGCCGTGCGTCTACGCGACGGCCGATGCCGCGACCCGTGCCAGCCTCGTCGCCGCTGGCATCGAACGGCTTTGCACGGAAACCGATCTGGCCCGGCGCGAAGCGCTGCCTGCGCCCGGCACGGCTGCACGCGCCGGGCTGGCGTCGCCGACGCGCGCGCCGTGGATTGTGGCGAACGGCTGGCGCTTCATGAGACGCCCCGAAACGAAATACGTCTACGACGTCCCGGCCGGCAAAGCAGCCCTCGCAGCAGCGGAAGCCTTTGCCTACGGCGCCGATGTCGCTCTGAAGATCGATCCGGCCGACGCGCGATCGCTCGGCGAGATGCTGAAATTCCTGGAGGCGCTGCCATCTGTCGATCTCCCAGCCGTCTCGGATCTCGCAGTCGTCGACGACGGATCGACCATTACCGGCGAGGTCATGAATCTGCTGGTCCGGCGCAATCTGCCGTTCGCGGTGGTCCAGGTTCCGTCGCCGCAATTCCGGATCAACATCAGGATCGGAACCGCCGAGTACCCGCGCGAGGAAGCTGCGGATCCGAGCGCCTTCGCTCTCAAGATCCGCCGGCAGCTCACCGACGGCGCGCGAGCGCTGAGACTGTACGGGAGCGAGGTCGTGCTCGGCCGGTTGACGGCCGGCGGAGGGCGGGCGAGGCTGCATTTGATCAACTACGGTGGCCGTGAGATCGAGGGGCTGCGGATTCGACTGCGCGGAGCCTACAGAGACGCGGAGGCTCACGTCGCAGGAGTGGGACATCTGGCTCTTCAGGATCAGATTGTCGCGTCAGGCGTGACGGAGTGTTCGCTGCCCCGATTGACGACGTACGCCGTCATCGATCTGCAGGCAGCGCGTTGAATGCAGCGCCTAGCAAACCCATTGCTACAGCCGAACGAGGATCCAGCCACGCTGGGAGTCTGGCATGAAGAAGAACGCTTCGGTGTCGCGCAGTCGATTCAGATACGCACGGCTGCGCTCGGGACCCAGGACGAAGAACGCGTCGTCGAGCGCATCGCCGTCGGTTCCGGTGGCCGCAAGGACGACGACGCTCAGCACGCCTTGCACCGGCGCGCCCGTGTGTGGGTCCATGATGTGCGAATACCGTACGCCGCCGGCCTCGAACGACTTCTCGGAACTGCCCGCGACTGAGACTGCGCGGTCCTTCAGCTGAAGGGTCAACGCAACCTTCCGCGAATCGATCGGATCCTGGATTGTGACTGTCCATCCATCACGCCCGGGCGGTGCGCCGAGCGCGTAGATGGTGCTGCCTCCGGCGCTGATCAGAGCGGACCCAATCGGACGCCGCTTGAACAATTCGACGACGCGATCGACGGCGTACCCTTTGGCGATGCCACCCAGATCGAGCTCCACGCCCGGCTCGTCGAAGGCGATCGTCCGTGACACCGGATCCAGGATCACGTGGTCGCCGCCGACCAGCCGGCGGGCGGCCGCGCGCTCCGGCTCGGTCGGCATGCGGCCGTCGCCGCCGAAGAAGCCCCACGCCTTCATGAGAGGACCGACCGTGATGTCGAAGGCGCCGTCGGAGTCGAGGTGATAGCGCATCGCCTCGACGATGAAGTCGAACAGTTCCGAATCGACCGCAACTGGATGCTGCGCAGCCTCACGGTTGACGCGCGAAAGCGGGCTGTCGTGTTTGTAGTGACTCATCAGACGGTCGATGCGGTCGACCTCGTCGAACGCCTCGTCGACGATGTGCGGCAACGCGTTCGCATCTGGCCCGTACGCGTCGATGGCGTACTCGCATGCCATCGAGATGCGGCTGGCCTCATGATGGGAAAGGTGCTCGTGCTGGATCGCCGCGGCAGGAAACGGCGCAGCGGCGAGCGACACGGCGACGAACGCCGATGCGCACCGGATCGCGCCGTCCGATGACACAGCCTAACCTCGATTTTCCAGCACGTCGCGCAGGCGGCGCGCGACGATCTTGTCCTCGCCGGGCCGCATCATCCAGACTCCGATGACGACAGCGTCACCCTCCGTTCGGGTTGCGATGGACGGCTCTCCGGCACGCAACTTGTTGATGGCGTCGGTCGGCGTCATCCCTTTCGCGGCGGTGTCCCACGAGATCCGCACGTGGGGCACGTGATTCGCAACCTCGGGCACGAAGATGTCGGTTTTGATTCCGGGCACGGCGGCGGCGCCACGGCGGATCGTTTCAGCGCGCGCTTCGAACTCACGTTGCTCCGCCGCATGATCCGTCGCGAGGTACAGCTCCAGTGCCGCAAGCATCCCGACCATCTCTTCCTTGTTGACTTTCATGCCGCGTCCGACGCTGTTGCCGTTGGGCGGCGCGTTCAAGCGGGCGGCCGTGATGAGATCCTTGCGGCCCAGCAGAAGGCCGGCGCTTTGAGGACCGCGAAGACCCTTGCCGCCGGAAAACGCCACGAGGTCGAAGCCCATGTTGGTGTACTTCCACAAGTTGTCGACCGGTGGTACGTCGGCGGCCGCGTCGTTCATGGTTGGCACGCCGTGCGCTCTGGCGGCCTGGACGAACTCTTCGTCGCGGATCCGTCCTTCCGTGTTGTTGTTGTTGTAGAAGAGCATCATCGCGGTCTGGGGATTGATCGCGCGCTCCAACTCTTCGCGCGTCTCCACTTCGATGAGGCGCACGCCGCAGTTGCGGACGGCATGGTCGTATCCGAAGCGATGCGCCTTCTGAATGATGACTTCGCTCTTCATGCCGGCAAGGTTGGGCAGGTCGACCACCTTGCGCCCATCGGTGCCTGTGAGGACGGCCGCCGTGCCGAGCGTCAAGGCAGATGCGGCGCCGGACGTGACCATGGCGCTTTCACATTTCAGGAGCGTCGCGATGCGCGCGCCGACACGGTCATGGAGCTCGTCCAGCATGACGTAGTGTTTGGCAGCGTACGTCATCGCCTCGATCACTTGCGGCGGCATCAGCGACGCGGTCATGGCCGTGTAGGTTCCCGCGGCGTTGATGAAAGGTCGTACACCCAGCTCGCGAAAGTAATCGCGTGCGGCGGGTTGCGGTGCGGTGGCTGCGGACGCCGCGCTGGCATCGATGAAGCCGCCAACGAGCGGCAGTCCCGAGACGACTTCAAGAAAACGTCTTCGACTCCACATGTGCGACCTCCTCTTTAGCGCGGCACCTTGGCAGTGCCGGCGAGCGTGATGAACAGCGAGAGGCGATCCTGTGTGCCGATCGCGCGCGAGATGTGTCCCTGGCCTGTCGTGTCCTCCGCGAGCAGTATGTGGCCGGGACCGAGCCGCAGCTTCTGCCCGCCCTCGAGCTCGATTTCGCTCTCACCGCTCAGCGTGACAACGAACTGGCGTCGCGGAGCAGGGTGCCAGTCGAGGTTGTAGTCCTGGTTGGTTCGACGGAATTGGAGGCTCTCGACCGCCACGGCCTCCGACAATTCGGTGCCGCGGCCTTGCGCTTTGAGCGGCACTTCATACTCTTCGACTTTCGTCTTCCCGTCCGACCCCGTGTACAGCCGCGTGACTTTCATCGGCGCTCGCGATTGCGCGACCACCGGTCCCGCGTTGATCCATCGAGCGCCGGCGACGACCGCGAGGGTCGGTATCCATCCCAGCACAAGGGCAGCCGACAGAAATTTCTTCATACGATCGATTCCTCAATTCCGAGATATGGCATCGTGCCAGTACGGACGGCGCGCGATCTTCGGACGTTGTCGTGAATCGGATTTCGACGGGCAATGCGGCGTCGGAGACATCGACCTCGAGCCCGTCGGCGCCGTAATCCGAGCCGGACGCGCATCCCGCGATTATACGTACCTGAAAGGACGTAGACTCTCTGCGATGAAGCCGTGGCCTGTCCTGGTGCTGACGGCCGTGACGCTGCACGTTCAGGCCGTCCCGCACGCGCAGCGCGACGAGCGGCCGCGGCTGTCGGTGCGGCCTGCCGGCGATTTCGATGTTACCGGAGCGGGCGACAATGCCGCCTGGCGGCAGGCCGGCTGGGTAGCGCTGCGATCTCGCCAACCGGACGGTCACCGGTATGACACGCGATTCAAGACGGTCTACTCCGGCACCGGTCTGTACTTTCTGATCGAGGGAACGGACCACACGCTGACAGCGACCATGAAGGAAGACTTCATGGACCTGTGGAACGAGGACGTGTTCGAAGTCTTTCTCTGGACCGACGAGCGGTACCCCGCGTACTTCGAGTACGAAATCTCGCCGCTCAATCGCGAGCTCCCGATCCTGATTCCCAATTTCGCCGGACAGTTCCTCGGCTGGCGGCCATGGCACTACGAGCGCGATCGGCTGACGCGGAAAGCGACCGGCATCATCGGGGGACCGAAGCAGCCGCATGCCACCATTCAGGGTTGGCGCGCCGAGTTCTTCATTCCGTATGCGCTGCTGCGGCCGCTGCAGAACGTTCCGCCGAAGCCGGGGACGCGCTGGCGCGCCAACGTATACCGCATGGACTACGACGAAGGAAACCGCGCGGAGTGGGAGTGGGCGCACGTAGAGCAGAGCTTCCACGAATACGGGCGGTTCGGCGATCTGATCTTCGCCGACCGCTGAGATCGGCTACTTAGGTGGCTCCGGAGGGCCTTCCTCTTCGGTGACAAAGACGTCGGCGATGATGCTCACGTGCGCCTCCCACCAGTGCCCGCCTCTGACGGCGCCATCGGATAGTGCCACGCTGCCGTGCCCATGGACGTTGCTCCGCCCCTGGCTGTCCGTCGTGATGCTGCCCATCAGCGACACGATTTCGGCTTCCTGATTGAGCTCGATCTTCTTCTGACCCAACCCACGTTCGACGTCCGACCAGCCGAAGAGGCCCTTGTTGATGGCTCCGAGCGCGGTGAAGTGAGCGTTCTTGATGTGGTACTTCTCCGCAAAGTCGGTCAGGCCGGACATGATTTCGTCGCCTTTCGTCATGCTGATCCGGTATGTTCTGCCGCCCTTGCCCAGGTCGGTCACTTTCATGCCGGGCGCCAGACCCTTCGCGGGACGAGTACCTCTCGGCACATAGCCCTCCGGAGTCGGTGGCTGCGTCGCCGCCTGGGCGGGTGACTGCGGGGCGCTGGCCATTGCCTCGGGAATCGGCAACGTGACCTTCCCAGTAGCGGCCCACTCGGCTCCGCGTGCGAACGTCGTCACGAACGCGGCTGTCTGCACCTGTTCGACATCGTGACCCAGCGCGGTGACGAAGACGCGGCCCTTGCCGTAGTCCACCGTCCACAACATCGGCTCGTTGGCGCTGGGCCCTACGAGCGGCTGCGGCGCGCGTGAATCCGTGCGGCTTGCTGCGTAGAGCGCATGATCATCGTTGGCCGTGGCCAGCACGTGGTACGAGCCCGCTGGTTGCCAGCGCAGATTTGCGTAGAGCTCATCATTCGTTTGCGGAAACGATAGCTTCAGGCCCTTCGTGATTGGATGCTCCTGGTCCTTGATGTCCACGACGAAGGTGTGCGGTGCCGAATGGTGGCCGTTGTTTGGTCTCCAGTTCCCTCCCGACAGCTTCTCGTATTCCGTCCAGCCATCGAACGCGGCCATCGAGAAGTGGTAGACGACCACGCCCTTGCCCGAACGCACGAAGTCCAGAAACGCCGAATCCGTTTTCTCGCCCCACCGCAGCTCGGGACGGCCGCGCTCGAAGTAGTTCAACACGACGAGGTCATAGGGCGCGAGCGTTTCCGGACCGGCGCCCCGGAATTCCTCGGTCACGCGAACCTCGAATTTCCCGGTGTCTTCGAGAATCTTGCGCAGCAGCGGCGTGGTACCGCGCCAGTTGTGGCCGTTCTGGCCGGTGACGATCAGCACGGCAATCTTCGGTGGCGCGGTCGTGCCGGGCTGCTGCCCGGACGCCAGGCCTCCGGCGATGTAGATGACGGACGCGATAACCGTCAATCGTGATTTCACCGTCTCACCTCCGTTCACCCGACGTGACGCCGCGCAGTATGACCCAGGCGGCCGATGGGAAGACAGATATTTAGCGATTTATGACTTCACGCGCTTGAAGAAAAATTGAACCGTCGTCGGCAGCGGAACCACACCGACCAACTCCCAGCCGTCCTTCCCAAGCGTGTTCAAGTCCCCTTCCGACAGCGTGGGTTCGTCAGCGACATTCTTCATGACGACTCGGTATTCCCACTTTTGGCGCTCGTACACGTAAACCGTTGGTGGCTGAACGCGCGGCTGTTGAGGCGATTGCGGTTGCGGGATCTGAGGGAGCGGGTGCTGTGGGAACTCAGCAATATGCGTCTGCATGAACATGATTCTATTGTCCTCGATGACGACCGACACGCGCTCGGGACGCCGGTCGAGGACGATGCTCACGTGCTTCGCGTGAGCATGCTTCGCAACATTGTTCAGGGTTTTTCGAGTGCATGCGAAAGAGCGCCGTCTCGAGTTCGTTCGTCAACCGACAGCAGTCCATGCCGGTGGCGTGCAGTTCTGCGCCACGGTCGAGGGTGACGGTGGCCGAGTCACGCTGAAGGGATCAGTGCGTTCGTGGGCGATTCTCGAGGCTCGCAGGGTGTGAGATAGTCTACGGCGATGACGATCAAGCGGGCGTCGTTCGCGATGCTCACTCCACTCTGGTTGTCGGCGACGCTGTTCGGCCAGACGGCGAATACACTGAGCGCTCAGGATCGCGAACAGGGTTGGCAACTCCTGTTCGACGGCAAAACGCTGTCGGGATGGCATGTTTCGGTCCCGCCCCAAGGCGCCGGTCGAGCCGGACCGGCATCGCCGCCCCAGCCCGGGCAGGTCGGGACGCCGAAGCCCTGCGTCGCTGCGCGAACGGCGGTACCGATGGGGGGTTCTCATTGGGAAATCGTCGATGGATCGTTGACCCCCTGTGGCGAGCCGACCGGCTATCTCACGTCCGATCGGAGCCACAAGAACTTCGTCCTCTCGATCGAATTCAAGTGCGGTGACGATACGAACAGCGGCGTGTTCGTGCGGTCGCCCCAGGAAACCGGCGGTTACGAAGTGCAAATCTGGCGGCAACAGCCGGCTGGCTACAATACCGGCGCCATCGTTGGAACCGCGAAAACCGCGCGCGAGTACGTGTTCAAGGCGGATCAATGGAACCGCTATCAGATCACGGCCGACGGCGATCATCTCCTCGTAGAACTGAATGGCGAGACCACGCTCGATGTTCATGACACGAGGTTTTCGGAAGGACATCTGCGGCTCCAGTACCAGCAGTTCCCCATCGCGTTCAGGAACATCAAGATCCGTCCGCTGCCCTGAGCGTCGTCGTCGCGCCTCTCAAAACGTCATCCTGAATCCGACTTGAATAATCCGCGCATCGCCCGCCGTGTCGATGCGACCGGGATTCGCGGCGCCGATGTTCGATCGCGGATTCCCGAAATTGACGAAGTTGAAGGCGTTGAACGCCTCGAGACGGACCTGCGCACCGACACGCTCCTTGATCCGAAACATCTTGAACAGCGAGAGGTCCACGTTCTTCGAGCCTGGCCCGGTCAGGAAATTGCGCGGTGAGTTCCCCAGCGTCCCGGTGGCCGGGATGGCGAATGCGGCTGGATTGAAATACATCTGAATCAACTCGTCCTGCGGCCGATCCGTTGGGAGGTTCGGATCGCCGATCACGTT
>JBKPDW010000289.1:0-10475 GCA_046728115.1 Acidobacteriota bacterium | reverse complement strand
GAACTACAGCGCAGGTGCGGGCACCCAGCGGACAATCACCGCCGACGTCGAATGGACTTTCCCGCTGAACTTCGTCGAGGTCGTGTGGAGCGATGGCAAGAAAGTCGACCGTCAGATCATTCCGGCGACCGATCTCGGACCGTTCGGCACGAAACACTTCGCGATACCGTTCGACGCGAGCGGTAAAACGTGGGTGCGGTTTGCCGTGTGGGACACCGCAGGCAACGGCGCGTTCGTTCAGCCGGTATGGCTGTCGCCGAAGAGCGTTCAGACGACGAGCTCGAAGTGACCGACATAATCCTGCAAGGCGGATGGTCGGCTGTGTAGAGGAGGAGGGCGAGCCTTGTGGAAATGTGGACGCGCGCGTTCTGAGCGCGCGTCGAAGGCCGTGTGCCTGCGCCAATCACGGCTGCAACGCCCTCAGGGCGTTGAGCTGATCCCTCATCGTGTTCACTCGCCAATCGTCCGGTTCGAGTCCCTTCAGGATCTCCGCGCAAAGAGTGTCGGATTCCTTCGCGCAGTTCAGCCCGAGCAGCGCCTCGACCTTCGTCGCGTTGATCCAGAAGATGTCGTCGTCCTTCAGTTTGTCGGCTGCGTCTGCCCGTTTCTTGTTGTCCGCATCAAGCAGTGCGTCGCATAGTGTCAGAACCTCGGTGCGGACCCGCCGCGCCAGCACCCGATCGACCATTGCGTCGTCGCCCTGCGAGACCGAGGCTCGGACGTTCAGGAGAAACGCAAAGTTGATCGCATTGTAATAATCGCTCTTGATGAAGTATCCGCGGCCGTACGAGCGGATGGCCTTGTCGAGGTCAGCGCGATCCTTCGTGACGTTCCACAGGCGCTTGTGAATGGCTCCCCAGAGGCCGACGGTCTCCGCGTCGGACGACGTGTCTGGCTTGAGCGCTTGCAGTTCGTCCTTCGCGGCCTGAAGCGAAATGATGACGCCCGGATACTGCGATTTGTACGTCGCGAGCGCGCGCTGCTGGATGACATAGGGATCCTTCGGCTGCACGTTCTGAATTCGATCAAGCACTTCGAGAACCGCGCGCCAATCGACCGGCTTCTTTGCCTTCTTCTTCACTTGTCTGAACAGCTCGAGCAGTTCCGCCAGGCTCTTGTCGTCTGCCGGAGGATTCGACGCCGCAGGGGCGGCGGGGGTATCGGTGCCGAGCAACTTCGGAAGGAAAAGAAACACCGGGCTGTCCGGCTCCGGGTCTGCGAGTGCGGCCGCGATCTTGTCCTTCAGCAGCTTTTGCATCCGGAGGACTTCGCGAAAGCCGATTTCCTTCCCCATGTGCACGTACTTCGCGATGCTGAGGTGATTCAGATCGAAGGGGAATGCGAACTTGTCCTCGGCAATCACAATCGTCGATCGCGGCCGCAGGGCGTGACGGACGCCAAGCTCATAGATGGCGTTGGCGTTCGAGGTGGAGAGATCAGCGATGACGAGATCCGCGTCAAGCAGGTTGTCGTACATCGGCTTGTCGATCACTTTCGAGTGAATGATTCTGTCGGCGCGAATACACTCCAGACCGGACTCAGTTACCGAGGGCTCGATGATGTCCTCATAGGTCCGGTTGAGATCGAGCACCCGCTGCGGATTTGACTGAAAGTCGGTCTTTTCGCCAAATCCCATCACAACGAAACATGTCTTTTGACCTTTGGCGTTTGGCATCGTCCCCAGTCCTCGCCCGGGATAGCGGCCAGCAATGCAGCGCGCGAGCCCGCCGCATTATCGTATAAGGCACCACTCGCCGTCGTCAGCCGAGCATATACTTCGTGGACAAGGAGGTCTCGTGGCCTTCCCGAAGCGCACGTGCGACGAGCACTTCAGCAGCAGCAACGCTCCGAAGCGAATCCTCGCGCTTGATGGTGGCGGCCTGCGCGGCATTCTCACGCTCGGCATCCTCAAGAGCATCGAGGGCGAACTCGGTGCTCGGCATGGAGACGATCCCGCGTTTCGCCTGTGTCACTACTTCGACCTGATTGCCGGCACATCGACCGGTGCGATCATCGCGGCGGCGCTTGCGATTGGTATGAGCGTCGATGAGATCACCGAAGAGTACCGCGAGCTCGGGTCGCGCGTGTTCACGCGCAGCCTGCTGCGGCAGGGCCTGCTGCGCGCGAAGTACGACGAGAGCCGCCTGATTGAGGAACTGAAAACGGTGTACGGCGCCGACACGACGCTTGGGAGCGAGAAGCTGCTGACGGGTCTCCTGGTGGTGATCAAACGTCTCGATACTGCGAGTCCATGGCCGGTCAGCAACAACCCGAACGGCAAGTATTTTCGGTCGCGACCCGGCGGCACAATCGGGAACGGCGACTACAAGCTGTGGCAAGCTGTGCGCGCGTCAACCGCCGCTCCGGACTACTTCGATCCCGAGCGAATCACGATCGCGCAACTCCCCAATCATCCACCCGTATATGGCGACTTCGTGGATGGCGGGGTCAGTCCGTTCAACAACCCCGCACTGCAGGCGTTCATGTACGCCACGGCCCAGGGTTATCGCATCAACTGGCCCACGGGCGAAGACAAGATCCTGCTGGTCTCAATCGGCACCGGCGTGGCCGACCCCACTGTCCGGCGGTCGGAGATCGCCGCCGCCCACGCATTTCGCGCGCTGCTCTCGTTAATGGACGACTGTGCGTCGCTGCAGGAAGCAATGCTGCAGTGGATGTCTCGCAGCCCGACGGCCCGCAGAATCGATAGCGAGCTCGGCGTGCTCGACGGCGATCTGCTCGGTGGAGCGCCGCTTCTGAGCTACGCTCGCTACAACGCCAATCTCGACGCGTCCTCGATTGCCACGTTACTCGGCAGCGACGCGGCCACCATCCCGGTAGAGAACTTGAGCGCGATGGACGCACCTGAAAACATGGAGGCGCTGCACCGGATTGGCATCGCCGTCGGAGAACGGGACGTCAGGAGCACGCACTTCTCGAAGACTTTCGATCTGGTGTAACCATGTCCGAACCACGTCGTCGCTACGTCCCGCGTCCCGACCGGCCTGTGGCAGCCGTGCGGCTCGCGCTCGATACCGACGGATTCATCTACCGCAAATGGGGCGGGGAGCAGCGTGCCAAGGCGGGCGACTGGCTCGTCGACAAAGACGGGGACGTCTACACGGTCGATGCGGAAGTCTTCGCGCGGACGTACCGGCCGGCAAAGCACGGACCCGGCGCGTATGTGAAGACCACGCCGATTTGGGCCGAACGCGCCGACGCGGACGGCGTCGTTCGCACGAAAGAGGGCGAGACCCACTACAAGGCCGGCGACTATCTGGTGGCGAATTCGGATGATGACAAATCCGACTGCTACGCCATCTCCGCGGAGAAGTTCGAGACGCTCTACATCCCGGCTGACGACAGGTAATGATCGGTGGGCTGCCTCGCTCTTGAACTTGATGCCTCATGCAGCCGATACAGTCGCATTCAGATGCGGCTGGTCCTCGCTGCCTTATGGCGATCAGGGATCCGGTCGCTCCTGGACGACTCGGACGTCGAAATCGCGGACGCACTCGGGGAGTCGCGCGACGCGGTCAAGAAGTCGTGGGGTGCCATCTACCAGCGCGTGGCATGCCGAACGCGGCCGAGGGTGAGCGCTAACGTTGGACATCTGGATGAACAGGAGTGCAATGACCGAAGCCATTGGTGCCCGCGTCCTTCATAACCGGCATACGGGCGAAACACTTGCCCTTCGACGCGTGGCGCAGCACGGACAGATCTGGCTGGAACTTAAAGGGACACTCCCTCCGCGACAGGACGGCCCTCCGCTTCACGTCCACTACGAAGAGGTCGAGGAGGGGCGGATCATGGCCGGCACCCTGTCGGCCGTGGTGGACGGGCGCCAGATTCGAATCGCGACGGGAGAGACGGCGCGGTTTCCAGCTGGCTCGGTGCACCGGTGGTGGAACGAGGGAGACGAGACGCTCGTGTTCGAGGGGTTCACGAAACCGGTGGTTGATCTCGATCTGTACCTTCAGGCAGTGTTCGAGGTGCTCAACAGTGGTTCTGCAGAACGACCACCACTGTTCTACATGGCCCACGTCGCCTGGAGGCACCGACGAACTCAGGGGATACGCCTCGCCCCTCAGTGGGTTCAAGCCATCCTTTTTCCGGCGATCGTACTGGTGGGCACGGCATTGGGCCGTTACCGCGGAACGAACTGGCCGGGGTGCCCTGCTCGTGTGACAGAAGCGCCGAGCGTGTCGGATCGAGATGTCTAACACGCATGCAGCCGACGCCGGCAACGTGATAATGAGCCGCCGCGGCTGCGTTTCACCGAACGGTCACCGTTTCGCGTTCAGTATCCGGCGACACACCCCGAAGGCCTTCTTCGCGCCGATCTTCGAGAATCAATGCGATCGCCTCGGCTAGGCTGGTGCGCGCTGACTCTTTGGTCCGGCCCTGTCCGTTGGCGCCCGGAATCTCGGGGCAATATGCGATGACCCACTCGCCATCGCTTTCGAACACGGCAGTGAACTCGTTGTGCATGCCGACCTCCCTTTCTACATTGCCGTCGTCTGGGGTCCGCAGTCTAACCCGCGCGGATACCTGCAGGCCGTGGCGCGAGAACGGGTTTACGCGAATCCCAACAGACCCGCTCGCGCGCGCCCGATAGCCTTCACCGAACTGTGTAACGTGGTCCCGACATGTTGCCGATGGCAGCCATCATGTTGATCGTAGAGTTGTACTGGGTGGTCAGCATCGACGATGTAGCCTGGTAGTTCTGATTCATCCTCGAAATCTGTGCGCTCACGTCCACAGCATTGCTGTTTTGCGGCGGTGTCGGCGCTGGGGCGGAAGCGTTGAACCCCGCGGGACTCGGCCCGGCCATCACTACGGCCGCGGGCTGCTGAGGCGCAGGCGGATACCAGGCCCGAGTCGTGTAAGCCTGATTCCGCGCGGCAACGAAATCCGACCGCAAGGCTTGGACCACGTCCATCTGCGCGTACGTCGCCTTCACCTGCTCGCGGACCGCTGGCGGCATCTCCGGCCACACGGCGAGCGTCAGCGCCCACGTCATTGGCATCGCAGCGACGGCATTCCGTGTCTCCGCGGGGAGCGTCGCCCACACGCGTGCGAGGTTACCAGCCCAGGCCGTTTCGGCGGCCGCGGTGGGAGTCGCCTGAACGCCTTCGAGCTGTCCTGCCATGAAGTAGAACAGATCCAGCGCCGCATCCGCTTGCTGGCGCGTAAGGGCTGGAATGCCGGCAGCGATCGGTCTATGCGCCGACTCGTAGGTCTGGAGCAACAGCGCGGACACGCTGTCGTTCGCCGCCCGGAGTCCGGCGATCAGTTCCACCTCGTTTTGCCTCCGGACAAGGTTCTGCTGTGCCGGCGGCAGCTTCACCAGCTGGTTGCGGAATTCGAGGATTCGGCGGAGGTTGGCGATCGTGCCGGCGTCTTTCGCCTTCCAGTCGTCGACGATCTGTGACCGGATGGCCGCGCGTTGCGCGACGGTGAGTGGGGCGTCGATCAGCCATTGAAGCATGTCAATCGTTTCCTCAGCGTCGTAAACCGTGAGCGGGGGAGTTCCAGATACGAGGAGCTGCGTGTGCGCAAGCCGGCAGCCATCGATGAAACTCGCCATCTGCTGGATCGCCTGCGGTGACTGAGGGGTGGCAGCGACGAACTCGACGACCGCAGCCTTGGTCCCGCTTTTCAGCACTGCCACGAGCACTGAGACGATGCGACCGTCGGGAGCGCCGAGGTAAAACGTTCGAAGCGCGACGTCGAACCCGCCGGAGTGGCGAAAGGCTGTCGGCATCGTTGCGGGCTGCACCGTGTGCGCCGTGGCCAGCCAACGAGCGTGCATTTCCACGGCGTCAGCGGCGCTGCTGCCGATCTCGAACGGCGGCCGGATCCGGATCTCGTAGCTGTCCGGTCGGAACGGCTTCAAGGCCGTGTATCCCGCTTCTTCGACGCGCTGCCGATCGGCAGGAAGAGTAAAGAGAACGATGCCTGCACGCGAGCTCGGCATCATTTGGGCCGTGGCGGGTGGAACCGCCAGCGACAAACCCGCGATCGCGATGAACATCCGTTTCATGGCGGTTCTCGTCGTAGCAACAGCGATGCCCGGGTCAAGAATGGCACGCAGAAACAGGTGCGATGGCCAAAAACGTGGCCGTGGCCTCAGGCTAACGCGGCCGCTCGCCGGTTGGCGCTAGGCTCGAGGGAGGTATACGACTATCCGAACGGATAGACTCTATCTGTTTGGTTACTGCTTTTCTGATCAAGCGCAGGTCGCGATGGACCGAGGTCAGAAGTGCGATCGACCCGTGATGAAACCCGCTCTGACGCGTGGACGGATTATGAGCGCGTCAAGAGGAAGCGGGTCGGTCTCGGCAGCCCAGCCCGTGTGCGATCCGATGAATGCGGCCAGCGTCTTCAGCACGTTGTAATCGCGTTCGATCAGAAAGTAGCGCTTGCCCGATGCCAGCGCGTACAGCCGGTAGTAGGGGATGCTGAAGTTCGTCGTGTAGCCGACCGTAATCGCCAGCATCGCCGTCCGATCGTCGATCCGCCGAACGTAGGCGACACGTCGCAACCCGACGCGGTGCTCCACGACGCCCGGCGACAAACGCCACCGCTCGTCGCCGAACGTGCGTCGCGGATGGGGAAGGTGATCAGGGGATCAAGCGATCTGCCGTCCCCGAAAGCTGCTCGCCGTGGCACCCAGCACCGCAGGTTGCAGCGGTACCTGCATACGCCGGGCGTCGGCACGCCGTGCGAGCTCCGCGTAGGCCGTAGGGATCGTGTGACGCTTCAGAACGCATACCAGCAGGCGATGAGGCGCTGTCCGGCGATTACAATCGTGCGTAAGGACTCCGGACATAGTCCGAGTGCAATTCACGTAGCCGTGGACCAACGGGTGAGGGGCGCCATTTGGCTGAAGCCATTGAACGTCTTCGAGATCGCGCAGTCGGATTTCCGCGCTCTGCCAGCCGTTCCATTCTCGGTGAACCCGGATCAGGACTTCGTTCGGTCGCTCCATCACTCCTCCAGAATTGCGTGTCGAGACTCTCTCAACTAAATCCCATCGGGGCATGATAGGGTATCCGGCATTCGGGGGAGAATTCCAGGATTTCGAGACCGAGCGACGCTTCGACTCGGCTCAGATTGGGATCACGAGATCAGCCCTTTTCGAACGGCATAGAGCACGATCTCGGCCGTGTTGTGCAGATTGAGCTTCTGCATGAGATTCGCTCGGTGTGTTTCAACGGTCGACAGCCCTAAATCGAGCAAGGTCGCGACTTCCTTGTTCGATCGTCCTTCGGCCAGCAGGTGAAGTACCTCTCGCTCGCGATCGGTCAGCAAGTGATAGGAATCGCTGAGTCCGCGCTTCTGGAGCGTGCGGACGTAATCTTCGACGAGAACCGCTGTGACGGCAGGGCTGAAAAACGGCTTTCCCCCGGCGACGGCGCGCACGGCGGGAAGCAGATCTTCGTCTGTCGCATCCTTCAGGAGGTACGCGCGAGCGCCCGCTGCCAGCGCGCGAATGATGTAGGACTCATCAGCGTGCATGCTGAGCACGATGACGCCAGGGGGGCGGTCGAGTTTCTGGGCCCGGGCCGCGACTTCGATGCCGCTCAGCTTTGGCATGCCGATATCGACGATCAGCAGATCCGGTCGATGCTCCTCCGTCAGGCGGACGGCTTCCAGCCCGTCGGCCGCTTCGGCGACCACCGAGAACCCCGCTTCCTCGAGAAGACTTCGCAGCCCCCGGCGAACGATTCCGTGATCGTCAGCCAGCAGCACGCGCAAGGCGCTCCTCCGGCGCGGGCAGGGGAACCGGCAACTGGATGGCGAGCGTCGTGCCGCGGCCTGGCACGCCGCGGATGCTCACGGTGCCGTGAAGCTCCTTGACACGCTCCTCGATTCCACGGAGTCCCAGCCCGTTGCGCCGTTGCGCCGGATCGAGGCCGATGCCATCGTCGGCGACGAGCACCTCCAATCGATCATCCCGGCCGGTCACGCTCACCCTGGCGGAGCGGGCGTTGGCGTGCCGCACGCAGTTCGTCAGGGCTTCCTGAACAGCTCGAAACACACACGTGCGGTAAGGGTCGGGCAACCGGTCGAGATCGCCATGCACGTCCAGCTCGATATCGATACCGTATCGACGGGTCAGGTCCCGCACGTGCCATTCGAGCGCAGGCTGCAGGCCGAAGTCGTCGAGCATGCTCGGCCGAAGGCCAAGCGCGAGATCGCGGACGGTGCGGAACATCTGATCGACCAGCGCTCGACACTCGGTCACGGCTGCACTGATCTGCCGGTCGGTCGACGTCTTCATTCGATCGATTCGCCCGAGCTCCATGCGCAGGGCGGTGAGGACCTGCGCGACATGGTCGTGCAATTCGCGCGACAGATTCTTTCGTTCTTCTTCCTGCGTCGCCACCAACCGCTGCGATAGCTGGCGCATCTGGCGTTCGGCGTCCTCAGTCATCGACCGCTGCTTATCGTCCCGGCGCTCGAGTGCGCGAAGCCGGAAGACGGCGATCAGCGCGACGCCTACACCCAGGAACACGGTCTGCTGCAGCAGGCGCAGCAGGTCTGCCCGGAAAGCAGCCTGACGATGGGCGACTTCACTGCGCTGCGCAGCTAGATTGGCATTGTTCAGTTCTTCGATCTCTTGTGCAATGCCCAGAATGGCGTCTCGTCTGGGCACGACCTCTCTTCGCAGGAAACTCGAACTGCGAAAGATCTTTTCCGTGACGGTCCAATCGAACAGTGGCTCGAACGTCTGCCAATATTCATCGAGCAGCGCGTCGAGGTTGGCGATACGTCCCGCGTGTGTGATGTCGAGCTCTCGGAGCTCCTGCACGGTCGCAACGTTGGCTTGCCGAAATTGGGAGAGGCGTTCGCGGTATTCCGGTGCGTGCTCTCGCTCGACGTCGAGCAGGTAGTCGCGGACGAAGATGCCGGACAGATTCACGTCCGACCGCAGGCGTCTCAGCTTCGCATCGACGTTGTGGTGATGCGTATTGAGTTGATCGAGCTCGCCATAGATCTCCTGCGCCTTGCGGGATAACGTGATCATCGACACGACGATCAGGACCAGCAGGCTTGCGAGCCCGAGTGCCGCCACCAGCCACGTTCGAAACCGCACTTGGACCTCCTCATGCTACCCAGCAGACTCAAGCGTAACTCCAGGACCTGACCGCGAGCATCCCATCAAGGGGGGAACGCCGGCCGAAGCTCGAGCGTGGGTGCGTCTGTGCCGGCTCCCCTGCAAAACCCCCCGGCATCCCGGCTTCACCGGATAGTGCTCACGCCGGTTCAGCCAGTTTACTGGTCCCATCGCGACGATCGTCGGTCGAGGAGGCGAGATGGTTGATGTGAGGCGTCAGCGCGACAGCTCAGACTGGACCCGCGAGCGGCTGGGAGCGTTGCTGAGCACGCATTATGCCGGGGAGTCAATCGTCGTGCTCGCCAACCGCCAGCCATTTCGACACGATCGTGCACCTGATGGCGGGATTGTCGTCAAGCGGTCGGCGGGCGGGCTCGTTACGGCTGTGGAACCGCTGCTCGAAGCGTGCGCTGGCGTATGGGTCGCACACGGCGCAGGAACCGCTGACCGATGCGTGGTCGATGCACGGCATGGACTCGACGTGCCACCCGCCAATCCGACGTATCGACTGCGGCGCGTATGGCTCGAACCGCACGAGGAACGGCACTACTACTACGGGTTCGCGAACCAAGGTTTATGGCCGCTGTGTCATCGGGCACACGTGCGGCCCGTCTTCCGGTCTGCGGATTTCCGCACGTATCGCGCGGTGAACGCGCGCTTCGCCGAGGCAGTCTGCGAGGAAGTGAAGACGGATCGGCCTCTCGTTCTGGTGCAGGATTATCATTTCGCGCTGGCACCCCGGATGATTCGCGAGCGGCTTCCGCTCGCAACGATCATCGCGTTCTGGCACATCCCCTGGCCTTCGCCGCGCGATTATGCGTCCTGCCCGTGGGGTGCGGATCTCCTCGACGGCCTTCTTGGCGCTTCCCTAATCGGTTTCCAGACGCACGAGGATTGCGACAACTTCGTCGAGACGGTTCGCGATGCATTTGACACTCGCATCAACGAGGCACGCGACACCATCGTCCGCGCGGGGCACTGCACAACGATCCGCGCGTATCCGGTCTCGATCGAGTCGCCGAATCGATGGGCAAGCCAATCGCCTTCGATCGACGCCTGTCGCGCGATTGTGCGCCGCCGGCTCCATCTGCCGGCTGCGGTGCAGCTGGGCGTTGGCGTCGATCGCCTGGACTACACGAAGGGGCTCGTCGAGAAGTTTCTGACGATCGAACGGCTGCTCGAATCCCATCCGGAATTTCGCGGGCGATTCGTGTTCGTCCAGATCGCCGAACCGAGCAGGGCCTGTCTGCCAGCATATCGTGAGCTTCGATCGCGAGTCTTCGCGATCGCCGATCGCGTGAATACGCGATTCGGCGCAGACCAGTACAGGCCCATCGTGCTCCTGGAC
>JBKPDW010000288.1:0-30689 GCA_046728115.1 Acidobacteriota bacterium | reverse complement strand
CCCGACGGTGCTCGACCGGTCCACGATGATGTCGTAGACGAGGCCGAGTTCGTAGATGTTGACGGGGATTTCGGGGTCGAACACCTTCGACAGCGCGGCGACAATGGGCGGCCTGAGCGCCGCCGTCCGCTCGGCATCCGGGACGAGGTTTGCGGTGTTCAGCGACTCCGGCGCGCCGGGAGTGGCAGAGGGAGACGAGGGCTGGATCACAGGCAGCGGCTTCATTCGGTTGACACCGCACGATCGGACTTGCCCGGCCCTTCCGTCGCTGCCTTGAGCGTGTGCCACGCCAGGCTCGCGCACTTGACGCGCACCGGAAACTGACGCACGCCGGCAAACACCGACAGCTTGCCGAGATCGTCGACCGGCGCATCGGTGGCGGACGTGATCATCCGCTGAAAGCGTTCGAACAGCGCTTCGGCTTCCTCAATCGTCCGCCCCTTGACGCTCTCGGTCATGAGCGAGGCGGAGGCCTTCGAGATCGCGCAACCCGAGCCCTGGAAGCTGACGTCCTGAATGCGTCCGCCCTCGACGCGGAGATACACCGTGACTCGGTCGCCGCACAGCGGGTTGCGGCCCTCGGCCGTTCGACCGTCCTCAATCGCACGGAAGTTCCTCGGCCGTCGGTTGTGATCGAGGATCACCTCCTGATAGAGCTCCTGCAGGCCGGACGTCATACGAACACCTCGCGGACCCGCAGGAGGGCCGACGCCAACGCGTCGATCTCCTCGCGTGTGTTGTAGAGCGCCAGCGACGCCCGGGCGGTCGCGGCCACGCCCAGCCGGTCCATCAGCGGCTGGCAGCAATGGTGACCCGTCCGAATGGCGATGCCCTCGCGGTCGACGATCGTGCCGACGTCGTGTGGGTGCACGCCATCGAAGACGAACGCGAGGATACTGGCCTTGTCCCGGGCGGTGCCCGTCAGACGGAGACCGGGAGTACCAGCGAGCGCGCGCGTCCCGTACGCGAGCAGATCGCGTTCGTGCGCCTCGATGCGATCGAGACCGACGCCCTCGATGTACGCGATGGCGGCGCCGAGGCCGATCGCGCCGGCAACGTTCGGCGTTCCAGCCTCGAACTTGTACGGCACCTCGTTGTAGAGCGTCCGCTCGAAGCTCACCGAGCTGATCATGTCGCCTCCGCCCTGATATGGCGGCATGCGATCGAGCCACGCCATCTTCCCGTAGAGGACGCCGATGCCCGTAGGACCGAACAGCTTATGGCCGGAAAACGCGTAGAAGTCGCAGTCGAGCCGCTGCACGTCGACCGCCATGTGCGAAACCGCCTGCGCGCCGTCGACGAGCACTGGGATACGGCGCGCGTGTGCGAGCTCGACGATGCGACGAACGGGATTGATCGTCCCGAGCGCGTTCGATACATGAGAGACAGCGACCATCTTCGTGCGCTCCGAGAGCAGTCCCTCGTAGGCATCGATGCACAGCTCGCCGTCATCGGTCATTGGGACGACCTGCAACCGCGCCCCTTTTTCCTCGCACAGCATCTGCCACGGCACGATATTCGAGTGGTGCTCCATGACGGTGACGACGATGTCGTCGCCGGCGCCGACGTTCGCGCGCCCGTGGGTCTGCGCCACGAGGTTGATGGCTTCCGTCGTGCCGCGCACGAACACGATCTCTCGAGGATCGGCGGCATGCAGAAAGCGGCACACCGTCTTCCGTGCCTGCTCGTACGCCTCAGTTGCACGCTCGCTCAAGGCATGGACGCCACGGTGAACGTTGGCGTTCTCCGAAGCGTAGTACTGCGTCAGCCGGTCGATCACTGCCTGCGGCTTTTGCGTGGTCGCGGCGTTGTCGAGATACACGAGCGGCTTGCCGTGCACGCGCGCGCGCAGGATCGGAAAATCGTCGCGGACCGCGAGGGTCATGCCGCGCCTCCGGGCAGGCGGCCCACGAGCTCCGCATCCAGGCGCGCGCCGAGGAGGGTAAGCGGCATCCGCTGGAGAATGTCCCCGGCGAACGCTCGAATCAGCAGGCGACGCGCGTCGGTTTCTCCCAGACCGCGCGCCCGCAGATAGAAGATCGCCTCCTCGTCAATCTGGCCCACGGCCGCCCCGTGGGTGCATTTGACGTCGTTGGCGAAGATCTCCAACTGCGGCTTCGTGTTGATCTCTGCGTACTTGGAGAGCAGCAGCGCCTTGTTCGTCTGCTTCGCGTCCGTCTTCTGCGCGTCGGGGCGGACGATGATCTTGCCGTTGAAGACTGCGCGGGCGTTGTCGGCGACAATCCCTTTGTAGATCTCGCGGCTGGAACAGTGCGGCTTGGCATGATCGATCGTCGTGTGGTTGTCGACGAGCGCGCGCCGATCGCCCAGGTAGAGGCCATTCAGCGTGCATTCACCTCCCTCGCCGTCGAGCACGACATCGACTTCGTTGCGCACGAGCGATCCGCCGAGACTGATGGAGTGGCACGCGACCCTCGCATCGCGCGCCGCCCGGACGTACATCGAACCGATGTGCACGCTGTCGACGCTCTCGCGCTGCACCTTGTAGTGCTCGACGACCGCATTCGATCCGACCATCAGCTCAGTGACGGTATTGGTGAACTGCGCGTGCGCCCGCACACCGACATAGCTCTCCACGATCGACGCCTGGCTGTTCGCGCCGGTGACGATGAGGACGCGCGGATGGGCCATCGCCCGATCCTCGCCGATCGCGACGAACACCAGATGAATCGGGGCGTCTACACGCGCCTCATCCGGGATGGACACGACCGCGCCATCGTCGAGAAACGCCGTGTTGAGCGCGGTAAAGGCGCGCGTCTCGACGTTCGCGAGTCGCGACAGGTGCGCGTCGACGCCGCTTGCGGAGCGGGAGACCGCCTGCGCCAGCGTTTCAATCGCCACGGCGCCGGAAATTTTGCCGATGCTCGATGCACCCGGCGCGTACCGCCCGTTCACGAAGACGAGCGTGGCTGCGCTGCCGGGCAGCTGGAATGAATCCAGGTCGCCTGGACCGAGCTGCGAGGCGCCATTGCGCGCGAGCGGAAATCGCTGCTCTGCAACCGGAGCGACACTCGTGAAGCGCCATTCCTCGTCGCGCGTCGTCGGAAAGCCGAGCGTTTGGAACCGCTCCAGACCGCGGTGCCGCAGACTCGTGAGCCAGGCAGGGTCGCGGCCTGCGCCGGCGGCAGCGGCTCGCTCCGCCTCCGCCAGATACGCATCAAAGGCCGGTTTCATCGAATGTCGGCAGAGACCGGCTCCAGCCAGCCGTATCCCTTCTCCTCGAGCTCGAACGCAAGCTCCTTGCCGCCCGACCGGATGATCCGCCCGTCGGTCAGCACGTGAACGACATCCGGCACCATGTAATTCAACAGTCGCTGATAGTGCGTGACGAGCAGGATCGCGTGGGCGGGATCACGCATTGCGTTCACGCCGGCGGCGACTACCTTCAGCGCATCGATATCGAGACCGGAATCGGTCTCGTCGAGAATTGCCAATATCGGCTCGAGCACCGCCATTTGGAAGATCTCGTTGCGCTTCTTCTCCCCACCCGAAAAACCCTCGTTCACCGAGCGGTTCAGCAGCGCCTCGTCGATGTCGAGCCGCTTCATACGCTCGCGCATGAGCGCCATGAAGTCCATCGCGTCGAGCTCCTCTTCCCCGCGATGCTTCCGGATCGCATTGACCGCCGCTTTGAGGAAATAGACGTTGTTCACGCCCGGGATCTCGACGGGATACTGGAACGCCATGAAGAGCCCTTCGCGTGCGCGCGTCTCCGGATCCATCGCGAGCAGATCCAGCCCCTTGTAGACCACGCTCCCGCCGGTGACCTCGTACTCGGGATGCCCCGACAGCACGCGCGCCAGCGTGCTCTTACCCGAGCCGTTCGGTCCCATGATCGCGTGCACCTGACCCGCGTCGATCGACAGATCGATCCCTCGCAGGATCTCGCGGCCGCCGCCGGAGACGTGCAGGTCGGTGATGCGGAGAAGCGGATCAGCCAACGCTGCCCTCCAGCGTGATGCTCAGGAGCTTCTGCGCCTCGACGGCAAATTCCATCGGCAGCTGGCGGAAGACCTCCTTGCAGAATCCGCTGACGATCAGGTTGATCGCGTCATCCGTCGAAAGGCCACGCTGCCGGCAATAGAACATCTGGTCCTCGCCGATCTTGGACGTCGAAGCCTCGTGCTCCACGCGCGCTGTCGAGTTCTTGATGTCGAGGTACGGAAACGTGTGCGCGCCGCACTCGTCGCCGATCAAAAGCGAATCGCACTGCGAGTAATTCCGCGCGCCGGCCGCATCCCTTCCGATTCGGACCAGGCCCCGGTAGGTGTTCTGACCGTGGCCAGCCGAGATGCCCTTCGAGACAATCGTGCTCTTCGTGTTTCGGCCCAGGTGGATCATCTTCGTGCCCGTATCCGCCTGCTGCCAGTTGTTCGTGGTCGCGACGGAGTAGAACTCGCCCACCGAGTGGTCGCCCAGCAGAATGCATCCGGGATACTTCCAGGTGATGGCCGAACCGGTCTCCACTTGCGTCCAGGTGATTTTCGAACTGACGCCGAGGCACTTGCCTCGCTTGGTGACAAAGTTGTAGATGCCCCCACGTCCCTGCTTGTCACCGGGATACCAGTTCTGCACGGTCGAGTATTTGATGGTCGCGTTGTCGAGCGCGATCAACTCGACGACGGCCGCGTGGAGCTGGTTCTCGTCGCGCATCGGCGCGGTGCACCCTTCGAGGTAGCTGACCGACGCGCCCTCCTCGGCCACGATCAGCGTGCGTTCGAACTGCCCGGTCTCGCGTGCGTTGATGCGGAAGTAGGTCGAGAGCTCCATTGGACAGCGGACGCCCCTCGGAATGTACGCGAAAGAGCCATCGCTGAAGACCGCCGAGTTGAGCGACGCGAAGAAGTTGTCGGAGTACGGAACGACCGAGCCGAGGTACTTGCGAACCAGATCGGGATGCTCCTGCACCGCCTCGGAGAAGGAGCAGAAGATGATGCCGAGCGACGCCAGCTTGTCCTTGAACGTCGTCGCCACCGACACGCTGTCGAACACGGCATCGACGGCGATGCCCGAGAGGAGCTTCTGCTCGTCGAGCGGGATGCCGAGCTTGTCGAACGTTCGGCGGATTTCCGGATCGACCTCATCGAGACTGTTGAGCACGGCCTTTCGCTTCGGCGCCGCATAGTAGAAAATGTTCTGGTAGTCGATGGGGCCGAAGCGGATGTTGCCCCATTTCGGCTCCGTCATCGTCAGCCAGGTGCGATACGCCTTCAGACGCCACTCGAGCAGCCATGCCGGCTCGTTCTTCTTGGATGAAATCAGCCGAACGATATCTTCGCTGAGACCGCGCGGGATGGCTTCCTGCTCGACATCGGTGACGAAGCCGTACTTGTATTCGCGGCCGGCGAGGTCCTGGAGGACTTGGGTAGAACTACTCATGATCTTTTGATCCTGCCAGCGACGCACTGAACGAGGTGCCGCATCCACAGGTGCTCGTCGCGTTTGGATTGTTGAACACAAATCCTTTGCTCAAGAGACTGGTGTCGTAGTCGAGTGCGGTGCCGTCCAGCAGCCGCAGGCTGCGTGGATCGACGAAAACCTTCGCGCCACCCTCGCCCTCGAATATCGCGTCGCCATTCCGCGCCTCTCGCTCCCACCCAAACACGTACTCGAAGCCTGAGCAACCGCCTGCCTTCACACCGACCCGAAGACCCGATTCGCCACTCGCCCGCTTTGCAAGCATTTTGAGAATGTGCGCGGCGGCTGCCGGGCTGACGGTAATCATATATACGACCTTATTAGTCCTATATTAAGCCGCGAACCCTTTTGACACAAGCTCAACCGTGAAAACAACTCGTCGTTTTCGCGTTGTCAAATAATGGCGGGGAACGCCTGGCCGCCTGCACTGGTCCCGCCAATCGGCTTGCTGACCAGTTCGTCGCAGAGGCCGCAACAGCCGTTCACGTCGACATCGACGCCAACGGTCGGCCTCTTGTACTCAGGACTGCTCTTCGGTCAAGTGCCCCGCGGCTGAGTTCGCCTCCAACAGTCGAACGGTCGAACCAGTCCGAGACGAATCGCCCGTGCGCATGGGCAATTACGCGTCGTTCGCTTGCCGAGCAGAGCAGTTGGCCGTCAGGGCTCACCTGACATAGAAGTAAAACAGAAACACGGCGACGAGAAAAAGGACCGCGACGATCAGAATCCAGCTAGACCACTGTGGATCGAGGCGTGGCGACGGTGATTGAACGGGAAACATTTGAGGCATGACTACATCCGTCGTGGTGGTCGCAAACGCGGTGCCGCCGATTCGGCACTAAAGCGTAACTGCTCAGTTTGCGGGGTTCTCGAGGTGGGGTCGCGCCCGGGCGACTCGTCGAACCATTCCTTGCACGCATGGATCCAATCAGATCATTGTATTTTACTTCTCAATCAGAATCTGCGAAAAACCGATGCCATGTCGGCCTCGCTGTGCGGCCAGGCACCGCTCTACGATCCACGCGACGAGCACGACGCCTGCGGCGTCGGCTTCATCGTTGACCTCAAAGGTCGAAAGTCGCACGCCGTCATCGAAAAAGGGTTACGGATCCTGACCAACCTCGTCCACCGCGGCGCCTGCGGATGCGAGGCGAATACAGGCGACGGCGCAGGCGTGCTCGTACAACTGCCAGACCGTTTCCTGCGGAAGGCGACGGCAGACCTGGGGTTCGCACTCCCGCCCGCGGGCCAGTACGGCGCGGGGCTCGTGTTCCTGCCCAAAGATCGGGCCGACCGCGATCGCCTGCGAGCGCTCATCGAAACGACGGCAGCCGCCGAAGGGCACGTCGTCCTCGGCTGGCGCGTAGTTCCAGGTGACGATTCCAGTCTGGGCGCCGCGGCGCGAACCGCCAAGCCGGTGATCGAACAGGTGTTCGTGGCGGATCGCCAGCGCGCCGCCGGCGACGATGCGATGACCGCCCGGACGCGCTTCGAACGCTCGCTGTACGTGATTCGCAAGCAGATCGAGCACGCCGCCGACCGCCTGTCCCTATCGGACCGCACCGCCTTCTACATCGTCAGCCTGTCGGCGAACACGCTGACTTACAAGGGTATGCTCACGGCAGAGCAGATTGCGCCGACGTTTCCAGATCTGACTGATCCCGACATGGAATCGGCGCTCGCGCTCGTGCACCAGCGTTTCAGTACGAATACGTTCCCCTCCTGGCCGCTCGCGCATCCCTACCGGTACATCGCGCACAACGGGGAAATCAACACCCTGCGCGGCAACATCAACTGGATGCGCGCTCGCGAAGGCCTGCTGCGCTCGCCGCTATTCGGCGCGGACCTGATGAAGATCGTGCCGGTGATTCGCGAGGGCGGTAGCGACACGGCGGCATTCGACAACGTGCTCGAACTGCTCGTGATGTCGGGGCGATCGCTCCCTCACGCAATCCTGATGATGATCCCGGAGCCATGGTCAGCTCACGAGACCATCACGCCCGAGGTCAAGGCGTTCTACGAATACCACTCGTCGCTGATGGAACCGTGGGACGGACCGGCGTCGATTGCGTTCACGGACGGAACGGTGATCGGCGCCGTTCTCGATCGCAACGGCCTGCGGCCGTCGCGCTACTACGTCACGAAGGACGATCTCGTGATCATGGCCTCCGAGGTGGGCGTGCTCGACATCCCGGCCGAGAACATCCGGCTCAAGGGGCGCGTGCCGCCCGGCCGCCTCTTCCTCGTGGACACGGCCCAGGGCCGCATTGTCTCCGACGAGGAGGTCAAGCGCGAGCTGGCGGCCGCGCACCCGTACGGATGCTGGCTCGCCGACCACCTGATCGACATCGAAGATCTGCCTGCGGCACCGCACCTCCCGCCGCCGAGCCACGAGCGGATCGTGCAGCGGCAGCAACTCTTCGGCTACACGCGGGAAGATCTGTCGATCCTGCTCGCGCCCATGGCGACGAGGGGCGAAGAGCCGGTCGGTTCCATGGGCACTGACACGGCGCTGGCCGTGCTGTCGGATCGGCCCCGTCTGCTCTACGACTATTTCAAGCAGTTGTTCGCGCAGGTCACCAACCCGCCGCTCGACGCGATCCGCGAAGAGCTGGTGACGACGATGGAGTCGACGATCGGGCCGGAGGGCAACCTGCTCGAGGCAAGGCCGGAATCGTGCCGGCAGATCAAGATCAAGTACCCGATTATCGACAACGATCAGCTCGCCAAGCTGCGCTACGTTTACGAGCCGGCGTTCAAATCGATCACTCTGCCGATGGTGTACGACGCGGCCAAGGGCGGCCGCGGGTTGGCCACGGCCATGGAGCGCCTCACGAAGAGCGCGAGCGACGCTGTCGCCGCAGGCTACACGATCGTCATCCTGTCGGATCGCGGCGCGGATCGCAGCCAGGCGCCGATTCCGAGCCTGCTCGCGACGGCTGGTGTGCACAACCATCTCGTCCGCCAGGGTACGCGGACGGCGTGCGGACTGGTGGTGGAGTCGGGCGACGCGCGAGAGGTACACCACTGCGCGCTGCTCCTCGGGTATGGCGCCGGCGCTGTGAATCCGTATCTGGCGTTCGAAACGCTCGATGACATGATTCGGCAGCGGCAGCTCGTCGGTGCGACGCACGACGAGGCGGTCGACAACTACATCCACGCGCTGAACAAGGGCATTCTCAAGGTGATGTCCAAGATGGGCATCTCCACCCTCCAAGGTTATTGCGGCGCGCAGATCTTCGAGGCCGTTGGCCTCGATCGGGCGTTCATCGATCGCTACTTCACGTGGACCTCCTCGCGGATTGGCGGTGTCGGCATCGACGTCGTCGCGGAGGAGATTCGCCAACGTCATGCCGCGGCGTTTCCGTCGCGTGGCGGCGCTGTGCGGGATCTCGAATCCGGCGGCGAGTACCAGTGGCGCCGCGACGGCGAATACCATCTGTTCAATCCCGACACCGTCTTCAAGCTGCAGCACGCGACCCGCAGCGGTCAGTACGAGGTGTTCAAGGAGTACACGCGGCTCGTCGACGATCAGAGCACCCGGCACGCCACGCTGCGCGGCCTGCTCAAGTTTGCCTCGACCGGGATCTCGATCCCGATCGAGGAGGTGGAACCGGTCGAGGCGATCGTCAGGCGCTTTGCGACAGGAGCGATGTCGTACGGGTCGATCAGCCAGGAAGCGCACGAGACGCTGGCGATTGCGATGAACCGCATCGGGGGCAAGTCGAACACCGGCGAGGGAGGCGAGGATCCGGCGCGCCAGGTTCGCGACGCGAATGGCGACTGGCGTCGCAGCGCGATCAAGCAAGTGGCGTCGGCACGGTTCGGCGTGACGAGCGAATACCTCGTCAACGCCGAGGATCTCCAGATCAAGATGGCGCAGGGAGCCAAGCCCGGCGAGGGCGGTCAACTGCCCGGCCACAAGGTCTACCCGTGGATTGCGAAGGTTCGCCATGCGACGACCGGCGTCGGCCTGATCTCGCCGCCGCCGCACCACGACATCTACTCGATCGAAGATCTCGCCCAGCTGATCTACGACTTGAAGAACGCCAATCCGCGAGCGCGCATTTCCGTCAAGCTCGTGGCTGTCTCGGGCGTAGGCACGATCGCGGCGGGCGTTGCGAAGGCGCACGCGGACGTCATCTTGATTTCGGGCCACGACGGCGGGACGGGGGCGTCGCCGCTGACCAGCATCAAGCACGGCGGTGTGCCGTGGGAGCTTGGCCTCGCGGAAACGCAACAGGTCCTGTTGATGAACAAGCTGCGGGACCGCGTCATCCTGCAAGTCGACGGTCAGATCAAAACCGGCCGCGACGTCGTCATCGCCGCGCTGATGGGGGCGGAGGAATTCGGCTTCGCGACCGCGCCACTGGTCGTCTCGGGCTGCGTCATGATGCGCGTCTGCCACCTCAACACGTGTCCGGTCGGCATTGCCACGCAGGACCCGGCGCTGCGCGCGCTCTTCTCGGGCAAGCCCGAATTCGTCGTGAACTTCTTCCGCTTCATTGCCGAAGAAGTGCGCGAATACATGGCGCTTCTCGGCTTCCGCACGATGGACGAGATGATCGGTCGCGTCGATCGTCTGCAGGTGCACGAGGCTATCGAGCACTGGAAGGCCAAAGGCCTCGACTACGCCGCCCTGCTCCATGCGCCGCGGGTCGCGCCGAACGTAGCTCGCCGCAAGATGCGCGCGCAGGATCACGGTCTCGAGCAGGCGCTGGACAACGAGCTGATTCGCGCGTGCGCTGACGCGCTCGAACATGGCCGGCCGGTGACTCTGAGCCGGTCCATTCGCAACGTGCATCGCGCAGTCGGGACGATGCTCGGTTATGAGGTCACGAGGCGCTGGGGCGGGGCGGGGCTCCCCGACGGTACCATCACCCTCTGCTTCGCGGGCTCAGCCGGCCAGAGCTTCGGTGCATTCGTGCCTCGCGGCATCACGCTCGCACTCGAGGGCGACGCCAACGATTATGTCGGCAAGGGGCTCTCGGGCGGTCGGATCATCATGGCGCCGCCGCGTACCGCGACATTCGCAGCCGAAGACAACATCATTGCGGGCAACGTGACGCTCTACGGCGCGACGAGCGGCGAGGCGTTCATCGGCGGCGTTGCCGGCGAGCGCTTCGCGGTCAGAAACTCCGGCGCGACTGCCGTCGTCGAGGGCGTCGGCGACCATGGCTGCGAGTACATGACGGGCGGCCGCGTCATCGTGCTCGGCAAGACAGGCCGTAATTTTGCTGCGGGCATGAGCGGCGGGATCGCGTATGTCGTGAACGCGAACCACGAGTTCGAGCGGCGCTGCAACGCGGACAGCGTGGATCTCGAGCCGCTCGACCGCGACGACCTCTCGACCATCCACGATCTGATCTCCCGGCACATGATCCTGACCGGCAGTCGGCTGGCCGGGCGGCTCCTCGCGGACTGGCCCTCGACGTCGCTGCAGTTCACCAAAGTCATGCCGCGCGAGTACAAGCGCGCGCTGGCCACGACGTGGGCAGTCGAAGCGGTGCCAGCCGCACCGAACCTGTTGATCGCCCATGGGTAAAGCGACCGGGTTTCTCGAGTTCCAACGGCAGAAGCCACCCGCGCGCCCGGTTGTCGAGCGTGTCCGCGACTGGCGGGAAGTGCCGCTTCCGTACGAGCCGTCCGCGCTGAAGGATCAGATGGCGCGCTGCATGGATTGCGGCATTCCCTTCTGTCATCAGGGCTGCCCGCTCGGCAACCTGATTCCAGACTGGAACGATCTCGTCTATCGCGATCGATGGCGCGCCGCCATCGACCGCCTGCACGCGACCAACAACTTCCCCGAATTCACTGGACGGCTCTGTCCGGCGCCGTGCGAAGGATCGTGTGTGCTGGGGATCAACAGCGCACCGGTGACGATCAAGGCGGCGGAAGCGGCGATCATCGAGCGCGCGTTCGAGGAAGGCTGGATCGTTGCGAACCCGCCTGCCTCACGTACGGGCAGGCGCGTCGCGATCGTCGGATCGGGTCCGGCAGGCCTTGCGGCCGCGGAGCAGCTGAACCGCGCCGGCCACTGGGTCACGGTATTCGAGCGCGCCGATCGCATCGGCGGCCTGCTTCGCTACGGTATTCCGGAATTCAAGCTCGAAAAGCGCTGGCTCGAGCGGCGATTGGCGCTGATGCGCGAGGATGGCGTGACTTTCCGCACGCGCTGCCACATCGGCGTCGACATGGATCCGCGCGACCTGAAGCGCGATTTCGACGCGATCGTCCTGGCCGGCGGATCGACGGTGCCGCGCGATTTGCGCGTCCAGGGGCGGGAGTTCGCAGGCATTCATTTCGCGATGGAGTATCTGGAGATCCAGAACCGCGCATGCGAAGGCGATCCCGTCGAGGTGATCACCGCGCGCGACAAGCACGTGATCATCATCGGCGGCGGCGATACCGGTGCCGACTGCCTCGGCACCGTGCATCGTCAGGGCGCACGCTCCGTCCGGCAGCTCGAAGTACTGCCGCGCCCACCTGACACACGCGCGCCGCAGAATCCCTGGCCGCTGTGGCCGAACATCTTCCGTGTGTCGTCCGCGCACGAAGAAGGCGGCGAGCGCCACTACGTGATCGTTACGGAGCGATTCTCCGGCACGGCGGACGGCCGTGTCGCGCGACTGCACGCCAGGCACGCCGAGACACAGGAGCCAATCGAGTTCAACGCGGATCTCGTCCTGCTCGCGATGGGATTCGTCGGGCCCGAACCCGACGGGGTCATCGGCCAATTGGGGATCGCGCGAACAACGCGCGGCACGGTCGCCCGCAATGCGGACTGGATGACGAACGTGCCAGGGGTTTTCGCTGCCGGCGACATGCAGCGCGGCCAATCGCTCATCGTCTGGGCGATCGCCGACGGCCGGAGCTGCGCGCGCGGCGTCGATACGTACTTGATGGGCAGCTCCTCGCTGCCTGCGTCGGTGGCGTAGCGGTCCGTGGCGACGTCGCTCCCGAGCGTCGAAACGCTGCGCGGCGAACTATCGGCGGCGGCCGCGCGCGGCCTGGGAGGACGCGCCGCGCTTCGGCGTTTCTCGGACAATATCGACGAGCTCCTGCAACGCCTCTTTGCCGCCGCGCCCGGCGTTGCCGAGGGAAGCCTCATCGTCGCGCTCGGCGGCTACGGCCGCCGGCAGCTGTGCCTGCAATCGGACATCGACGTCCTCCTGCTCTTCAGCGGCCCGATCGGACCCGCCGAAGAAGATCGCGTGCGCTCCATCCTGCATCCGCTGTGGGACCTTCATTTCTCGGTGGGCCATCAGATCCGGCGGACGGACGATTTCGTCGAGCTCGAAGTCGACAACCCGGAGTTTCTGCTCGCATTGATCGACGCACGCGCCGTGGCCGGCGACGCACCGTTGCTCGATCGCATCACGGCACGAGTGCAGACCCCCGGCACGCGAGCGTGGATTCTCGATGCCCTCAAACGTCTGATCGGCAAGCGGCACGCGCGCTTCAACGACACCATCTACCAGCTCGAACCCGACGTCAGGGATGCGCCAGGGGCGCTTCGCGATCTGTGGGCCGTCCGCACGATCGCAGCGTTGTCCGATCCAGCGCTCGTCGATCGCGGCCCGGCTGATCGCGCGCGTCTCGACGAGGCCGAAGAATTCCTGCTCCGCCTGCGATCGATCCTGCATGTGGAGCGCAAACGCAACACGAACGTCCTCGACCACGAGATCCAGGAACGGGCGGCACAGCTGATGGGATATGCCGGCGCGCCGCGCCAGCAGGTCGAACGCCTGATGAGCGACTATTTCCGTCACGCGCGCATCGTCAGCCGATCGCTCGACTGGATCCGTCAGAACACGCCCGTCCCGGTGGCCATCAACGTCGTGCAGTCGCGCGACGGCATTCGATTCGTCGACTCCGAGTGGGCGGACGCGCGCCCGGAGAGCTGGTTGTCGGTGTTTCAGGCGGCCATCGACACGGGAACGCCGGTCGCCAACGAGGCGCTGACCTGGATGCAACACCGGCTTGCGCATGTCGCGCCCGAGCGGTTTTTTGCGAACGCCGCCGACCGTGAGGCCGTCCTCGCGTTTCTGAAGCCGGCGTCCGGACTCTACGCGCGCCTGTCGGAGATGCACGACTGCGGACTGCTCGGACGGATGTTCCCCGAGTTCCAGGCGATCTTCTGCCGCGTCGTGCGCGATTTCTACCACAAGTACACCGTTGACGAGCACACGCTGCTGGCGATCAGAAATCTCGAACGACTCGCGACGCGCGCCGTGAAGGGCCGCGAGCGCTTCAGCGCGCTCGTCGCCGATCTGGCGCACCCCGAGCTGCTTGTGCTGTCGCTGCTCTTTCACGACGTCGGCAAGTGGCGCGACGAGGACCACGCCGACGAGAGCGTGCGGATGGCGATGGCGATGATGCTGCGCCTGCAGCTGCCGGAGGAGTCGATCGCGCTCGTCGAGTTCCTGATCCACCATCACACGAAGATGTCGGCGATTGCATTCCGCCGTGACACGGAGGATCCGGAGATCGTCCGGCAGCTGGCGGATCTCGTCGGTACCGAAGAGCGCCTGAAGATGTTGTGCCTGCTCACACTCGTCGACATCGAGGCCGTCAGTCCGGATACGTTGACGCCGTGGCGCGAAGAGCTGCTCTGGCGGCTGTACGTCGACACGTACAACCGCCTGACGCTCGAGTACGCCGACGAACGCATCGAGCACCAGGAAACCGGCTTCCAGGCGCTCGTCGAGGGCCGCCCCCAGGACATGACGCCAGCCGAGATCACGCAATTCGTCGAGGGGCTGCCGCGCCGATATCTCCAGCTCTTCCCGCATGACGCCATCTATCGCCACGTGCGCCTCTCACGCAACATCCACCCTGACGATGTGCATGCCGACCTTCTTCGGAAGGGCTCGCTCTGGGAGCTGACCGTCGTCACACTCGACAAGCCATTCCTGTTCTCGAACATCTGCGGCACGTTGTCGTCGTTCGGCATGGATATCGCGCGCGGGCACGCCATGACGAATCCCAACGGTCTCGTGCTGGATGTGTTTCAGTTCAGCGACCAGGACCGCTTTCTCGAGCTCAACGCCACCGGAAAAGACCAGTTCCTGGCGGTCCTCAGCGGTGTGATCTCCGGCCAGATCGACGTCACCGAGCGGTTGCGTGTCCGGGAGCAGAGCGTCCTGTACCGCCGAGGCGGCGGCGTCACGCGCACACCGCCCGTGATTCGCGCCGACAACCAGTCATCGCATCGATTCACGATCCTCGATTTCGTCGCCGACAACGCGCTCGGCTTGTTGCACCGCGCGAGCCGCGTGATCTCGCGGCACGGGTGCGACGTCGACCTGGTGTTGATTGCGACGGAGGGCCAGAAGGCGATCGACGTGTTCCACATCACACAAGGGGGCGCTAAACTGACCGAGGCCGCGATCGCCGCGCTGACCGCCGATTTCCACCGGACGCTGGAGGCGTGAGATGAAGTTGATCAAGGCCGTCGTGCGGCCCAGTAAGATCGACGACGTGAGGGAGGCCCTCGAGCGCGTCAGTCTTCCGGGGATGACGGTGAGCGAAGTCCGCGGTCACGGCAAGCAGAAGGGCCACACGACAATCTACCGGGGCAAGGAATATGACGTGAGCCTGCTGCCCAAGATGGAAATCGAGGTCGTCGTGCCCGACCACCTCGTCGAAGACGCGGTGACCGCTATCATCACGGCCGCGCGGACCGGTGAGATCGGCGACGGCCGCGTGTTCGTGATCCCAGTCGAGCAGAGCTATCGCATCCGGACCGGCGAACAGGGTGAGATGTGAACGACGGCGTACGACACGGAACCGAAACTGCTGTAGGTGGGCAACGTCGAGATGTAGCACCATATCGCCCGAGGTATTGAGGTGCATCTCACTCCACGGGAAGTAGACAAGCTGGTGATCTTCACGGCCGGCGAACTCGCCAGAAAGCGCCGCGCGCGCGGTCTGAAACTGAATCATCCCGAAGCGGTCGCGTTGATCACATCCGAGATTCTCGAATGGATTCGGGACGGCCGATCGGTGGCCGAGATCATGAGCCTCGGATCGACGATTCTGCCGGCGGACGCGGTCATGGAGGGCGTGGCAGACATGATCGAGGAGATTCAAGTGGAAGGCACATTTCCCGACGGCACGAAGCTCGTCACTATTCATCAGCCGATTCGGTGACTCCATGATTCCGGGCGAGTATTTCCTCGCTGACGATGGCATCGACCTGAATGTCGGCCGCGAGACGCGGCGCATCGAAGTTGCCAATGCCGGCGATCGCCCGATCCAAGTCGGATCCCATTTTCACTTCTTCGAAGTCAATCGCTCGCTGGTCTTCGATCGGCCAGCCGCCTACGGCATGCGTTTGAACATCGCTTCGGGGACGGCGGTTCGCTTCGAGCCCGGCGACACACGCGAGGTGGAGCTCGTGGCCATCGGCGGTTCACGGCACGTTCTCGGGCTGAATCGGCTCGTGGATGGCGCCCTGGACGATGAGCGCGTCCGCGCCGCGGCGCTCGGCGCGGTCGACGAATTCGTCAGACGGCCCGCATGAGAGTCGATCGACGGACATACGCGAATCACTACGGCCCAACGACGGACGATCGTATCCGGCTCGGCGATACCGATCTCGTCATCCGCATCGAGCAGGACGCCACCGTCTACGGCGACGAGGCAAAATTCGGCGGCGGCAAGGTCATTCGCGACGGCATGGGGCAGGCCGCTGCCGCCAGCCGCGGAAGCGGCAGCCCCGACCTTGTCATCACGAATGTAGTCATCGTCGATAGCTCCGGGATCCGCAAAGCCGATATCGGCATCCGCGACGGCCGCATTGCCGCGATCGGCAAGAGTGGGAACCCGGGCATCATGGAGGGCGTCACTCCTGGACTCGTCATCGGCGCATCGACCGAGGTGCTGGCCGGCGAGAACCACATCCTGACGGCCGGCGCGATCGACTCGCACGTGCACTTCATCTCGCCGAACCAGATTCCTGAAGCGTTCTACTCTGGTACCACGACGCTGATCGGAGGTGGAAGCGGACCCGCGACGGGCACGAAGGCGACAACCTGCACGCCGGGCGCCTGGAACATCCGCCGCATGTACGAAGCTGCGGAGGCGTTTCCGCTCAACTTCGGGTTTCTCGGCAAAGGCAACGCCTCGCGCCCGGACGCCCTTCGTGAGCAGATTCGTGCCGGCGCTGTCGGTCTGAAGCTCCACGAGGACTGGGGCACGACGCCCACGGCGATCGATCAGTGTCTCTCGGTCGCCGACGAGTTCGACGTCCAGGTCGCGATCCATACCGACACGCTCAACGAGGCGGGATTCGTGGAGGATGCGATTCGCGCCATCGGTGGTCGAACGATTCACACCTATCACACCGAAGGCGCCGGAGGAGGCCACGCGCCGGACATCATCAGGCTGTGCGGTGAGCCGAATGTCCTTCCTTCGTCGACCAACCCGACCATGCCATTCACGCGGAACACGCTGGACGAGCATCTCGACATGCTGATGGTGTGTCATCACCTGTCGCCGGGTGTGCCCGAGGATGTGGCGTTCGCCGACTCGCGGATCAGGCCCGAAACGATTGCGGCGGAAGACGTGCTGCACGATATGGGTGCACTGAGCATGATGTCGTCCGACTCGCAGGCGATGGGCCGAATCGGGGAGGTCATCTGCCGCACGTGGCAGACTGCTGACAAGATGAAGCGCCAGCGCGGGCCATTGCCTGGCGAGGCCGCCGGCAGCGACAACCTGCGGGTCCGCCGCTACATCGCGAAGTACACGATCAACCCGGCGATCGCGCACGGCATCGCGCGCGACGTGGGGTCGATCGAAGTCGGCAAGCTGGCGGATCTCGTGCTGTGGAAGCCCGCGTTCTTCGGCGTCAAACCCGAGTTGATCATCAAAGGAGGGTTCATCGCGGGTGCGATGATGGGAGACGGCAACGCGTCGATTCCCACGCCGCAGCCGCTCATCGCGCGGTCCATGTTCGGGTCGTACGGGGCAGCGCTGTCTGCCTGCAGCGTCCATTTCGTCAGCCAGGCGGGGGTCGGCTCGGGCGCGCTCGCCGGACTGGCGCGTCCGCTGGTCTCCGTCCGGGACTGCCGACGAATTGGAAAGCGTGACCTGATCCTCAACGATGCGCTGCCCGCGATCCAGGTCGATCCCGATACGTACGAAGTTCGAGCGAACGGCGAACTACTCAGGAGCGACGCCGCGGATGTCCTGCCGCTCGCGCAGCGCTACTTCCTGTTCTGATGACGATCATCGAACGAACCTACCGCGAAGAGACCCTGCCGGAACCGGCGCGCGTCTTTACGCGCGATACGGTCACCCTCGGCTGGGAGGATCGGCAGCGCGTCCACGGACGGCACCGCTCGGATAGCGGCGTGGAGTTCGGCGCATCCCTGGCGCGCGGGACGACGCTTCGCGGCGGCGACTGTCTGGTGCTCGACACCGAACGAACCGTCGTGACCGTCGTGGAGCTTCAGGAACCGGTGTTCGTGATCGAACCGCTTACGCCGCAGCAGTGGGCGCTCTTTGCCTACCAGATCGGAAATCGCCATTTGCCGCTGATGATTGTGGAGCGCGGCCTCGTCTGCCCCGACATTTCTGGCGTCGAGCAGCTGCTCGTACGAGCGGGGATTCCGCATCGGCCCGCGACCTTGTCATTTACACCGGCCACCGTCGTGAGTGGACATTCGCATACATGATGCCGCTTGTCGTCTTGCTACATCTCTGCGACAGCCTCTTTCCGCTGGGTACGTTCGGCTACTCGGATGGCCTCGAGGCGGCAGCCTCCGCAGGACTCATACGGACGCCGGGTGATTTGCGGGAGTGGCTCGACGTCTGTCTGGAGCAGTCCATCGGCTCGGCGGATGGCCCGGCGGTGTACCAGTCGTGGACGGCATTCAACAATCGGGACTGGACGACACTCTGCCGCCTGGACGCCGAAGGACATGCGCTCCGGCCGTCGGCGGGCGCGCGCCGGGCGAGCCGTGCGACGGGATGGCGCCTGGCGACGACGTGGCAGGCGCTGTATCCCGATTGCAGACTCGAAGAACTGCTCGGACACGCCCGCTCAGGTGCGCTGGGGCCGGCACTGCCAGTTGCGTTTGGCTGCGCCTGTGCGTCCGCGGGCGTCGACGCATGTTCCACCACGGCGGCATTTGCGTATACGCGCCTCGCGGCGACCATTTCTGCGGCGATGCGATTGTTGCCGATCGGACAAGGCGATGCGCACGCACTGCTGGCTGGCATGGTCAGGCGAATCCCTGCTGCCGTCGAGGACATCGCCCGCCGCACGACTATCGACTCGTTCGCCCCGGCGATGGACATTGCCGTGATGGCTCAGCCGCACCTGCATTCGCGTTTGTTCCGCACATGAGCAGACGTCCCTTGCGCATCGGCATCGGCGGCCCTGTCGGCTCTGGAAAAACGGCCCTCGTCGACGCGCTCTGTAAAGCCATGCGCGATCGCTACCAACTCGGTGTCGTGACGAACGATATCTTCACGCGCGAGGACATGGAGTTTCTCGTGCGCAGCCAGGCGCTGCCCGCCGACCGGATCATCGGCGTGCAGACGGGAGGGTGCCCGCACACGGCCATTCGCGAAGATGCATCCATGAACTTCGACGCGCTGGACGAGCTGTCCGCTCGTCACACCGCTCTCGACATCGTGTTTCTGGAAAGCGGCGGCGACAATCTTGCGGCCAGTTTCAGTCCGGAGCTCGTCGAGTCGTCGATTTACGTCATCGACGTGTCGGGCGGGGAAAAGATTCCGCGCAAGGGCGGGCCGGGAGTCACGCGATCGGATCTGCTCGTGATCAACAAGACGGACCTCGCCCCGTACGTCGGCGCCAGCCTGGACGTCATGGCACGCGATGCGAAGCTGATGCGCCACCGCCGTCCGTTCGTTTTTACCAATCTCAAGACCGGCGCCGGTCTCGACGACGTCATCACGTGGATCCGCCGCGACCTGCTGTACGAGGATGTCAGCCGCGAATGATCGCCGCGATCGGCGCTCGGCCATGGTCGTGGGACGACATGCTCGACTCGAGCTGACGTTTGAGTGCCGCCGAGGCCGAACCGTTCTTCAGGAAGCATACGCGGAGCCGCCGTTCCGCGTCGGGCACTGCTTTTCGGACGGTCAGACACTCCACATGATCATGGCGACGTCTTCACCGGGCGTCTTCGGTGGCGACCGCCTTCAGCAGATCATACGTGTCGGGCGCGGCGCAGGCGTCCGGCTCACCTCTCAGTCGGCCCTTCAGGTGCACGCGAGTCGAGACGCAACGATCGCACGCATCGAAAACACGTACCACGTCGAAGAGAACGGTCGGCTCCACTGCCAATGGGATCCGCTGATCCCATTCGCGGGCGCCAGGCTCGATCAGCAGATCGAGATCCACGTGGCCGACTCCGGCTCTCTGCTGTGGAGCGACGCGTTGCTTGCAGGTCGACATGCCCGCGGCGAGCGATGGATGTTCGCCGCCCTCGGGCACGAGCTCAAAGTGTTCGTCGCCGGGTCGCTGGCGTATCTGGAGCGTTATCGCCTCGGGCGAGACGAGCCCCACGCGACGCGGACGTGGGCCGCCGGCGATGCCGTGTATCTGGGAACGGCGTTCGCCTCAGGTCTGGGCATCGAACCGGAAGCAGCGGAACGACTTCACGCCGACCTCACAGCAATTGCAGGGGTAAAGGCCGCCGTCGACTGGCTCGACCGTCGAATGTTGCTCGTACGGTTGATGGGACGATCGGGACCTCCGTTTCACAGCGCCAGGACCCACGTCCATCGAGCCCTCGCGTGATGGAGGGAGGTACGCGGGCTCGGCCGATCATGCCGCGGCGCGTCTCAACGTGAGCCTATGCCGATTCGAAGGAACAACTCGGCGGTTTTCATCTCCTCGAGGTTCCCGACCTCGATGCCGCCCTGGCGTGGGCAGCGCGCGACTCAACGCGAAAGCGATTGCCTCGGTGTTCCTCATCTCGCCGGCGGCGACAGAGAGTGCTCGCCGCCGAGATCTCACCGCGCCCGTTTGTTCGCCACAATCCGGTCGGGCAGGCGCCAGATGTCGAGCACGCCACTCAGTTGATGCGCGTTCGCCGTTCCTTCCGGCAGCGCGATGCGGCCGTCGACAACGATCGGACTGTTCCAGTGACCGTCGCCACAATCGAGCGTCGTTACAACGCGTCCCGTCATCGGTTCGTACACGCGCAGGCCACCGCGCGGATTGTAGACGTACAAGAGTCCGCCGGCCACGAGCGGACTCGTGCCGCCATAAGGCGTTCGCCACTGTTGTTGGAGAAGCCGATCACGGAACACCCAGGCAGCAGTCCCGCCGTTGTCCGCGACGAAAATCCACGTCGTATCTCCCACGCGCAGCACGGCAGCCGCCGTAAAGAGCGCATCACCCGATGGCGTGGATACGATCTGCACCTCGCCGCCGGGTTGCGCTGGGGCATTCCGCATCCGCTGCACGCTCAGCAGCCGAATGTCGCCGTCCTTCCCGCCTTGCAGTAGCAGGTCACTGCCGATCAGGACGGGCGAGATCGAACCGAGATCCAGATCGCGGCGGTTCAGATCGTCCGTGTTGGCCGGCGTGTAGGCGCCGAGCAGGCGTGTCGCGTCGGGATCGAGTTCGAGTGTTGCGTCACCCCAGAATGTGCGACCGTCCCACCGCGCGTTGCCAGTGGCGACGAAGATGTTGCCTGTGTCGACATCGATCACGGCACCGGCCCGTCCCCAGATCGCCGAGGCGCTTTCGGGACACGTGCGAGGATCGAGGAGGCCGGGACGGTCGCTGCACAGCGAATTCCAGACATGTTCGACCCGTCCGCTGACGCCGTCAAGAATGACGACATGTCCTTGGTACGGTGGTGGGTCGCCGATGTAACCGCCGGTCGCGGCAATGACACGACCGTTGAAGTAATTCAACGATGCGGCGATTTTCTCCCGCTGCGGCAGCAAGGTGATTGCCGTGCTCCAGACGACGCGTCCGTCCGCCACGGCCAGCTTCTGAATCCGACCATCCGGCGAAGCTGCGTAAATGAATTGCCGATCGGGGTCTGCCACCGGCGTCGCATTTGTGATTTGATACGAACCGGCCCAGGACGAATATTCCGCCGGTGTGTACGCCCACAACAGTGATCCGTCATCCGCATCGATGGCGAGAGTCTTTCCGTACGTGGTCGTCACGAAAAAGACGTCGTGCGGATCGCCGTTGACCGTCGCTCCCGCCAGGTAGATCGGTGAGGAGTCCACCGTACCGTCGAGACGGACCTGCTGCCGCCTCAGCGATGTAACGTTCGCCGCGGTAATGCCGGTCGCGTCTGTGGATGCGTTCGACCGCGCCGCGTCCCACCCGAAGCGCGTCCAAGCGGCACCAGCCGGGACAGACGGGGCAGGCGCATCTGCTTGATTCCCACTGCGCGCAGACGGGCTTGCGGTGCACGCGGCCGTCATTAGACTCAGGCACCAACAAGCTAATGTCCGTGTCATCCTCCTCTTCTAGCACGGCGTGTCTCGCACGTGACAATCTTGTTCGCTGCACGAGCAAACTCGCCGCTGACTCAGCCGATCGGAGATTGAACCGCAATGCGGCTCGACGAGAATTTTGTGCTCGTTGTGTGTGTCGGAGACGGTCGCGTCTCGTCCAGTCGTTGAGGTGGTGTACCGGCCGCATAGCGGTCCTAGCCGCGCGGAGCGCGGCAAGAGAACAGGGGAACCAGAAGCGTGTCTAGCGCCTCGTCGGCTCCTCCGTCGGTTCCCAGTTGTGCAACAGATCCTGATAGCCGTTCATCGCCAGCCGCGTTGACATTCCGGTCCCACCGTGCGAGGCGAGATGCCACGTCTGTTTTGGCACGTACACGATGTCGCCTTGATCGGCGAGAAAGACCGGGAGCGACCCGATTCGGTAGCGAATCTGTCCCTCGAGGATGAACCAGAACTCCGACGACTCGAGGTGAAAGTGCCCCTTGTCATTCGGCGCCGGCTCCTGTGGCTTGCCGCGAATGATGTTGGCGACGGCGCGATCGTCGGCAATGAAGCGGCGCGTGGGATCGCTGCCGGCGGCGACGGCCTTGAAGTCGACGGATGGTTTGTTGCGTGCGTCGTATGAACCCTTGCCGCCGATGCGAACCTTGACGAAATCGAAGCCGGGAAATGGCGCAGGCTTCTCATCGATCGGATACATTGTGGTGGCGCCGCCGATGTTCACCTCCAGTCGAAGCGACGGCGTGTCGCCGACCGTTTCCATGCTGTAGACGTTCCGGTACGGCACCTGGACCAGGTAACCCTTGCTGGCCACAAACGGCTCCTGCCCTTCGATCGTAAAGCGGATCTGCCCGTCCTGGACGATCCACCATGCGCGCGTGTCGGGATGGAACCAGCGCGGTGTCTTCGCTCCCGGCGCCAAGGAGATGTATTCGGCGCGCAGCGTCGTATCGCTGACGACGGTCTCGGTCCAGTTTTGCTGCCCTTTGTGCTTCGCGAGCAGTTCGGAGAGCTTCCAATGCGGCCGGTTCGGTGGAACCCATTTGGAAGCCTCGGTTGGCATTGGCGCCCAAGCGAGGACTTCGCGCTGAGCCTGGGCGTGCACGTCGCTTCGTGCCGCCCACACGGCCGCCATCGCGAGCGCCGCCAACGCAACGGACGTCACCTGTCGTGGTACGCGCATCACCGCTCCTCCTGGCGCGCAATGTCACCTGCGCCACGCAACGATATCTCATTTCGCCGACACGATCACCGCCCGTCCCCTGTTCTTGGTTCCAACGTACTGCCCCCGAGTCCTCTGTCAGACAGCGCACGACATACCAAGACCCAAGCAACAAAGGACAGGCCCCTACACCGAAGTGCAAAGAGTCATAAGCGATCAGTTACGCTGGTCGGCCTTCCGCACGGTGGCATTCAGCCTGAAGGATCGTCGACGCCATCCTTGCTGTACCTTGCCGGATTATGCCGGCGTCCCGCGACAACCGGTGTGCCACGTGCGGCCGCGCTCATTGATGTGGTCGGGCGTTCCCGTAATGGCGGGCGTGAGGTAGACTCTCGCGAGTCGGATGAAGAAGCCGATCGCGACCATCGGCGGCGCAACCGGCCTCGCCTTGCTCACAATCGGGATGGCGGCCGGCCTCGCGCAAGCGCAGCGCGGCGCGACCCCGCCGCGTGCTCCGGCGACTCAGGCCGCTTCCACGTACAACGGGCCGCGCACCCCCGACCACAAGCCCGACCTGAATGGCATCTGGCAAGTGCTCGGCACCGCACATTGGAACGTCGAGGCGCATTCGGCGAGCGAAGGTGTCCCCGCGGGCTTCAGTGTCGTGGAGGGTGGCACGATCCCGTACCAGCCGTGGGCGTTGGCCAAGCGGAACGAGAACTATCAGAACCGGCTCATGGCCGATCCGATCCGGAAGTGCTACATGCCCGGCGTACCGCGCGCCACCTATCTTCCGTTTCCCTTTGAAATCACGCAGACGCCGAAGCACATCGGGATCGCGTACGAATTTGCTCACGCCACGCGCACGATCTTCCTGGACGGGACACCGCACCTGGAGGATCTGGACTTCTGGATGGGTGACGCGCGCGGAAAGTGGGAAGGCGACACGTTGGTGGTCGACACCGTGAGCCTCGGCGATCAGACCTGGTTCGACGCGGCCGGAAATTTCCACAGCGACGCGCTCAAGATCACCGAACGCTACACGCCAATGGACGCCGCACACATGAATTACGAGGTCACGATCGACGATTCGAAGGTGTTCACGCGGCCCTGGAAGCTGACCATGATCATCTATCGTCGCCTCGAAAAGAATCTCGAGCTGCTCGACTACGAGTGCGCCGAGCATGTGTACGAGAAACTGTTCAAAGGGCGAGGTGGTAAATGAGAACCTCGATCACCGTGGTGGGTCCCCTGATTGCCGTTGTGTTTTCACCCAGCATCTGCGGCGCGCAGGCGCCGCCGGCTGGCCGCAATGGCGCGCCTGTTCCGGCCGCGAGCTATCCGCCCTATACGCGCCCGGTCAGCACGTATGTCCCGCCGCGGACCGCCGACGGCCAGGCGGACATTTCCGGCCTCTACGTCGCGATCCCGCTGCCTCGCAGTATCGAGACGCCGCTGGTGCCGATTACGAATCGCCCGAATCGCGCAAACAGCGAGTTCTCGTACAGCCTCAACGAGCGCCCCAAGCTGCCCGAGGGCGCGATCGTTCGGCCCGTGGGTGTCGATCCGCCAGACGGCAAGATCCCGTTGACTCCGGAGGCGCTGGCCAGGCGCAAGGAAATCATCGCCAACCAGGAAAAGATCGAGTACCTCGACGGGCGCGTGCTGTGCCTCGCTCCCGGCGTGCCGCGCACCACGATTCCGGCGCCCGTGGTCGGCTATCAAATCTTTCAGAAGCCTGGCTACGTAGTCATCTTCTACGAGCAGAACCACCTCTATCGGACGATCCCGCTGGATGGCCGTCCGCCGCTCGATCCGAACATCCGCAAGGCGATGGGCGTGTCGCGCGGCCACTGGGACGGCAACGTCCTCGTCGTCGAGGTGACGAACTTCACCAACAACCTCGATAACAATTGGGTGATCGGCGCAATCTCCGCGACGCCCGGCGTTCCCGCGGAGTCGCTAACCACCGGCCACGGCATTCCACACAGCGATTTGTATCGCGTAACCGAACGCTATACGCCAATCGACGCCAACACGATCCACTACGAAGCCCGGATCGACGATCCAAAAGTGTTTTCGCAGCCATGGACGATCGCGTACTATGCGTTCGCGCGCGCGCCAAAGGATTACGTGCCGGTCGAATATGCGTGCTTCGAAGGAAACGCCAAGAACCTGCTGCTGATGACCAACACCGACGTCAGCGGCATACGGATCCTCGTACCGTAGGACTGGACTCCGATGAAGGTGAAACGAACGATCGCCATGGCGGGTGTCGGCATACTGCTCATCACCGCGTCGGCCGGCGCGCATCATGCTTTTTCAGCCGAATTCGATCAGAACAAGCCTGTTCTGCTCGAAGGCGCGGTCACGAAAGCGGATTGGACGAATCCGCACGCCTGGATCTACATCGATGTGAAAGGCCCCGATGGCAACGTTGTGAACTGGGCGATTGAGCTGGGACCGCCCAGCGCGCTGCTGCGGCGCGGTTGGAAGAAAAGCTCGATGCAGTACGGCGCGATCATCAAGGTCGAGGGGTTTGCCGCGAAGAACGGCAAGGAGTTCGCGAACGCCACGAACATCACCATGCCCGACGGCACAAAGATCTTCGCAGGCACCGACGAGCAGCCAAAGTAATTCAGCCGACGGTTTTTGCGTTCGTCAAGGGACCTCGATCGTCAACTCCGCCGCGAAGAGCATCGTCCGGTCGTTGTCACGGGCGGCCCACTTGAGCAGAGTTCGGATGTCCCGCTGAACGATCCCCTCGAATCCCGTGCGCCCGTTCACCACCACGGTTACCGCGTGATTCAGGTCGAACTGATCCGGCGACAGCAGCAGCGTAAAGGCCGCCACACCTCGGCTCCTCGCTTCGACTCGGTTCCCGGTCCGGGTCAAATCGATGCGGCCGGACTCGCGTTGCCGTGGAAAAATTACGTCGGATACGCCCGGCACCACAGCCGGCTCGTACCGGCCCGTCAGCCGCACCAATTCTCCACTACGTGTGACGCTGAGCAGCAGCGGCCGTTCGGAGGGATAGCTGCGCAGAATTTCGGCGACATCGGTATCAGGTGGTGTCGGTTGATTGTTGATCAGGACAACCACATCTCCTGATCGGAGCCCGATCCGTTCCGCGTTGGATCCTTTGACAACGCGATTGACGTGCGCGCCGTCGCCGCGGACTCCGAAGTCGGGCACCGGGCGCGTCGACATCCTGTTCACGTCGGGGAGCGACGGTTCGTCTGACCGCTCGGCAGCAAGGCGATCGATGACCATCCAGTGGGCGCGGCTCGGGATGTTCGGGAGTCCACTCTCCCAGCTCAGTGCATCGGGCAACGCGACCCGTGGATGATCGGCGACGAACCGCTCGAAGGCGTCTTTGATCTCGGGCCACCACGACGTGTCGTGTGCGGCGTTGGGTTGCGGTCGATACACGAGATCCACGTCTGCATTCTTCAAATGCTCGACGTACGGATCGACAACGCTCGTGGGATACATCGGATCGCGGCCGCCGTTGACGATGAACAGCGGCTTGTTCAGCAGGTTGTTGGGAGAAAGATCCCCGTCCGCTTCAGCGGTCTCGTTCTCGAGTACCCGGATGAAGCCGTTGAGCGGCAAGAAGCTTGCGTACGGCGTCGTGTCGCGCATGGCCATGTAGTAAGCGCCGGTTGCACCGTCGGATACGCCGGATAGTACGACGCGGTTCTCGTCGACGTTGTACGTCCGCTTCACGACATCCAGAATGGCGTGAAGGTTTTCGACCTGGCGGCCGGTCCACCACGGCGCATCTCTCCACGCGGACGGCATGACGTAGATCTGCTCGACGCCGGGCAGCCGGCCGTTCGATCCCGAACGCGGCGGTGTGTTGGCCTCGATGCGGCCGACGCCGCCATGAAGTTGTACGCGGACCTGGTATTTGCGTGCGGGGTCGTAGCTCTCGGGGACGTCGAGCGTATAGAAATACTCGCCACTCTGACCGCGATAACTCGCCTGAACGACGCCACGCGCCACATCGCGGGAGTAGGCACGGCCCTGCCTGAGGCGGCCGATCGCCTCATCGAATCCAACGCCGCTCGCGACGATTTGATCGGCAGCGGCGGCAGCCTCTCGCGGGGTATGAGCGAGAAAGAAGCGCGAGAATGCGCCGTCAACCGCCGGTGCGGACGACTGGGTCGAAAGGAGCGCCACGCTGCCCATCAGCGCGAGAGCCAGCGGACGCATCATGACGTCACTTCGGCGCAGCGACCGCTACGTTCGGTTCGCCGAATCTTGCGGCGTCGATCGGGACATTCAGCTTCACGTCGGTGAACTCGAAGTCGTCGCGGCCGTCGAGCCATGCGAATGTCCAGTGGAACGGAAACTTGATTCCACCGACATCGCGGTAGTCGCTGTAGTCCACCTGCGTTGGCACCCGGCCGATTGGCGAGCGGCCGTGACGCACCAGTCGAACCAGCAGGCCCGACGCATCGTCGAAGTACAACGTCGCCAGCGTGCCGTTCGGACCGTTCCCCTGAAGGGCTGTCACGTCCTTGTCCCCGATCGTCGACGGCGGACCGACTCGCAAAGTCGAGAGCGCCTGTTTGATCTGCGCAGGGAAGGACAGAGTCGCGTCCAGTCTCGCACCGTCTCGCTCGCTTCCCGCCAGTTCGTAGTTGGGGACCACGGCGAGCGGCGTGGCGATCCAGCCCGTTCGGCCATCGTAGGTCCTGACGCTGACGCCGCGGTCTGGATATTCGGGGAAGTTGATGTGGATCGCGCGCTTGTCGGGCGCCAGAGCCGACACTTCGACGACACCGCCTCCGCCGAATCCGCGATAACCCACGCTCTTCCCGCTGGCGACAAAGCTGCTGATTCGCGCGACGTTTTCGGCGCCGCCTATCGCCTCCAGATATCTGTTGAGCACCTGATCGACTGACGGCACCCCCTGCGCCTGGTTGAGCACGTCGTCGGATTCCTCGGTCGGCGGGCCGTACACGACATCAAGCGTCATCGTGGTCACCGGCCGATCGCGGCCGCGATGACACGTCCAGCAGGTGACAACCTGGCGGCCATTGAAGTTGTCGCGGTTGATCGCGGTCACCATCTGCACCATCCGGCGCGCCGTCCGCTTTCTTGGCGTATCGAGCGCCCAGTCGACGTGGTCGGTGCCGGCCGACGGATGACACCCGACGCAGTCGGACCCGACAGCCGCCGACATGATGCCCATGGTCAACAGAAAATCGTCGACGCCGATGCCTTTGAGCGCTTGGACGTTCTTGAAGACGTCCTCCACCATCTTCGGTTTCGTTGTCGCCGCGGCCTGGCCTCCCTGTGCCAGGGCACGCCGATTCACTCCAATGGTCGTCGCGAGCACGACGATGACCGCGGCAGCGATCACAGGACTCGATCCGAACTTCAATGGCGGACCCTCACGGTTTCGGCAATGCGAAGCTCAGGATGAGATCGCCACCACGCCGTCCGCGATCACCGCCGCCAGAAGCCACAGCGATGAACTGTTCGCCATTGACGGCGTACACCGACGGCGACGAGAACACGCCCGATCCGGTGTTGAACTTCCAGAGCTCCTCGCCGGTTTTCGCATCGAACGCAAAGAAGAAGCCTGCGATGTTGCTGCCCGTGCCGACGAAGACGACGTCGCCGCCCGTCACGACGGAGCCCGCCTGGCCGAAGCCCTCGAAAATCCTGCGCCACTTCAACTCGCCGGTCGTCGGATCGTACGCGGAGAAGTATCCTTTCGGACCGCGCCCGGCGTTGAATGGCTGATCGATGGCGTTGACGTACAGGAGACCTGTCCGCGGGCTGTAAGACAAGGGACTGTAGTTGGTGCCGCCGCCGGTGCCGGGCGCGACGATCTGGTTCGGCCGCCGCGGACTGAACACGGGCACAGGCTTGTACTTCGCGAGCTGCTCCGCAGGAATGTCGAGCGGCTCGATCGGGCAGACAGGCTCCATGCGCTTACCGCTGGCCGTGAACGGGATCGGCTGTGTCGGCCACGCCGACTCTCCGGGCGCCGCGTTGTCGGTCGGCACCGGCACCTCTTTGATCGGGTGGACCGGCTTTCCTGTCTCGCGGTCCAGGATGTACAGGAATCCGTTCTTGCTCGCCTCGGCCAACGCCTTGACCCGACGGCCGCCCACCTGCATGTCGAACAGGATCGGTGGCGCGCCCGAGTCGTAGTCCCACACGTCGTGATGCGTTTGCTGGAAATACCATGTGAGCCGACCCGTATCCAGCGCGAGCGCGATGATCGAGTTGGTAAAGAGATTCATGCCGGCGCGCCTGGTGCTGTCACCGAACGGATTGCCGACGGCCATGTAGAGCATCCCGAATTCCGCGTCAATCGCCGCCGTTTCCCAGATCCCGCCCCCGTTTCGCTCCCCACCCACCCACGTCGGACCTGCTACCTCCCATCCCTGATCCTGCTCGTCCTGAGGAATCGTGTTGAAGTGCCACAGCACTCTTCCCGTTTTCGCGTCCACTGCAAGCACGTGGCCGCCGGGGATGTGGCTCTCGCTGCGCGTGCTCCCGATGTACAGGACGCCGTTGAAGTATTGCGGCGCCGTCGTGAACCAGTAGCCCATGCTGATCGCCGACTTCACGCCGCTGTAGCGCTGATTCAGCACGTCGAGGATGACGCTGGCCTGGCCCTCCTTGCCGAACGTCGGAACGGGCGTGCCACTCTTCGCGTCGAGGGCGAAGATGAACGACCCGCCGGCCGTGTACACGACACCGTCGCCATAGGTCACGCCGCGATTGCGGAAGACATAGCCTTCGCGCGCGCCGCCACCAAGCTTGGCAGTGACGTCGTACGACCACAGCAGGTGGCCGTCGGCCGCGTCCACCGCGTACACGCTTCCGCGCGAATCGGTCACGTACATCGTGCCGTCGACGATGATGGGCGTGGTCTGATTGCTGACGCCGTCGATGACGCCATGCTGGAAGAGCCAACGCGGCGTGAGCGACTTCAGGTTGGACCGGTTGATCCGATCGAGCGGCGAGTACCGCGAGCCTGCGAGGTCCAGATTGTGAAGTGGCCAGTTGACCGTCGTCGCCACGCCCGGCGTCTGGGCGTCCACACGAGTTGCCCATCGCGAGGTCCCAGGGATCGCGGCGAGGGTCCCGACGGCGAGGGCAGCGACGGAACGCTGAAGCTTCACGGCAAGGCCTCTTTCACGCAGAGCCGCCCGGCACGACCTGAGGGCGATCGTGAGGCGAGTATAGCCGTTACCGTTCACTTGTTTCCGTGACCGACGCCTTACCGTTTCGGCGGTCTCGTGCCGGCGCTGTCGCGCGTCGATTGCTGGTGGAACTCCTCCAGGCGGCGTTGCAGCTTCCGATAGAACTCCGCGCCTTCGCCCGGGTACCAGTAGCTCCGATGGCACGCTTCGCACGCTTTGTCGAGATTCTCGCCGACGTCCCACAGTTCGTTGACGTCTTTTCTCTTGACGACTTCGAGCGCTTCGAGCGCCACATTTCGGAGCGCCTCGATTCGCGCGTTCCACTCCACCGGATCGCGCTCGACCTTCGCCGCGATCTGCGCCGGCGACAATTCGACTGCGTCGGGTCCCGTGCTGTTGTTCTCGTCCCCTGCCGCCGCGAAGGGGCGACGGATTTTGAGCAGATA
>JBKPDW010000287.1:0-7098 GCA_046728115.1 Acidobacteriota bacterium | reverse complement strand
CTCCTTGCCGGTCAATTCGGGATGGAAGCCGGCGCCAAGCTCGATCAGCGAGACAACGCGCCCGGCCACGCGCACGCGTCCGGTGGTGGGCCACGTCACGCGCGAAATCAGCTTCAGCAGCGTGGTCTTGCCTGCACCGTTCGCTCCGATGATGCCGAGTCCCGCACCACGTCTGACTTCGAAGTCCAGGTCGCGCACGGCCCAGATGTTGGCGTCGCGCTTGCCGAGGGTGTGGCTGAACACCGAGTCGTCGTGGCCCGGTCGCCAGAAGCGGCGAGTATTCGACATCACCAGTTCGGCGAACGTACGCGATCGTCCGGCTCGATATCGTTTCGAGACCTGTTGAAGCTGGATGACGACAGGGGTCACATCAGATGACGTCAGCGAAGTAGCGGTCGAGCGTCTTGAACAGGATTGAGGAACCGACGAGCAGCACGACGATGATCGAGGCGGAGAGCCCCACGAGCGACCAATCCGGCGGCCTATTGAAGACCACTGCCGTGCGGCTGCCTTCGATGATGGCGGTCAGCGGGTTGAGTGCGAAAAAAAGCCGATACTGCTCCGGTACCTTCGCAAGCGGATACCCGACCGGCGTCAGATACAGCCACAGTTGCAGAGAAATGGTCACGACCGGACCGACGTCGCGATAGAACACGTTGATGGCCGACGTCAGCAGCGTCACCGCGCTCGTGAACGCAACCAGCATCACGAAAAACAGGGGCACCGTGAGCGCCCAGACACCGACGCTCATGCGGTAGTACAGCAGCAGCACCACGAAAATTGCGGTGGCGGCGCTGATGTCGAGGAACCGCGCGCCCACCTGCGCGAGCGGAATGATCTCGCGCGGGAAGTACGTCTTCGTCACGATGTTCCGGTAGATGATGACGCTCATCATGCCGGAGTTGACCGCGTTCGAGAAGAAGAACCAGGGGACCAGCGCGGCGTACGCGAACACGGGGTACGGCGCGCCGCCCGCGCCGATCTGACCCAGGCGCGAGAACACGAATGTGAACACCAGCATCGTGGCCAGCGGCTGCGCGATCGCCCAGGCGAAGCCGAAGAACGACTGGCTGTACCGACTCTTTACCTCGCGCTTCGTCAGGTTCACGAGCAATTCCCAGTACGCGCCCGGACTCAGCCGCGCCGTTCGATCGAGCAGCGTGTCGCTTGTGATTGCCTCGGCTTTCGCCGTCATGATCGAATCAGCCCAATGTCGGGCTCGCGAAAGTCAGCGCTCTCCGAGTCGCCGCGAGATCTGCGATTTCTTTGTTTCTGCGATCTCTGCGATGTCGACGATCTCCGGCATCTCTGCGATCGCTGCGGTTCCAGGATTTCAATCGAGCACGAATTCCTGTTGCCACGCCGTGCTGGTCTCGGCAGCGGGTTGCTTGTCCTTCATCAGAATGAAGGACTCGAGAACGAGCACGTCCATGGCGGTCCGCATGAAGCAGCGGTAGGCATCCTCAGGCGTGCACACGATCGGCTCGCCGCGGACGTTGAACGACGTGTTGACGATCACCGGGCAGCCGGTCAGGCGGTGGAATGCCGCGATGATGTCGTAGAAGAGCGGGTTGGTATCGCGCCGCACGGTCTGCACCCGTGCGGAATAATCCACGTGCGTCACCGCGGGAATGGCCGAGCGCGGCACGTTCAGTTTCTCGATTCCCCACAACGCCTGTTCTTCCGGAGTCATCTCGATCCGGCGCGCCTTGACCACGTCGGCCACCAGCAGCATGTACGGGCTGTCGGAATCCAGCTCGAACCAGTCGGACACATGTTCGCGCAACACGGCCGGCGCGAACGGTCGAAACGACTCGCGAAACTTGATTTTCAGGTTCATCACCGACTGCATCTTCGGCGACCTCGCATCGCCGATGATCGAGCGGCCGCCCAGGGCGCGGGGCCCGAATTCCATTCGCCCCTGGACAAGTCCGATGACCTGCTCGTGGGCGAGCAGCTCGGCCACGCGGTGGGCGAGCCTCTCGCGCGGAACGCGCTCGCCGATGTATTCCGATTGCTGCAGCCATTCCTCAATCTCGTCGTCGCTGAACGACGGGCCTAGAAACGAACCGTGCATCGCGTCGGCATAGCGCCGTACCTTCGATCGTTCGCAGCGCTCGGATTGAGCCGCTCCAGTCGCGACGCGTGGTTCCCAGAGACCGGCTCGTTGCGCGCTCACTCGCGGCACACCGGCTTGACGATGGGCGAGCGACAAGGCGACGCCGACCGCACCGCCGGCATCGCCGGCTGCGGGTTGAATCCAGAGTTCCTCGAACGGCCCTTCGCGCTGGATCCGCCCGTTGCCAACGCAGTTGAGCGCGACCCCGCCGGCCATGCACAGGTTCTTCGAACCGGTCAGCCGGTGCGCCATTCGTGCCATTCGCAGCATGATTTCTTCGGTGACGTCCTGGATCGACCGCGCAAGATCCAGCTCGCGTTGAGTCAACGGCGTCTCGGGTTTCCGCGCCGGACCGTCGAACGCGCGCTCGAAGGCTTCGCCCGTCATCGTCAGTCCGTGCACGAACTCGAAGTAATCGAGATCGAGGTGAATGCTGCCGTCGTCGTGGATCTCGACGATGCGATCGCGAATGGTCGAAACGTAGCGCGGTTCGCCGTACGGCGCGAGGCCCATCACTTTGTATTCACCGGAGTTGACCTTGAAGCCGGTGAAATACGTGAACGCCGAATACAGCAGGCCGACCGAGTGCGGAAACCGCTGCTGCTGCAGCATCTCCATCGACGACCCGCGGCCGACCCCGATGGACGAAGTCGCCCACTCGCCCACGCCATCCATCGTGAGGATCGCGGCCTCTTCGAACGGCGAAGGGTAGAACGCCGACGCCGCATGGGATTCGTGATGGTCCCCGAACATGACGCGCAGGTTCTCGCGACCCAGCTCGCGGCGGATGCCGTCTGCCAGCCAGAGCTTGCTCCCGAGCCATTGCGGCATCGCCATGAGGTACGACTTGAGACCGCGCGGCGCAACGACGAGATACGATTCGAGGAGCCGATCGAACTTTACGAGCGGCTTCTCGTAGAAGCCGGCGAGGTCGATCTCTTCGATCGTCACGCCCGCTTCCTTCAGGCAGTACGCCACGGCGTTAGAGGGAAACGACGCATCGTGTTTCTTCCGCGTGAACCGTTCTTCCTGTGCGGCAGCCACGATCCGATCGTCGAAGACGATACAGGCCGCCGAATCGTGGTAGTAGGCCGAGATGCCGAGGATACGCATCTTGAAACGGGAGTGGGGATTGCGGATTAGGGATTAGTTAGAAGAGCGTGTAAATGAACGGAGCGACGGCGCTCGACTGCGAGAAGACGATCAACAGGCCCAGGAGAACGAACACCACGATGATCGGCGTCAGCCAGTACTTCTTCTCGGTCTTGAGAAACTGCACGAATTCGCCGACGATACTCAACTTCGACATGCCTGGCTACTCCTCTGTCATCAGAACTGACGCTCGAAATGTTTCGGATCGCGCAAACGGGTCGGATACGGGGTCCACATCGACGTGCGACCGCGACGTTCGAGCGGGTCGTTCCCAAACAGGCGGCTGATCGCGCCGACGGGCCACAACACCAGGGCGAACATCACCGTCAGGAGCACGCGTGAGTTGAACCAGCCAAGCGCGTGTCCGACTTTCGACCAGGCGGCCGCGGGCGCGGCGAGCCACTTTGGCGCCACCAGCGCGGCCATTATGAGCACGGTCCCAACGGCGGCGAGCGCTTCGCCGCGCGTGATGTGTCCGCGCCACGTGGTGAACGCGGCAAACAGCAGCAACACCGTCCCTACCGTCAAACCAAACGAACGATGGCTCGGCGCGATGGGCGGCGGGACATACCGGGTGCCCAGTGCACGCCACCGATGCGGGCTGGGCTCCTTCCTGATGGACGTGTCTGGCATCATTCGGTTCCGCGACGGCCGGCCTCGGTCGGACTATTGAAGGCGTCAGGCATGAGCGCCGCCACCGGCGCCACAAGGTACCTCGCAACGATCCGGTTGCCCTCCACGGTGAGATGCATGTGGTCGAACGAGAGCCTGCCGTCCATTACGTCGATCGCATCGCCAAGATTCACGTACGCCAGGTTGGGATTACCGGCAAAGGTCGCCCGCAACATCATGCGAAGCTCCGCCTGCTGCTCGCGATGGTCACCTGGAACGTACGGCTGCGTCACGACCAGTACCTTCTTTCGGTGCGCGAGCGCAAACGTCACGGCATCGTACACGGCCCCGCAGTAGTGCTTCCAGCGCGTGATACATTCAGTGTCCGATACATGGAGACCGCCTGTGGCCTGCACCACAGGCGCGGACGCCAGACGACCGAGCTGGGCGTCGAGCGTCCGGCCGACGGCAGCCGCGGCATCGAGGGCTCCCGCCGTCGTCCGGGCGGCCAGATTCGGACGAAAGACCGTCTTGTCGCCGCGGTAGAACGCATCGACATCGCCGCCATACCTCAACGCCATCGCCTTTTCGTGCAGCGCCACCGGAAGAACCGGGTAGTAACCGGTCAGGCGGAACACCGGCGAATCACGATGGCTTGCGTTGAGATTCAGCACCTCGCCCATGTCGTTGTAACCCTCGTACAGCACGACCGTGTCGAAGTCGAGACCCAGATAGTCTTCGAGCGTCCATCGAAACGAGTACGCGCCGTGACCGACGATCCCGAGATTGATGACCGACACGGGAGCCCCGCCGCGCGACAACGGTCTGAGATCGTTTTGGAGCAGAAACGGAATGGTTTCGTTCCACTCGACTCCGTACCCGAACACGGTGCTGCCGCCGAGCACAGCCATGCGATGTTCGCCGGATCGTCTGGCGGGAACCTTGGGTCCTCGATAGCCCCAGATATTCACGCCGGCGCGCCGTTCGACCCGGTGATGCAGATAGATGTCGGCGCAGAGTGTCACCGCAAGCGGCGTCGCGACAGCGAGCACGATCGCGACCAGCGCAAAGAGGAGTCGCTTCCGGCGCGTCATACGATCGCTCGACTCGTGCCCTGTATCCGCGGGATTGCTACTGTTTCGCCGCCAATTCATAGCTGGCGGTCGTGGCGGCCTTTGCGTTTTCCACGAGGCCCGTACTGATCCGTCGTGGACGCCCGACTAGTATAGAGACGCGCATGGTACGCATCGCGCGCATCATCACGCGTCTCAACATCGGCGGCCCGGCGATTCAAGCGGCAACGCTCTCGGATCGCCTGCGCGACCGCGGATTCGACACTCTGCTGATCCATGGCCGCCTCGCGGACGGCGAAGGCGACATGAGCTATCTGCTGAAGGGCCGACAGGTTGAGTCGTTGTACGTCCCATCGCTTGGCCGATCGGTGGCCCCGCTGGCAGACGCGCGTGCCGTGCATGTCATCCTCCGGCACCTGAAGGCCTTCAAACCGCACATCGTTCACACGCACACGGCGAAAGCAGGTTCGGTGGGCCGCGTTGCGGCGCTCGCCTACAACCGATGGACGCAAGCAAAGGCACGAACCGTTCACACTTATCACGGGCACAGTCTCGAAGGGTATTTCCGGTACGCCGGCGTGTTCATCACGATCGAACGTCTGCTCGCGCGGTCGACGGATCGCCTGATCGCCATCTCGCCGCGCGTTGCCGCCGATCTGAGAGATCGTTACCGGATTGGGCGTGCCGACCAGTGGGCCGTCGTGCCGCTGGGATTCGACCTCGCCCCGCTTGCGCGTATCGACGACGCGGACCGTCACCGAGCGCGAGCATCGCTCGGACTCGACGCGGCCGCGCCTATCGTGACGATCGTCGGACGCCTGACCGCGATCAAGCAGCACGAGCTGTTCCTTCGCGTCGCACAACAGGTTCACGCCCTGCAATCTTCCACGCTCTTCGCCATTGTCGGCGACGGCGATCGTCGTGCCGAGCTCGAAGCGCTGACGCGACGGCTGGGGCTCGAGCGCCACGTCCGCTTTCTCGGCTGGCGCAAGGATCTGACGGCCATTTACGGCGCGACCGACGTGTGCGTGCTCACGTCGCGCAACGAGGGCACGCCGGTCGCGGTGATCGAGGCTTTGGCAGCTGGAATTCCCGTCGTGAGCACGGACGTTGGCGGCGTCAGCGACGTGGTGAACGATATGATTCTCGGCGCGATCGCACCAGACAACGACGTGACGGCTTTGGCGACGCATGTGGTGCGGCTGCTGTCGCCGGCGGAGCGGACGCCCGAAAGAATTGCGGCGCGTCGCGCGTCGGTGATGGCACGATACGGATTCGATCGTCTGATGTCGGATATCGTGTCCGTCTATCACGGGTTGTTGAGCTGACGAAAGGACGAATGGACAAACGTCCGACCGGCATGCTGATGGTGATCGCGTTCGTGGCGCTCGCGCACGCGGCGTGCTTCACGGTCTACCAGCGTCCCGACTGGGATGCCGCCTGGGACGATCAGGTCGGCTATCAGCGTCTCGGCCACATTCTCGCGACGACGGGCAAATTCACGAGAAACCCTGATGCGCAGCCGTTCGTGCCCGAAACGATCCGCACGCCCGCATACCCGATGTTCGTCGCGCTGACCTATCGCATTGCTGGCGAGAGCCATGCCGCGGTTGCCGCCGCCCAGGCTCTGCTGTTCGTGCTCATCGTGCTCGCGGTGTACGCGATGACCGCCCGGTTGGCGACTTCGCGCGTGGCGCTGGCCGCGGCCGGGTTCACCGCGCTCTTTTCCCCAATCCCGTACTACGGCGCGCTCGTGCTGACCGAGGTCCTGTGCACGTTCTTCGTGACGCTCGCAATGTGGACCGCTGTGCGCGCGGTCCAGGATCGACGTAGCTGTGACTTCATGCTTACCGGCGTGTTCATCGGTCTCGCAACGTTGACACGGCCGTCGTTTGCGATGTTTCCAATCGCGATCGTCGGCGCAGTCACGCTCGCCGCTCTTGCGCAGCGCCAATGGCGAACCGTCCTTCCATGGGGCTGGATGCTCGTGGCCTTCGCGATCGTGTTGACGCCCTGGCTCGCCTACAACCTGATCTACATTCAGCGCCTGACGTTGTCGCCGGCCGGCGGCATCGGCAGGGCCACCTGGGAGGCCTCCTGGCAAGGCACGTGGCCGGGCCGGGTGCAGGCTGACCTCACTCG
>JBKPDW010000286.1:0-17101 GCA_046728115.1 Acidobacteriota bacterium | reverse complement strand
ACGCCAGACCGAGAACAGTGCCGCTGGCGCGAACGACGCCATCGGGCAGGATTCGCACGAGCCCGATCAGCATCCGCACGAGCGCGTACTCAATTCGGTGTTTCATCGATCGAACTTCTGCCTTTTACCTTCTAACTTCTGACTTCTGACTTCTGCCTTCTGCCTTCTGCCTTTTCCAATTCTCTCCAGAAGCCACGTACGAAACTGATCCGCCGGCTCCACGGCAAGCGCAAGCGGAACCGAGGCAATCGGCAGATCACCAAGATCCAACGCCATCAGCCGCACGGCATCCTTCTCGGTTGTCAGTACGATCGCCGATGCGGCCAATCGCGCAGCGTTGGCAATCCGGCGGATATCGGCCTGGCTGAATCGATGGTGATCGCGAAATGCCATCGTACCCGCAAGCTCCCATCCCGCCGACGTCACATCTGTCGTGAATCGCTCGGGACGCGCGATGCCGCTCACCACGAACACGCGCGACCCGGCGGGGACGACGACGGAGGGGCGATCGCCGGCAATCATGCGTGGGGCACCGACGGATCGAGACACGCGAAACACGGTCGCAACGCCCAGCGCCCGGCCGACGCGTTCGGCCGCGGTATCGTAGCCGGCAGTGACGAGCAGCGCATCTGCAGCCGAGGCCGCTCCGATGCCCTCGCGCAGTCGTCCGGCCGGCACCGGATGGTCCGACAGGTCTTCGTCCGAGACGAGCAGCAGGTCGACATCACGCTTCAGCGTCAGATGCTGGAACCCATCGTCGAGGATGTGGATCGTCGCGTCGAGCTGGCGCTCGGCGACGCAGCCGGCCAGATAGCGGTTGGCCGCGACGAGCACACGTACGCCAGGCAACGCGCACGCGAGCATGAGCGGTTCGTCGCCCGCGTCGTGAATGGTGGCGCGTACTCCGACGCCGTCGGAGACCACCGTGACGCCATCGCGGGCCACGCGACGCGCATACCCACGCGTCAGGATCGCGGGCCGCTCCCCACTTCCGAGCAGCAGGCGCGCGATGTATTCGACGACCGGAGTCTTCCCGCTTCCGCCGATGCGCAAGCTGCCGACGCTGATGACCGGGTTGTCGAGCACGCGGCGACGGGTGGGATCGCGCGCGTGTTGCCGGCGGCGCCAGGCCGCTGCCGCGCCAAAGGCCGCGCTCAACAAGCGGATCAATGCACCAGACGGAAGGGCCGGATGACGGCGCCGGAGCCCGCCGCGGGCAGCAGATCGCCAATCACGGCCAGCGTTTTGGTCTTTGCACCCCGATTGGCTTCGACCAGCGCGCGCGCGGCCGCGCCGAGGCGGGCGCGACGCACCGAGTCGGTGACGAGTGTCAGCAGCACCTGTTCCAGCTCGCGATCGGACGCGACCTGGAGCGCGGCGTCGTTGGCCAGAAAGGCGTCCGCAATCTCCTTGAAGTTCAGCATGTGGGGGCCGAACACGACGGGTTTCCCGAAGACAGCAGGTTCGAGGATGTTGTGGCCGCCGTGATCGACGAGGCTGCCGCCCACGAAGACGGCTGTCGCGAGCTGATAGATCTGCGCAAGTTCGCCGATCGTATCGAGCACGACCACGTCCGCGCGCGGCTCGGCGTCGATTGGTAGCTCGGTGCGCCGAATCGTCACGAACCCGGCATCTCGCGCGATGCGTTCGGCCTCTCCAAAGCGTTCCGGTTGGCGAGGCGCCAGGATCGCGAGCGCGCTCGGCATCGCGGTCTTGATGCGTGCGAAGGCGCGCAGCACCGCCGCTTCTTCGCCGCGCATTGTGCTGCCGGCAACGATGACCGTGCGCTGAGGACCGATTCGGAAGAACCGCAGCACGCGCTCGCGGGGCTTCCCATGCGCGGTCGCCGCGGGCAGCTCCAACGAATCGAATTTCAGGCTGCCGGTCACTGTGATGCGTGCAGAGTCGGCGCCGAGATCGACCAACCGGCGCGCCGACTCCTCGTTTTGCATGCAGAAGCGGTCGACGTCGGCGAGCACGCGCCTGAAAAAGGGCCGAATCAGGCGATAACGTGGATACGAACGCGACGAGATTCGTCCGTTGATCAGCACCGTCTTCACGCCGTTCCTGCGGCACGCCCGCAGCAGGTTCGGCCAGATTTCCGTTTCCATCATGATGAACAGGCGCGGCCGGACCAGGCGAAGCGTGCGGCGCACGATGAATGTCCAGTCGAACGGGAAATAGAAGACGGCGTCAACATCCGACAACGTGCGTCGCGCCACCTGTTGGCCGGCGATCGTCGTCGTCGACAGAAACAGCCGGAGCCGTGGATAGCGCGTCTTGAGATCCGCGGCCAGCGCACGAGCTGTCAGCGCCTCGCCGACCGAGACCGCGTGTATCCAGATCGAGTCCTCGCCGTCGAAATTGAACGAGAGAGGCAACAGTCCGAGACGCTGGCGCAGGCTGCCGATGTATTTCTTGTAGTGAATCGCCTGGTACAGAAAGTACGGGGACACGACGACGAACGCGGCGAGCGTGAGCAGGCTGTAGGCGAGATACATCGCGACGGGGTATTGTAGAATGAAACGTTTGTCCTGGAGGACCGAATGCCTGTCAGGGTCGGGATCAACGGGTTTGGCCGCATCGGCCGCAACATCATGCGCGCGGCGCTCGGCGACAAGAACATCGACTTCGTCGCCGTCAACGATCTGACGAGCGCGCACACACTGGCGCATCTGCTCAAGTACGACTCGGTGCTCGGCAATCTGCATGCGCGCGTCGAAGCGACGAAGGACGCGATTTCCGTGGACGGCGACGAATTCAAGGTGCTGTCGATGCGAGATCCGGCGCAGCTGCCGTGGAAAGAGCTTGGCGTCGACGTCGTGTTCGAATCCACCGGCCTCTTCACCGGTCGCGACGATGCGGCCAAGCATCTCACGGCCGGGGCCAAGCGGGTCGTGATCACGGCGCCGGCGAAAAAGCCCGACGTGTCGCTCGTGCTCGGCGTCAACGACGATTGCTACGACCCTGCCAAGCACACGATCGTCTCCAACGCGTCGTGCACCACCAACTGCCTGGCGCCGCTCGCGAAGGTGCTCCACCAGACATTCGGCATCCGCAAAGGATGGATGACGACGATTCACTCGTATACCAACGATCAGCAGCTGCTCGACTTGCCGCACCGGGATCTGCGGCGTGCACGCGCGGCTGCACTGTCCATGATCCCGACGACTACCGGCGCGGCCGTCGCCGTGGGAGAAGTGCTGCCGGACTTGAAAGGCAAGCTCGACGGCATTTCCATACGCGTGCCGACGCCGAACGTTTCGTGCGTGGACCTCGCGGCCCTTCTCGACAAGCCTGCGACTGCGGAATCGGTCAACGCGGCGTTCAGTGCGGCGGCCAACGGTCCGCTGAAAGGCATCCTGACCTGCTCGACGGAACCGCTCGTCTCGATCGATTTCAGAGGCAATCCCTACTCGTCGATCGTCGACACGCCGTACACCAAGGTGATGGACGGCGACTTCGTGAAAGTCCTCTCCTGGTACGACAACGAGTGGGCTTACTCGACTCGATGCGTGGATTTGGTTCGGATGATGGTGAAAAAGGGTGTCTGACATTTGAGGATTTGAGGATTTGAGGATCTGAGGATTTGAGGCTAATAACTGTGCCAAAGCTTTCCATCGCGGACCTCGACCTCAAAGGTAAACGCGCGTTCATCCGCGTGGACTTCAATGTCCCACTGGACGGCGGCCGCATCGAAGACGATACGCGTATTCGCGCCTCGCTGCCGACAATCCAGCACGCGCTCGATCGCGGCGCAACAGTGGTTGCCGCAAGCCACTTCGGCCGTCCCAAAGGCAAGCGGGAGTCTCGGTACACGCTGCGTCCGGTTGCCGATCGTCTCGCCGAACTCCTGAAGCGGCCGGTGACGTTCACGGACGACTGCATCGGAGACGCGGCGCAGTCGGCGGTCGCGCAGGCGCATCGCGCCGGCAGCGGTGTCGTGCTACTAGAGAACCTGCGGTTTCATCCTGAAGAGGAGAAGAACGATCCGACCTTTGCGGCGGCGCTCGCCTCACTGGCCGACGAATACGTGGACGACGCGTTTGGCGCTGCGCATCGTGCGCACGCGTCTGTCGAAGGCATTACGCATCACGTGCGTCGGGCGGCCGCCGGATTTCTGATGGAACGCGAGCTTCAGTACCTGGGTCGCGCCGTCGAATCGCCCGACCGGCCGTTCGTCGTCATCCTCGGAGGCGCGAAGGTGTCGGACAAGATCGACGTCATCCAGAACATGCTCGGCAAGGTCGATCGGCTGCTGGTCGGCGGCGCCATGGCGTACACGTTCTTCAAATCGCGAGGGTTGCCGACCGGGAAGTCGCTGGTCGAGGACGACAAGCTGGACGCCGCACGCGCGATAACGAAAGACGCTGCGGCTCGCAAAGTTCAGTTCGATCTACCGATCGATCATGTCGTCACCGATCGGATTGCCGAAGGGACGGCGCACGAAGTGCTCGGTGTGGACGATGCGCGCATCGGCGATCGCATGGGCGTGGACATCGGTCCCGCCACCATCGCGGCGTACGACGCCGCCATTCGGGATGCTCGGACGATCGTGTGGAACGGCCCGATGGGCGTCTTCGAGCTCGAGGTGTTTGCAGCGGGAACCAGCGCCATCGCACGCGCCGTCGCGTCGGTCCACGGCACCACGATCGTCGGGGGCGGAGATTCCATTGCGGCGGTGAACAAGGCCGGCGTAGCCGACAGAATCACGCACATCTCGACTGGAGGCGGCGCGTCGCTCGAGTTTCTGGCTGGACGAACGCTGCCTGGTGTGGCGGCGCTCACGGAGAAATGAGCGGCGCTCCATTCCTGCCCTATGAGAATCCCATTCATCGCCGGCAACTGGAAGATGTTCAAGACCGTGCACGAAGCGGTCTTGTTCGTCAAAGAGCTCAAGAGCCACGTCAAGGACGTGCATGACGTCGAAATGGTCGTCGCGCCGCCGTTCACTGCGCTGCACGCAGTGGCCGAGGCGGTTCGAAACTCGAACATCGGCGTCGCCGCGCAAGATGTGTTTTGGGAGCGCGAGGGTGCGTTCACCGGCGAGATCGCGCCTGGCATGATCAAGGAATCTGGCGCGGAGTACACGATCATCGGACACTCGGAACGTCGACGGTTGTTCGGGGAGACCGATTCCATCGTCAATCGAAAAGTCATCGCCGCGATCGGGGCGGGCTTGACGCCGATCGTATGTGTCGGCGAGACGCTCGAAGAGCGCGAGCGCGATGCAACGCTGGCGGTTCTGGACCGTCAGATCAAAGATGGACTCGATCAGCTCACAACCGATCAGGTAGCAGAACTCGTAGTGGCCTACGAGCCCGTCTGGGCGATAGGTACGGGCCGCACCGCGACGGCCGGGCAGGCCGGTGAAGCGCATGCACACATCCGTAGGCGTCTGCGTCAATGGTTCGGCGGCGACGCCGCCGACCGTTGCCATGTGATTTACGGCGGCAGCGTGAAACCGGACAACACCCGCGATCTGATCGCGGAACCGGACGTCGACGGCGCCCTCGTAGGCGGCGCCTCCCTCGAGGTCCGCAGCTTCGTCGACATCGTCGCCCGCAGCCGTCCTGCTGCGGTATAATCGGTTGTTTTTGGGCATTCCATGGTTCTTTACTATCTACTAACGGCTCTGTACGTCGCGATTTGCGTGATGCTCCTGCTCGTCGTGCTGCTGCAACAAGGCAAGGGCGATATGGCAGCGGCCTTCGGCGGCGGAGGCAGTCAGTCGGCGTTCGGCGCGCGCGCGGGCGCAACGGTGCTGACGAAGGCAACGACTGTTCTCGCTGTGCTGTTCATGCTGGGCGCGCTCGTCCTGGCGATCATCGGCCAGCGGGGACCCGGATCGTTGATGGGCGGCATGCCGGCGCCGCCGCCGGCAAAGACGACGACGCCGGCGCCGACGACTCCGGCTCCGGCCGGTTCGACGACGCCCACGACGCCGCCGGCGCAACCGCAGCAGACGCCCGCGCAGCAGCCGAAGTAATCGCGTCCCTCAGAATTGCGGAAGTGGCGGAACTGGCAGACGCACCAGCTTGAGGGGCTGGCGGTAGCAATACCGTGGGGGTTCGAATCCCCCCTTCCGCACCAAACCCTAAGTCGCTAAGAAGGCCGTGACTTGCTCGGCGTGGACGACGCCCCGGCGTCGTCTGCGTGCGGGACCTGATCCGGAGTCTCTTTGCAGGAATTTGCAAGACTCTCGGACTGCGCTCTCGCCTGCTCGACTCGTGACGACACCTGCTTCTTCGAACCTGGATGCTGCTTCGTGACGAAGATCGCGAAGCTGGAATCCCTTGAGGCCCGCGGCCTCGCGCGCGCGTCGGCGCACAACCCAAACACTCGCCCTTGCGTCTGGGCTCATCTGGGCTTCTCATTTGACCGTCTAATGGAACACGTGATAGACCAACGGCGTGGCGAATAGGCCGCCCGCAAAGGCTGAAGTTCTTCAGGGCACGCTCGACCTCATGCTGCTACAGACTCTTGCCACCCTTGGACCCCTCCACGGGTACTCGATCGCCGCACGTTTGGAGCAGGTCTCCGGTAGCGCGCTCCGGATCAATATGGGGACGCTGTACCCCGGACTGATGCGCCTGGAACAGCGCGGCCTTGTTCATTCCAAGTGGAGCGTCACCGACACCAGCCGGAAGGCGCGCTTCTACACCATCACCGGTGCTGGACGTCGGCAACTTGCCGCCGAAAAGGCGGAATGGGATCGCATGACCACCATCATGCACACGCTCCTCCAGGATCACAGTTAGCGAGCTGAGAATGCGAATGGCCAGCGACCAACGCGGCCTGCCTTGGCTACACGATCTCGCTCGCGACGTGCGTTTTGGATTTCGGTTGCTTCTCCGTAGCCGAGTGTTCACGGTCTTTGCAGTGGCATCACTCGCGCTCGGCATCGGTGTGACAGGCGCCACTTTCACCCTGTTTGATGCCATCGTGCTTCAGAAACTCGCGGTCCCCGAACCGGATCGACTTGTCGTCGCCTCGTTGGGCCATCCCGGCGGTAATTTCAATTACTCGCTGCCGTACCCGCAATTCGAACAGATGCACCAGCACAACGCCACACTGTCTGGTCTGTTCGCGATGTATCCGTTTGGTCGGGCGACTCTTTCCGTACGCGGCGAATCGGGTCTCGTTGAGGGCATCCAGGTCACGGGCGACTACTACTCTGCGCTGGAGCTTTCACCGTCGGTCGGTCGTCTATTGCAGCCGCGGGACGATCGGTCGGGCGAACGCGTCGCCGTCTTGAGCCATGCGTACTGGCAGCGTCGCTTCGGCGGGCGCGCCGACATCGTTGGAACCGCTGTGACGCTCAACGGCGTGCCGTTCACGATCATCGGCGTCGAACCGGCGGGGTTTTTCGGAACGGAAGTGGGCCGGACCTACGACATCAGTGTCCCGATGCGGGCACGCGACGGGCTGAACGGAGAGAACCCGCTCTGGAACGATGCGTTCGCCACATGGATCTACGTGATGGGTCGTCTGAAGTCAGCGGTAACCATCGAACAAGCTGAAGCCGACCTCAAGACCTCTTTCGCGCAGGTGAGCCTGGACGCAGCGCGAACCCTGACCCAAGTGCGCCTCGCTCGCGAGAACCAACTGCGGCTCGAACCCGCCGCGAGAGGCTCGAACAGCGCTCTTCGACACGCCCACGAGCCGTGGCTGCGGCTACTCTTGATGGCGCTCGGAGCGGTTCTGCTGCTCGCCAGCCTGAATCTCGCCACGTTATTGCTGGCGCGGTCGGATGCAAGACAACGCGAGATCTCGACGCGCCTGGCGCTTGGGGCGGGACGGACGCGCATAGTCCGACAACTTTTCACGGAGTCGATGCTGTTGGCGACTCTCGGTGGCGTGGCTGGTTTCGCGCTAGCCTCTTCGGGTAGCCGCCTGCTACTGGGGATTGCAGCTCCTGTGGCGGAACGCTTGCCTATCGAGCTCACCTCGAACCTTCGACTCGTGCGCTTCACAATCGGCGTGTCGGTTGCGTGCTGTCTGTTGTTTGGCCTGATGCCGGCGCTGCGGGCCACGTCACCTCGACGCGTGGTGACGAACAGACAGATTGGCAGCGGCCCTCGTGGTCGCGTGATCGACCGCGTCCTTGTCGGAACCCAAGTCGGGTTGTCGCTTTTGCTTCTGGTGGGAGCCGGCCTCTTCCTTCGAACGCTCGGGCAACTCTGGGCGCAGGATACTGGCTACGACCGCCGGAATGTGCTCATGTTCTCCGTCGACGCGGAGCTGGCCGGCATCAAAGGTCTCGGCGTTCCTTTAACGTACCGGCGCCTTCTCGAGGCCCTGCGCAGCGTTCGTGGCGCCCAGTCGGCGACTGCGTCCGCCGTCCGGCCTGTGAGTGACACGTACTATCTCGTCTCCTCTGTCTCGCAGATCGGAGACCGCTCGCTTCCCGACGATCAACGTGTCCGTGTCGCATTTAACAATCTTGCGCCGGGATACTTCGCCACGCTCGGAATCCCTTTCTTGGCGGGACGAGACTTTGACGAACGAGACTCACCCGACGCACCAAAAGTGGCGATCATCAGCGAACGCATGGCACGCCACTTCGCGGGCAACCCGATCGGGCAGCGCCTTGGATCCGGACGCAGTGCACGTGAGGTCATTGGAGTCGTCAGGGACACCCGTTACGCCAATATCAAAGACGCGCCCCGCGAAGTGCTGTACTTTCCGTTCTTTCAGGCACAGCCCAAGGAGTTCTTCTCCTCACCGACCTTCGAAATTCGGTATGCGGGAGGGATGCAGGACGTCTTGTCGTCTGTTCGCGAAGCCATGTCTCGCGTGGATTCCCGTCTTCAGATGTTCCGAGTCAGAACGTTGGAGGAGCAAACGCAGGATTCACTATCGCGCGAGCGCCTGCTGGCACTACTGACGTCTTACCTCGGAGGCTTCGCTGTAGTGCTGGCGTGTATCGGTTTGTACGGACTTACCAGCTACGCAGTGACGCTGCGAACCGCAGAAATTGGGCTGCGGATGGCTTTGGGCGCTCAGTCGGCCACGGTGCTCTGGATGATCGTGCGCGAGGCCACGCTGACAGTCGTCGCCGGCACCCTTGCCGGGCTGCTGGGGGCCCTCGGTGGAGTCCGGCTGGTTCGGAGTCAACTATTCGGCGTCGAGCCTCACGATCCGATGACTCTTGTAGGTGCCACCGCCCTGCTTTTGGCGATGGCGCTCATCGCGGCATACGTGCCAGCCAGGCGCGCGTCTCGCATCGATCCGCTCACCGCGTTACGACACGAGTAGTGACGCGTCGATTCAAATCACGCCCCAATTACACGACGCGAAGTACGCCTCTACAGAGTGTCGCAGCATTGCGATGGGTGGCCACCGCGGCGGATACAGAAGCAGCATTGAAGGCAGTCCAGATCACCTCCACAGATCGCCCGGCAGCTGCGGATAAACGCTGGCTGAACAGTCTGGCGGATCTCGCGCACCTGCCCGGCTGAGTAAAAGGGCTTTTCGACCTGGTCGAGCGACGCTTCCGCAGTGAACTGTGGGATGTTCATGGGATATCTCCTCTCTCGTGTGATCTTCAGATTTCATGCATAAACGGCCAGCCAATTCGTGCGCGCTCGCGAGAAAACACAACGTACCGCCTGGCCGAATGAAGGGTCAAAACAAAAGTGCGAAAAGAAAGCGTGAGGACTCGCGAATGAGCTCGCTCGAATCGTGCGGGCCGTCTGGCGTCAGCAGCGAGGACGCCGACAGATGACCAGTCGTGAGCACGGTGGCGAGGAGGCTACCGTTGAAGGATTGCGTCCGCGACGCGGCGGTACTCGCCGCCGAAATGATGACCTTCGCCGATCGTCACGACCGAAACGTGGCGGCCAGCCAGCGACGAGCAGGCTGAGTCGTTCTCACCAGATCCGCGAACGCACAATAGCGGCACGGGAAGGCGTTCCACTTCGGGCACCGTACGGTACTGCGTCGGCGATCGGCCTCCGAGCCACTCGGCAACGTGAAACTCGAATGATGCGGTCGCGGACAGGCCGAGCAGCGCGACTTTCGCGACGTGGCTCAACGCGTCGGGCGGGAGCCGCGTGACCAGAAACGGCAGCACGTCGGCGCCGAACGAGTAGCCGACCAGCGTGACACGCCGTTTCTGCCACGCTGCCGTGTAATGCCTGATGATCCGCGCGAGATCGGCGGCCGCGGACTCGGGTGTCCGCGCCGTCCAGAAATACCGAAGGCTGCTCCAGCCGACGACCGGCACGCCTGCCGCCGCCAACGATGCGGCTATCGACTTGTCGATCTCGGCCCAACCGCCGTCGCCGGTGACGATCACCGCCATGTCGTCGCGCGCGGCGCCGCCGTCCGCGGCCACCTCGACGAGCGGGAGATCCGCGATCGCCGGCACCGCCGGCCGCGCCGATTCCTCGGGTCGTACTGAACCGGCCACCGCGCGATAGGCGTCGAGGAACTGACCCGCCCAATCACGCGGCACGCCGAATCCGTGGCCGACCTGTGGCAACGAAACCAGCCGCGCACCGCCTGTTGTCTCGACGAACGCTCGCGTTCGCTCCGGCTTGCACACTCGATCGGCCTCGCCCTGCAACACCACCCATGGAACTCTCAGACCCGGGAAAGGCTGCACGTCGTAGCCATGGGCATCGCTGCCTCTCCGTGTCTTCAACCCGCGCATCTCGCAAAGCGGCGGACGAATCACAAGTTCCGGACAGAACCCGAGGCTGATGGCGCCAGCGAAGGTCTCGGGCGGCGCCGACGCGAGCGCCGCGTACACGAGGGTGGCGCCCGACGAATAGCCAACGAGAACCGGCCGCTTGTACACCGGGAGTTTGCGATGGAGCTGTACGTTGCGCGAGAGTTCCTCGAGATCTCCGGCCGGATACGTGCACCATTCCGACCACGCAAGGCCGCGCCGAAACGACCGGATGTCGATGCCGACCACGAGCGCGCCGAGATCGCGCAGGCGCTCAGCCATGGAGTCGACGGCCGGATTCCACCCGCGGTCGCCGGAGAGGAACAACACGACGGCGCTCGGCGTGCCTGGGGGCGCGTAAATCGAGAGACGTCCGTACGTCGGATCCGTCAGCGATTCGGTCTGCGCGGCGGCCGCGCGCGGCAGCAGCGCAGCGAGAACCGCGCCGATGACGAGGACCGACTTCATTTGAGCAGAATTCGCCGATAGCCGCCCGCGACCAGGGCGGCGACGTCCGCAAGGATGCGCGGCAGCGTGAACCCGCCGGGATAGACGAGATATCGTGGCTGCCATTCGGGATGAAACTTTTCCTTGTACGCGCGCAGGCCCTGGAAGCCGTACAGCGCCTCGCCGTGCTCGTAGAGGAACGACCCCAGCCGCGTCCACAGCGGCGCGACGGGCGACCGCTCGAATCCGGACAGCGGCGCCATGCCGAGCGAGAACCACCGGTATCCCTCCCGCTTTCCCCACGACATCAGATGCAGCAGGAGCCCTTCCATCGCCTCGGGTAGACCATCGCTGCGGTACCGCATGAGGTCGACCGACAGCTCGACGCCGCCTGGACCGGGCCACAGGTTCGCGAACGCGACGATGCAGCCGGCGCGCTCGATGAGCGCAACCGGGAAACGCGCGAGGTACTCGGGATCGAAGAAGCCGAGGGAGAAGCCTTTTTCGCTGCCCGCCTTCGCGCGCAGCCAGTCGTCCGAGACCTCACGCAGTCGATCGATCAGCTCCGGCACCTGCTCGCGGCAAGCGATCCGGAATGTGGCTCCGGTCCTGTCCAGATGATGCAGGATCTGCCGCTGCTTCTTCGCGCGCCCGCCATCGAGCGTGAATTGCGTCAGGTCGACCTTCGCTTCCTCGCCGAGCTTGACGAACGTGAGGCCGAAGTCGGCGTAGCTGTGCAACTGATCCTTGCTGACCTCGTAGAACACTGGCACGCCATCGAAATCGTCGCACTTCTCCAAGAAGGACCGCACGAGATCGGCAGTGTCCTGCGGTGGACACACCGGATCCCCGAGTGCCACCCACGTCCGCCCCTGCACTCCGTACATGACGAAGCCGGTTCGCTTCGGGTCGAACAGCAGCGTCTTGTCGCGCAGGAACACGAGATACGGAAACGTCGATGTCTGCCGGGTGAAAATCGTCGCGGCGGCATCGAGATCGGCGTCGGTCGGCTCGACGGCCTCGTGCGGTGCCGGCGCGATGAGTCGCGCGAACGCGAACAAGAGCAGGAAGACGGCCGCGCCGAGCGAGCCGCGCAGGAAGCGCGGCGCCTCGCGGTGCAGCTCGATCTGCCACCACAGCTCGCTCGAGAACTCGACGTGCTTGAACGCAAACAGGCCGAGCCAGATCGAAGCAATCATCACGCCGGCGACCGACAGGACCCACCCGGGCGAAAAGCGCGCATCGAAGAACGCCGCTCGCCGATCGAACGCCGGCCGCGCGCGCGCCAGCACGACCAGCAGAACCAGGAGGACGAGCCCTTCCTCGTAGTCCGCGCCCTTGAGGAGCGACGCGGCAATCCCCACGACCAGCGCGGCCGCCGTGAGGTGAAACGCGGCGTCGAGGCGGCGCGCGAGGCCGTGCGACAACACGAGCAGCGCGGCACCCACGACACTCCCGGCGAAGTGCGACGCCTCCACGATCCCGAGCGGCAGGATTCGCTCGAGCATCGACAGACGTCCGGCGGCCGCGGGCGTCGCGCCCGAGAACAGCAGGATTGCGCCGCTCAGGAACGTGAAGAGCGCGAGGAGTCGCGGGGCGAGCAGCTCGGTCATGCGGCCGAGCGCTGCGCCGAGCCGCGCCGCCTGCTCGCGCCGCTGATGCAGTTCGTCTGCGACGAGGGCGACGAGCGCAACCGCGAGCGGCAGCAGGTAATACACCGCACGGTACACGAGCAACGCGGCCAGGAGGCTGCCCGAATCGATGTACGGCTTGAGGAGCAGCACCACGATCCCCTCGAACACGCCGACGCCGCCAGGGACGTGGCTGGCGACGCCGATCAGCTGCGCGGCGAGGAACGCTCCCAGCAGGCTGACGAACGTCAGCCCGCTCGGTGGGAGCAGCGCGTAGAGGACGGCGGCCGCGAGCGTCCAGTCGAACGCCGACACGGCGAGCTGCGCCGACGCAATCTGCGGCGTCGGCAGCGGCAATTCGAAGCGACCGAAACGCAACGGTGCCCGCCGTACCATGCTTGCCGCGACGTATGCCACGCTCGCCGCGGCGAGCGCCCAGCCGAGCGGGACCACGGCGGCGCGTCCCGGAAACGCCAGCGCGTCGGGCAGCGGACTCGTCGCGAGGCTCACGCCTCCGAGCAGCAGCAGGCCGAGCCAGAACGTGACGACGTACGACAACACGACGCGCGAGAGTTCCTCGGCGGTGATGCCCCATCGCGTGTAAAAGCGATACCGGACCGACGCGCCGGAGAGCATCGCGAATCCGACGCTGTTGGAAATGGCATAGGCAAGGAACGAGGCAAGCGCGACGCGCTGCCACGACAGGCGTTTGCCGATGTACGCGAAGGCGAGAAAGTCGTATCCGGTCAGGACCGCATAATTCACGGCGGTGAGGATGACGGCGAGCGCCAGTCGAGGCCCTGGCGTGCTCCACACCTGCCGCACGATCTCGCGCCAGGTCGCGGCCTGGAGCTCGCGCCGCAACACCGCGAGCGCGAGAACGAACAGGACCAAGCCGATGAGCGCAGGCAGTGCGCGACGGAGCCGTTCGAACACCGACCACCTCGAGGGAGTAGCGGACCCGATCGGCCGCTCCTTCCACGAGGAGTGGGGAGCGGCGCAGCGCCCCATAAAGGCGCGTCCGATACGACTGTATCAAACCCGGCCTTCAAGCTTCGCCAGGCGTGGAACGCGTTCGTCACGCTTCTGGCGCCGGGCTTCAACTCCCGATGTGACGGTTGAGGAGGTCAGCATCAAGGTGTGCCGTAATAAAATCTGGCACGTGGTCGACTGCTGGACTGCTGCCGGCGGCCAACACGACGATGTTTCTGTGGCGATTGAGTTGGAGAAACCCATGCATGCTTCCATCATCGGCTTTCGGCGTGCCGCGGTCTTGCTCGCCGCGTTGTTGTTGTCGAATTCGGCGAAGGCGGCGACGAGATGCGAGGAGCTGACATCGCTGTCGCTGCCGGACACCACAATCACAGTCGCGCGGTCCATGAGCGCCGGCGCCTTCGTGCCGACGAAGCCCTTTTCGCTGCCGTTTCCGATCCTGCCTCCATACAAGGACCTGCCTGCTTTCTGCCGTGTCGCCGCGACCGTCAAGCCAACGAACGATTCCAACATCAACTTCGAGATCTGGATGCCAGAGAGCGGGTGGAACGGGAAGTTCCTCGGCGTTGGCAATGGCGGCTACTCTGGCGAGATCTGGTATCCGGCGATGAGCGAACCGCTTTCCCGCGGCTACGCGACAGCCTCAACGGATACCGGACACGAAGGCTCGGTGATGGACGGAAGCTTCGCGCTGGGACATCCCGAAAAATGGGTGGACTTCGGCTATCGCGCCGTTCACGAAATGACGGTGAAATCGAAAGCAATCATCACGGCCTACTACGGTCAAGGCGCGCGGCTGGCGTACTGGAACGGCTGCTCGACTGGTGGCCGCCAGGGCCTGATGGAAGCGCAGCGTTTTCCGGCGGACTACGACGGCGTGATTGCGGGTGCGCCTGCCAACTACATGACGCGCCTCTCGGCGCAGTACGTGTGGGTCGCGCAGGCGCTTCACAAGGAGGCTGACAGCCTCATTCCTGCAGCGAAGTTGCCTGCGTTGCACCAGGCGGTCGTCGACGCCTGCGATGCCGGCGATGGCGTGAAGGACGGCATCCTCGAGGATCCGACTCGCTGCCGCTTCGATCCGAAGGTCCTGGAATGCAAAGGCGGCGACAGTCCCACGTGCCTCACGGCCTCGCAAGTGGAGACGGCGCTGAGAGTCTATGGCGCATCGACGAACCCGCGTACGAAGGAAACGCTTTATCCGGGATTGGTGCATGGCGGCGAACTGGGGTGGGCGACCGGCGTCGGCCCGGTGGTGCCCGAACCGATGCCACTCGCGACCGGCATCTTCAAGTTCGTGGTTTTCAAGGATCCGAATTGGGACTACCGCACCTTCGACTTCGATCGGGACACCGCCCTATCGGAAAAAGCTGACGGAGGCGTCACGAACGCGATCGACCCGAACCTCGGAGAGTTCTTCGGCCGCGGCGGCAAGCTGCTGCAATACCACGGCTGGACGGATCCGGGAATCACGCCGCTGAACAGCATCAATTACTACAAGAGCGTGGCGACTAAGCTGGGCGACGGGTCGAAACTTGCTGATTCCTATCGACTCTTCATGGTCCCCGGAATGAATCATTGCCGGGGAGGCGAGGGACCCGATACGTTCGACGCCGTTGGCGCACTCGAACAGTGGGTCGAGCGCAAGCAGCCACCGGCTCGGATCATCGCGTCGCGCATTCGCAACGGCAAACCCGACCGCACGCGACCGTTGTGCCCGTATCCTCAGGTCGCTGTCTACAAAGGATCGGGATCGACTGACGAAGCGGCGAATTTCGTGTGCCAGATACAACAATAGGGGCGACGTCAGCGTGAAGGGCGACAGGAGTTGAAGACCGGGCTGTGGACTCTGGACTCGCGGACGGCCAGGTTCGAAGCACGACGTACCGAGGACTGACAGCCATCACCCCGTGCTAAACCGATCCGAAAACGCTGACCAGCCATCGTCCATAAGCACAACACGCTCAGCCATATCCAGAAGTAGCGGCCAAGAACTTGGCCGGCTGAGTCAACTTTACGCTTGCTTATTTACGTCGGTTTGTGACAGGATGGCACGCTTTTTCGCATTTTTAGTCATCGAACTTTTGCGCGGCATTCGCGTAGAGGCGAGTGTCGCGCTTGTTCCTCGAGGTCGCCCGGAGGTGATCGCCGATGAGGTCGCGATTGCGGCTCGTTCACTTCCGTCGACGGCAGTCCTCTCGTAACTCATCATTCAACTCCCTGCGACTTCCGGATTCGATTTGCGATGTTGGCACCCGCCGCGGGGTGTTCGTTTTTTCACGGAGAGACGTTAATGTTCTTCGAACCGTTATCATCGCAGCACGACCTTGGGGTCGCGGCTGCGAATCGTTCACCCCGGAGTTGATGTCTATCGCACCGGGCCCATTCGACCGGCGCACAGGAGACTTCCGATGAACTCCCCCATTTCTACGGTCAACTCGTGTATGCAGTACACGGCGAAGGCGCTGAACAGAGCGTCGCGAATCTCGCGGGCGATTGTGTTTCTTCTGTTGATCGGTTTGTTGGGACTTCAACCATCGGGACGAGTGGCAGCCCAGGTGGTTTCGGTCCCAGAGCCAGCGAACCCTGACGGATGCATCACCGACGCGGACCATCCGTGCTTGCCCTACTCCCAGGGCTATCTCGTGACCGGCAACTATGCCGTGGGCGGTGTCGACTTCATCCCGCCAAGCGGCGGGGCCGGGCCCGTAACCGGCACGATCAATATCAACAGATGCAGTACGAACCCAAGCGTGCCAAAGTTCAATTGCGTACCTGGGCACGCAGACATCATCTCCGCGTTCTTGTACTTGGAGATGATTGCTGATGATCCTCAAATCACCAGCTCCAACTGTAGTGCAGGGGCGAGTCCGACATGTAACGTTCTGTTCCGAGATAAGCCGGTCAACGATCTCGTGAATCTCGGCGCCATCAAGAAAAGTTCCACGCCAGTCTCCGGCGCAGCGTGCAACAGCCCCGGGACACCGTTAACGCTGACGATGTTCCGCGTAGACATTCGCAAGTCGCTGGAGTTGTTATATACGCCGAACAAGAACGACGCCAATAAGAAGTGGACGGGCCTGCGTCTGGTGAGCGATCAGGATCTGCTGGAAACCGGGTACGGCCTGAACACTGTGACAGCGTATGAAGGGGGCACCGGAAACCAAACTCCAGCCATCGCCGGAGCCACGATATTGGTGGTCTGGAGGGACCCGTCGGAACCCTTGAGAAAGATCGACGTGTACGACGGCGCCTATCAGCAGCCTTCTCTGATGGAAAATACGACCCTGCATTTCCGAGGTCTGTACCAGACTACAGCCGATTCAGCCGCCCAGCTCACCTATATTGGGTC
>JBKPDW010000285.1:0-4638 GCA_046728115.1 Acidobacteriota bacterium | reverse complement strand
CTACTGCGGTCGCGTGCTGTCGTGGCAGGACAACGTCCCAATCCTCAGTTATCTGGTTCTTCGCGGGCGATGTCGGATGTGCGAGGCGCCGATCGCGGTGCAATACCCGGTCGTCGAGGCGTTGACGGCGGTGATGTTCGCGGTGGCGTGGTGGTACTACGGACCTGAACCGCTGCTCGTATCGCGGCTTCTGTTCGGCTGCGCTCTGATTGTCCTGTTCGCGATTGATCTCGAACATCATCTGCTCCCGAACGTCATCACGCTGCCGGGCATCGTCGTCGGCTTCCTGTTCAGCTTCGTCACCGAGCCCGGATGGCTCGCCTCGCTCGCCGGCATCATCGTAGGCGGTGGTGTCCTCTGGCTGGTTGCAGAGGGCTACTATCGGATCCGCCACGAAGAAGGTCTGGGGATGGGCGATGTGAAGATGCTGGCGATGGTGGGCGCTTTCGTAGGATGGCAGCTCACGCTGCTCACGCTCATGATGGCATCGGTTGCGGGCGCAGTGATCGGTCTCGCGCTGATCGTGACGCAGCGCGGCACGATGAAATACGCGCTGCCATTCGGCACCTTCCTGGCCATCGGCGCGGCTGTGGCCGCGACCGCGGGACCTGCGATCCTGCAGTGGTATCTGGATCTGCTGTGAGTGGACGCGACAACGCCTTCGACATCAGCAGCAAACGCCAACCAGCGCGTCGAGATGGCTCAGGCGATGACCGACGAGCACCGCGCGTCGATCCGGGAGCAGCTGCACGAGCTGGCGCCGCGGCACCCCCATCAAACACGGCCCTGTGGCGCAACAGCGTGTTCATCGTTCCGTGATGCCATCCGCTTACGCATTTCTCGGCCTGACCGCGATCGTTGCTGCTCTGGTCTCGATCCTGACGTTCTCGATTTTGCGCTTCTCGGCCGCTGCGCGCGATGCACGTCGTTCTCAACGCAACACCAGGGCCGACATGATGTCGGTCTGGCTGGAGGAGGCGGTGACCACGCTGAAGGCGCAGGAGCGGGCCACCGCCGCGCGCGCCGACGCATCCGAGCGCCTCAGCGGAGAGATCATCTCGGGTCTCAGCGCCGGCCTCCTCGTCGTGGGCCTGGAGGGCGAGATTCGCATCCTCAACCCAGCCGGTCGCCGAATGCTCGATCTGCCCGAGTCGGCGTCGTCAGACCTCTGCCACCGCGCACTCGATGCCCTTGCACTGTCTTCGGTGATTGCCGAGTGTCTGGCTACCCACGCGTCCGTCGTGCGTCGGTCGGTCACGCTCCCCGAGCCGAGACACGGGGTCTCGCACGTCGGGATTACCGTATCGCCGCTCTTCGACGAGAGCCACCAGCTGCATGGCGCCATCTGCCTGTTCACGGATCTGACGGCCGTCAAGCATCTCGAGGAGCAGCTTCGGTTGAAGGACAGCCTCGCGACAGTGGGAGAGCTGACGGCCGGCATCGCGCACGAGTTCCGGAATGGTCTGGCGACCATTCACGGATACAGCAAGCTCATTGATCTGAACGCGTTGTCCGAGTCGTATCGGCCCTATGTCGAGGGCATTCGCGCCGAGGCCGAATCCCTCGGCGAGGTTGTCACCAATTTCCTCAACTTCGCACGCCCGGCGGAGTTGACGCTGGTCAGCGTGGATCTGCGCAGCATCTGCGAGCGCGCCGCTGACGAAATCCGCACCGACGCCCGGTCGCTCGGCGGCGACGTGGAAGTGCGCGGCGAGTTCGCGGTCATCGAAGGAGACGAGGTGCTGTTGCGCCAGGCCTTCAGCAATCTGCTCCGGAACGCACTCGAAGCCTGCGCCGACGCTTCCATCGCGCCGCGGATCGTCGTGCAGTCAGATCTCGATCGCACGCAGAACGTCGCGAAGATTGTTGTCGACGACAACGGCCCGGGCATCGAGCCGGCGCTGCGGGATCGCGTGTTTCGACCGTTCTTCACTAGCAAGCGAAGCGGGATCGGTCTTGGCCTCGCGCTCGTCCAGAAGATTGTTGTGTTTCACAACGGCCGAGTCACGGCGGGTCCATCACCTCTTGGCGGAGCCAGCATGCAGGTGATGCTCCCGATCGGCGTGTCGGAGGGGGGCTGACGTGCCATCCGTCACATCGCCGAACGTTCAGTAGCGCTTCCAGGAGAAAGTGCCAGCCATCGGGTGGCCCGCGACGTAGAAGTCCTTATTCAATCGCCGGTCGTAATGAATCCTGGCATCGCCCTCGTTCAAGATGGTCTTTGCGAGAATCGAGCCATAGAGATCCTGCGTACCCTTGAGGATGAAGTTCGCGTTCGGCGCGTAGATCGTGGCGGCCGATTGGTTGTTGCCTCCGTCCATGTAGACTGTGCCCGTGCCGCCGTAGACGATCTGCAGTGCCGAGGCATCGTATTTGTTGGCCGCATTGACCGATGCGTTTTGCTTCCAGGCCATCTGGCTCAAGTCGAACGGATAGCTCATGTCGCTGCCGTCTGGATTCTTGCCGGCCACCTTCAACACGACGGCCTCGTTCGCGTTCGTGGCCCCCATGTTGGCCTGAATCTGAATCTCGCCTTTGCCAGCCAGGCTGTTGATGTTGACGCTGGCCGGTGGATTCGAGTGGCCCACGAAGACCAGTTTGTACCCATTCTCGACTGTCACGCTCGGCAGCGTGACATCGCCGCCGTGACCGTCGACGGTGAGGGTCTTGCTGGAGGCATCAACGGTGCAGTTGGATCCCGACGTCAGGCCAAGGGCCGAACATGCAGTCGCCGGATTCGACAGCAACGTCGAGTCGATCGTGACGGCCCCGGTGGGCGGCGTCACCGAAAAAACGGGCGGAGGATAGTAGATCTCGGACGGCAGTTGCACGATGCTTCCCCATATCGTGCCCTCCTTGCCGCTTAACGCTGGAATCGTGCCGTTATTGCTACAGGTGCCCACGCCCGAACGAGGCGTGTACAGGTTCCCCATGACGTCAACGGCGGTGCCATCGACTTCGAAATTCCCGTTGGTTCCGACGTTCCCGCCGCTGGTCTGCGTGCTGCAACCCGAGCAGTTGCCGGGTGGACCGACGCTCGAGTCGTAGCTGTCGACGTCAACGTTGCCATGGAAATGGAGTGAGCTGCACGTGTTGGCCGTTGCAAAGGCTGCGTACGAGCTGGCCGTCACCTTGGGCGTCTCGATTGTCGCCACGACTTCGACTATCGCGGGACGGGGACCCGCGAGGGTTCCGTCTGCGGTGATCTCCCACGACTGAACGACCGTCTGGCCGCCCCCGTACGATTCGAATGTCTGCATCGACAGGAGCTTTGCGTACGCGCCGTATGAGAGCGTCGTGCTGGCTGCCGTCAGCGTGCCCTTGGCTGCGTCGTTGAACGCCGTCTGAACCGATGTCACCGGATAGTTGAATGCCTGGGTGCTGACGGCGGACAGAATGACGGGCTGGCCATTGAACGTCACCGGCGACACGTTCCGGTTGTAATTGCTCAGCGGATCCGCGACCGAACCCGGCATGGCGTACTTGGTCGGATCCAGGAGAAAATTCGCCGCCTTGTGCACGCCTGCTTCGGCCGCGTATCGGGCCTGCGACATCATCCGGTAATTCATGCTCGCGTAGGTTTCCGTCTGCGACAGGAACATCAGCGCCGCCGCGACGACCGATAGCGCGGAGACGAGAAACAGCGCCATGACCATGGCGATTCCGCGTTCGTTCCGGCGATGCATGCGGCAGACCTCAATCGTCACGGGAGCAGATTCGTCACGCCTTCGGGCGTCGGCTGGATGCGATCCGTATAGCCAATGGCCGCGTATTCCCACGTGTTGAACACGTTTCGCGGCGATACGTTCAGGAGCGCCTTGGTCTCTGTCTGATAGGCGCGCGTCACTGGATCCATCTGTTGGGTCTGGACCGTCAGGGTGACCGCAACATCAAGGACGAACGTGACCGGTACCGATCCGATACTGATAGTGGACGTTTGATAGGTGAAGCATTCCGTTCCGCCCGGGTTGTCGATGATGTTGCTGAGCAGCACATGCGACGCGGTCACCGCCGGTTTGGCGCCCGGACCTGCCGGCAAGTTGAGCGGCACGACGTTTCGATAGAGATTGTGCGCAACCGTGTCGCACGTGTACTCGACGTACACCATGTCGCCGTCGCTGTTGATGTCGCCGTAGATCTTCAAAACGCTTCCGGTGGATCCGTTGGCGATGCCAGTCGGCGGGATGACGCCGGTGGCGAAGCCGCCCATCGGGACGAGCACGGTTCCGCTCTCGTGCGCCTTTGTAAAGCAGGCTGTGATTGTCGGCGGCGACACGGCGTGATCGATCGACGCGATCCAGATGGACTCCTGGTTGTCTCCATCGAGCGTCGTTAGAATCTCGTGGGCCGAGGGCGTTCCCGACGTAGCGAACAGGCCGCTGACCGAGCTCACGGGAACGGTCACCGCATTCGATGCTGGCGTCGACGAACTGCAAGCCGCCGACGCTGCTGGTGCCGCACCGCCCACCGGGTTGATTGGCTGACCGAGCGAGACGGTGTTGCGCGCGGCAATCCTGCCGGCCTGTCCGACTTCCTGCTGCAGCAGTTCCGTGGCGCCCCGGATGCCGCTGTGCATCTCGGTGCGGTTCCAGACCGTCTGCTGATGCTTCGTTATCTGCATCAGCGCAGTCGTAACTA
>JBKPDW010000284.1:0-5627 GCA_046728115.1 Acidobacteriota bacterium | reverse complement strand
ACCGTCGTCGGCGTCGTTGCCGACGTGCGGTACCGCGACCTGCGCTCGCCGTCGCTCGATGTCTACGTCCCGTACGATCAGGCGGAGTTCTCGATCGGCGACATCGTCATCCGCACGCGCGGATCGGCGCAGGCCGCCATCGCGGCGATTCACGCGCGCCTGCGCTCGGTGGACCCGGACGGGGCGATCCGCATCGCGCTCATGCGTGACGAAATCGCGCGCGAGCAGACGCCCTGGCGCGCGAACCTCCTGTTCTTCGCGTTCTTTGCGGCGTTCACCGCGTTCATCGCGATCGTCGGCCTGTACGGTCTGCTCGCGTCGGTGGTGGCAGAGCAGACCCGCGAGTTCGGTGTCAGATTGGCGTTGGGCGCCACCGCGGGACGCGTTGTCAGTCACGTGCTGGCCGCGGCCGGCCGTACCGCGCTCGTCGGCGCCGGCATCGGTCTCGTCACCGCGGCTGCCGCAGGCCGCATCATGCAGGCGATGCTGTTCGGCGTGAGTCCTCTGGACGCAGTCGCGCTGACGACCGCTCCGACGATGATTCTCGTCGTCGCCGTCGCGGCATCCGTGATCCCAGCGCGCCGCGCGGCGCGTGTCGACCCGATCGTCTCGCTCCGAGCCGAGTAACCGTTCCGTTTTGCTGAACATACGCCAACGAGTCGATCGCGTGTGGAAGGTCGTGCGTTTCGCACCGGTCGTACACAAGACGGGCGCTTAAGGCTTCCGCTCTGGGCGATAAGGAGTAGTCGAAAAATGGCGGGTAACTGGCAACTGCGGCCCGGAACGAGATCGGCGTATCTCGATACTATTCGCGTCGCGGCAGGGGGCCGTCGGGACGATCCGTTTCAACGAACGCCTTTAGCCGGGTCAGCTGCCCGCGGAGCACTCCGTCGACGACCGTGGCCAAGTCGCGAAAACCGCCGGCGCGGAAGCCGCCGACCGTATAACTCAGTTCGACCGTCGTTCCGCCGCCGGTCTGCAGCAGGTTCCACGACATCGTCCCGACGAGCGCGGCTTCCTGCAGCGGCCCGATCGCGCCAGTCAGCCGAAGCAACGTGTCGGGTGATGCGTAAACGACGCGCATGTGCTGAACGCCGCCTCCGTCCGGCAACCGCTCGCAGAAGCAGCCACCCGGCTTCGCGTCGAGCGAGAGGTTGCGCGCATCATGGGAGAAGGTGTGCGCCGGATCCCACCAGCCGCCGACCCCATCGGTGAGCGCGGCGTACACCTTCGCCGGCGGTGCGTTGATCGCGGCGGTGTTCCGTACGAGAAAGCCGGCGGCGGTGCTTTCAATCACCTCGCCCCGCAGCGGGGCGGCGAGGATCGCGAAGAGGATCGCAAAGGTCACGGTATTCGATCGCATCATTTCGGCTCCTCTCACATACGGCGCCATGTCTCCCGCGCGCTGGTTGGCGCCCGATGCTCGTGGCGAGTTTAGCTCCTCACTGGTCGCCAAGGGCCGAGGCAGCCATGCTTCTGTCAAATATTTTTGACATTAAGTCGAACATTCCATACACTCCCATAGCCATGGCCAGCGAACTTTCGCCAATGTCGTTCCGCGAAAAGAGTGCCTGGATTTCGCTTGTCTCCCTCGTCGTCGTGTTCGGCGCCTACTTCTCGTACATCGGAATGGTGCTGGCGGGACTGGCCAGGAACAGGTTCGCCCTCTTTCTTGTAATGGTCGCGGCCTTCATCATCGCGGAGGTTGTGCTGCACCTCGTGATCGCAACGCAGTCCCCACGAGACGCGCGGACGCCAAAGGACGAACGTGAGCAGTTGATCGAGCTCAAGGCAACGCGTACGGCGTTCTATGTGCTGCTCGTGAGCGCGTTCGGATCGATTGGGACCGTTCACTTGCGCCTGAGCGACCCGGACGATCACCTCTGGCTGATGATGCAGGCAATTCTCTTCTCCATCGTGTTTGCCGAAGCGGTCAAGTTCGCCAGACAGATTGTGTTGTACCGCCGGGACGCCTGACGTGGACACGGCGATCCGGAACACGATTCGGCGGCTGCGCTTCGATCACGGGGAGATGACCCAACAGGAGCTCGCCGACAAGATCGGCGTGACGAGGCAAACCGTCAACGCCATCGAACTCGGCAAGTACTCGCCGTCGCTCGAAGTCGCCTTCCGCATTGCGGCGGTGTTCAGAGTGCCGCTCGACCAGGTGTTCGAGTACGACGGTGATCGTACTGCCTCTGAAAAGAAGAAGGTGTGACGTGTTTGATTTCTTCAAGTACGACTTTGGTTACACCTGGTACATCGGTTACGGCCTCGCCATCCCGCTGGCGCTCGCTGCGGCCGTCGTCGGACTCGCACTGTGGCGAGGATGGCCGCGGTGGGTGACCGTGATCGCCGGCATCGTCAGCATCTGGGCGCTCGTCGGCTTGTTCCTCATTAACATCGCGTGGGGCATCAACAAGCCCATGGAGCTTCCGGTGGCGCGTTTCCTGGCGTCTGGAGCCGGCCGCGTGCTGGATGCAGGGGCGGGCTCGGGCCGGGCAACCGTCGGCGTACTGCTGGCGCGCCCAAGGGCACTCGTCACCGGACTCGACATTTATAGCGGCTACTGGGGAATTGACGACAACACGCCCGAGCGGTTCATGAAGAACGCGCGCATCGCCGGCGTCGCCGACCGCGCCGACACCCGAACTGGCGACATGCGCGACATGCCGTTCCACGACGGCGAGTTCGACGCGGTCGTCAGCTCATATGCGATCGACCATCTCCGGCGAGACGATCTCGTGAAAGGCATATCGGAAGTGGCGCGCGTCCTCAAGCCGCGCGGTGAGTTCCTGGTCTTGATCGTCAATCCCGACTGGTTGACATCGGTGTTCGCGCCACCGATCGCGCACCATCCGCGTCCGGATCCGGCGCGATGGCGGTCGCTGCTCGAACAAGCCGGCCTCGCAGTCGTAGAGGAAGGCGCGAAGCCTGCGACGCTGTACTTCCTCGCTCAGAAGCGCGCCGGCTAGCAGGTTCACCTGTGACGAAATCGACGAGTTTTCGGTGGAGCAAACCCAACCGCGCCCGCATCGGCTGCCCTCCGCGGACATGCTCATTGCTCTGGCCTAAAGCGAACTTCCGATCGACGACCCTGTCCACGAACACCTCGGCGAGTGTTCGCCCTGCTAACAGGAGGTCCGAGCGCTTCAGAAGCGTTGATCGTTCAGGACGATGCGCCCATTCGAAAACGCTGCGGCGTTACACGTTCGTCAGCGACTCCGAGCGATGGCGCGTTGTCGCAGCGCTGGTAATGAAAGACACAGTTCGTGTTTTCGTGGTTCGGCAGCGGACGCGGATCGACACGCGCTCAGTCGGGCCTGGAACTCGTCACGTCCATCACCCAGATGTCCCCGACATTCTCCTCCCAACAGAAGAACAGACGCCGTCCGTCGGTCGCCAGCGCCGACTGCATCAGATTACCCAGCCGGCCGGTCAGCGCCGTCACGGGCCGCTCGTGATGATCGGCAAGCGCGATCGCCCAAACGTTTCCAGTACGTTCCTGCACGCCAGGGAAAAAGAGCTGCCGGCTGTCCGGCGACCAGATGGGATCGCCGCCAGGTCCGGTGCTGACCGGCTCGGCGCTCGAACCGTCGACGTGCGTCCGCCAGAGCCGAACTTCTTCTCCTCGCGTTACGGAGAGGGCGAGCCACTTTCCGTCGGGAGAATAGGCGGGCTGTGCAGTCGGCGACGATGCAGGAAGGTTGTCGATCGGCCTAGTGTGACCGCCCGCTGCTGAGACTATCCAGATGCCGAATTGCTGAGGATTTCGCCCGGAACCAAAAACGATCTCGCGGCCATCGGCCGTCCATCGCGGCATCATGTCCGCTGAAGGGTCTCGCGTGAGCTGCCGCGCCGGGCTGCCGTCGAGCGGAAGGACCCACACGTCGCGATTGCCGGTCCGATAGGAATAGAACGCGATCTCCTTTCCGTCGGGCGACCACTTTGGCGCCCAGTCCGGCGTTGGATCGGTAGTGATCGGCCGCATCTCGCCGCCGTCAGCCGGCATGAGCCAGAGATCGAGGTTCCCGCTGCGATCCGAGCTGACCGCCAGTGTTTGCCCGTCCGGCGATAGATCCAGAAACTCGATCAACGCGTGATCAGATGTTACCTGGCGCGCATCGGCCCACGTGGCCGGCCGATCGGATAGAACCGGCACACTCCACGCATTGGCGACCTCTCGCCCTTTCGAATACGCGAGTTTCGCGCCGTCTGCCGAGAACGCCGCCTGTCGAACCTCGAGACCCGTCGTGACGCGAATCGGCGGCCCGACAAGTGCCCCGTCGCGCGCGAACAACTGACGCCAGATATCCATGGCGCCTTCGCGATTCGTCACGTAGTAGAGCGACCGTCCATCGGCAGACCAGAACGGCCCGCGGACCTTCGTTCGGCCATCGGTTACCGCGACGGCGTTGTCGTCGCCGGCCCGTACAACCATCAACTGCGACACGTCCGAATCGAGCCCCCCGTCCCCGATGACGTAGGCAAAGAAACGGCCGTCGGCCGACCAGGCCAGATCGAACCGAAAGCCGCCGCCGGGGAGAGCCATCGTCTTCGCCTCGCCGTCTCCCAGCGACACGACGTCCACACCGGCGTCATCAGGGAAGTTTGCCGGCGTGACGACGCAGGCGAGCTTCGTTCCGTCGGCCGACCATTGGGGCCTGCTTGAGTCGACTAGGCCGGTCGTCGCAATCTTTCGTGGTGCCCCGGCGAGCGCCGGCATCACAAAGCACCCGCCGCCGTCGCGGCTCGACCAGAATGCGATCTGCCGGCCGTCCGGCGACCAGATCGGGAAGCGGTCTTCGCCCGGATGATCGGCGGTGCGATTGATCGCCGCCCCGCCACCCACCTGCGCGACCCAGATGTCCCAATTACCGCCCGAACTCCCGGGACCGCTGCCGCCGGCTTCGTAAGCCAGGGTGCGGCCGTCAGGAGACCACGAGGGATAGTCCTCGACACCGATGGCCGAAGTGACCTGCACGAGATTGCCGAACGTGGGCGCTCGATCAGAATTGCGGCCCCACAATACATAGGCGGCGCCGGCGCCGAGCGCCAGGAGTGAGAGGAGGAGCGCAACAGCGTTCCGCCACCGGCGCCGCGGCACTGACGCCGCAGACTCCGCGGCGATCGCCGCGCGATCCGACGCATGCCGCAACTGCCTGACTTCAGAGACGAGATCGGCCGCTGACTGGTACCGATCGTCGGGCGACTTGGCCAGCGCCCGCATCACGATCCGATCGAGATCGATCGGCAGGCCGGTGCGCAGACTGGTCAGCGGCGCCGGCCGTTCGTGAACCACCGCGTGCAGCGTGGACGCGGGCTGACCACGGTCGAACGGTCGTCGTCCACTCACCATCTCGTAGAGCACGACGCCGAGTGCCCAGATGTCCGTCCGCGGATCGACCGCTCCGCCGAGCGTCTGCTCCGGCGACATGTACGCAACCGTGCCGACGGTGACGTCGGGCTGTGTGATCCGGGTTCGGGTAACGATATGACTCTATCGGGAGTGACCCGGCGCACGCAGGCCCGTATCGAGCTCGATGTTCGATCGCCGGGTCACTTTCGATAGAGCCGTTTGGACCAAGCCGCTGGCGTTTGCGGCGGACGCGGTCCGTCAGCTATGT
>JBKPDW010000283.1:0-8806 GCA_046728115.1 Acidobacteriota bacterium | reverse complement strand
CGCCGGTGAATTCCGCGACGCATGTTTCCGCCGACGTGCACGTCGATCCGTCTCCCTTGGAAACATCATTCGGCGACACCGGGTAGGCACTGAGCAGTTGCGCCATGTAGCCTGCAGACGCCGGGGTCGAGCCGTTCGATGAGTGTGAGGCCAGGTAACGCGCATCCCGTGTGAACGTCTGAGAGATCCCGGGCTGCACATTCTTCAGTCGCAGGCCTTCATACGACAAGAACGAGAACAGCCTGTCCTTGACGATCGGCCCGCCGATGACGCCGCCGAAGTCATGTTGATTGACCGTACCTTTGGGCAACCCTGCACGATCGAGAAACCAGTCGCGGGCGGTCAGCCCCGTGTCCCGGAAGTAGTCGAAGAGATCCCCGTGCAACACGTTGCTCCCCGACCGAGTGCTAAGGGACACTTGGCCTCCTGGTGTCCGACCATTTTCTGGAGCAAAGGTCGACGTCGTGACGCGGAACTCTTGAAGAGCGTCGACGGACACGAGGCCGTTGTAGCCTCCGAGCGCCGTCGTTGCTGGCAGCGAACCCGTGCCGCCTTGGCCCAACAGCCCTCCGGAGTTTACCCCGGTGTTTGCGCTGACCCCGTCCACCAGGAAGTAGTTCGCGTCCGGACGTTGTCCGTTGACGGTGAATTGGCCCTGTGCTTTCTGTACCTGACCTGGCGTCACCGACATCGGGTTGATGGGGTTGATGCCCGGCGTCAAGTTAAGGAGACTCTGAAAGCTCCTGCCATTCAGTGGCAGGTTTTCCACTGTTTGACGCTCGATGACCGTGCTCAGACTGCCGTCGGTCGTGTTCAAATGACTGCTGTCTGCGGTCACGGTCGTCGACGTCGTAATCGCGCCCACCTGCAAGGCGACGTTCCTTGAATGGCTTTCCCAGACGTTGAGAACCATGGCGGCGATCAAGGCTGTTTCGAAGCCGTCCTTGCGAACGCGCATCAGATAGCGTCCCGGCTTCAGGTTGACGAGGCTGTACATTCCCTCTTGATTGGTGGTCGTCGTCCGAGACACGCCGGTGTCGAGATCAACAAGTTCGATGGCCGCGTTTGTGACGACGGCATCCGTTGGATCGGTCACCCGTCCGGAGACCGACGCCGATCCTTGTGCGCGTGCGGGGCGCGCATCGAAGAGTAGGACACCAAGCACCAATGCAATCGCGATGCGGTGCAGGTTCGCCGAGGTCGTCTGAGGTTTTGTGAGCGTCCGTGTCTCTCTCAACGACGGGACTCCCCGACGGTGTAGGTGGACGGTTGGTCAAACAGCGAGTCGGCAGGCTCGACCCGTTGAATGTTCGTGAGGCGGTACGTTGATTCACCGACGCGCGGATCGCTGTGCGTAACCAAGACGGTCGCGTCCACGTCGGATGAATACCAGCGTTCATCGACGATCCGTAGAGGACGATCGTTGCCGACTTCGCCAGCTGGAATCGTCAACACGGTGCGAGTTCCGACCGCCGTAACCGCCTCGATGACTTGTGTACCCAACGGCTCCGTCTGAACCGCGCCAGCCGGCTCTAAGGGACCACCGGCTGTGGCAACGTGCTCGGTCCGCTGCGATCCTTGCAGCGCCGCACGATGGTCTCCCGCGGCGGACTGATCAAAAGTCCTGAAGCGCTGTCGCTCCAGCTGTTGCCGCGTCGGCCCAGGCATCGCAGAAACGACGCCCGGCGTAGGTTCCGCAGGCCGTCGACTGGTCCTGTCTGATCCCGGCGCGTCGTTTGCCGTCGGAAAGCCATCACCGATGAAGATGACCTTGACGCGCTGGCCGGTCTCCGGAAGAAGGAGAAGCGCCTCGTGGCGGGTTCGCCCATTGCTGTCACGTGCCGCGAGGCTGCCGTGTGTATCGACGATGACCGTTCCGTCAGCCAGGGTCGTCCGGATTTCGGTGATGACTTCAGCGGTGAAAGGGTTGGAGACAACAGGCGTCGCGTCGAAGGGACCACCAAACGAACCGGCGACATAGCTGTGAACCGACGACTGAGCGAGCCCGATGTGTGGCAATGCGAATGTGAGCGCGCACGCGAGATGTATTGCTCTCATGTTGATACTCTCCTGATCGGCGCCGGCGCGCGGGTCACGGAACTTCTTGAGCCGTGGTCCTCGTGAACGTGATCCGCAATGTGTTCAGCTGCGCAAATGCCCGCCGGTGATTGTGCTGAATAGTCTGACGTGCGATCTCGAGGGAGGACGTTAAGCAGCAGTTAAATGAACGTTAGATCTTCGCAGTAGCGACGAGCGGAGGACCACAGTCCAGCGTAAGATCGTACGTGTATCGCTTTTCGTTGTTGCGAGTAATCGGTGGGCGCACTGCGTTGGCGGTTCTGGCCGCGATGGTTGTCGTTGGCCTGCTCGCGTACGAGCAGTACCGATGGATTGGTCAAGTCGCCTCGGTCCAGCAGAAGATAAGTCGGGATACGCTGGAGGAAGCTGTCCAGGGATTCGCCGACGATGTCGACACCGAGATCACAAGAGCGCAGCTCCTCTTCTTGGGCATGAGTGGCGCGTCTCGCTCGGATGTTCTTCAGAGCGCGCGCGAACGCTGGCAACTGTTCAAGGAGCTGTCACCGTATCCTGGGTTGATCGCTGCGGTTGATGTCGATGAATCGGTGCCTGATGGACACGTGATCGCGGCCGCGCCATCGATCGCGCTCGTCGTACCTGCATCGTTGACAAGTACGACAAACGGATCCTTCGCCGGTCACGGGCAGCCCTCCTCCGGCGGTCTGAGCGAATCGGGATTTCACGTCGGGACCGGCACCGGAGTTCACGCCGAGCGCGCAGCGGTAAACGTTCGCGTCACCATGGACGACACGTATCTCGTCGCCTCCTTCCTGCCACGCGTGCTGAAGCGGCGTTTCGGGCCGGATTTCGAGCGTCGTTATGACGTGCTCGTCTACTGGGCAGCCGGGGGGCGGAGCGTTTTTCACGTGGGCACCGAAGACGACAAACAATGGGAGTTCAGGCGGCCGCTGTTCGCGGTTCGACCTGACTGCCTACTCGGGCAAGAGTCACCAGCATATGCAACCGCGGATGGCCCAGTGACTCGCGATCTCACATCGTTGTTGCGGCGCTCAGGGGCCTGTAACCCGTCATCGCGTGCCGGGTCAGGAGCGTGGAACGTCGGCGCTCGGCTGCGACCGCCGCTCGCGGGATCGTTCGAGGCCGTACGATTACAGAACCTCTCCGTCGGCTTCGGCCTGCTGCTAATCCTCGCCGGGGCGATGGCGCTCATCTCGCTTTCCGCACACCGTGCCCGAGAGCTCGCCGCCCTTCACGAACAGTTCGCCGCCAGCGTGTCACACGAATTGCGAACGCCGCTGTCCATTATTTCGTCCGCGGCGGAGAATTTGGCCGAGGGAGTCGTCCAAGACGCGAAACAAGTACGACAGTACGGGGAAATGATTCACACGCGCACAGAGCAGCTCGCGGAAATGATCGAGAATGCGCTCTGGTTTGCAGGCAAACACGGGAAAGACGAGCTGGACGTCGCGGATGTTGACGTGGAGCATCTGATCGCCGCCGCGATCGCAACATGCGGCTCCACGCTCGCCAAGGCCCGCGTTGTCCTCGAACGGGACATCGAGCCCGAGTTGCCCGCGGTTCGCGGCCATTGGACCCTCTTGCTGCACGCGCTCGAGAACCTCTTGACTAATGTCGCCAAACACGCGCACGCAGGCCGATGGGCACAAATACGAGCCGTTCGTGAGGGCCGGTACGTCCTGGTCGCGATCGAAGATCGCGGTGACGGCATTCCGTCGGACGAGGCGGCACGCGTGTTCGAGGCCTTCTATCGAGGTCGACGAGCGACGACCGGACAGATTGCCGGATTAGGACTCGGGCTTGCGCTGGTCAAGCGCGTTGCCGAGGCGCATTCCGGGACAGTAACGCTTCGATCTAAGCGTGGGGTGGGCACGCTGGTCGAGCTCAGGATTCCAATCACTGCTGCCATCGAATCGAACGGTACAGCCGTCAGCGATGTCGTGGGATGAGGACATGCCCAAACGTATCCTCGTGGTCGAAGACGCGCACGATCTTGCAGCCGTTCTTCGCGATCGCCTCCAACGGGAAGGCTACTCCGTGGACACGGCTAGCGACGGGCCATCGGCGCTCAAGGCATCGGACAATGATCCGTACGACCTCATGATTCTAGACGTCATGTTGCCCGAAATGAGCGGTTTTGACGTGTGTCGAGAGGTACGACGACGGAACTATCAAACGCCTATTCTCATCCTTACGGCGAAGAGCGAAACGGCAGACAAGATTAGCGGTCTCAGACTCGGTGCCGACGACTACATGACAAAGCCGTTCGATCTGGGTGAACTGGTGGCCCGTGTCGAAGCGTTGATGCGACGGGTACCCAATGCGGCCAGAGCGGCCAATGCCCGCTTCGAGTTCGGCGATGTTGTTATCGATCTCCCTGGTGCGGAAGTGCGCCGAGCGGGCACGAAGATCGATCTGACGGCACGCGAGTTCCTACTGCTGCGACATCTCATTGAGCATCGGGGCACAGTACAGCCCAGAGACACGTTGTTGAAGGCGGTCTGGAACTATGATTCTGGGCTGATCACGCGAACACTCGACGTCCACATAGCGTGGCTGCGCACCAAGCTGGAGGCCGATCCATCGAAGCCACGATTCATCGTCACCGTGCGCGGATTAGGGTACAAGTTCGTCGAGTAGGACGGAAGCGCACGGCTGTATACGCCGCTGCGTGAAGAAGGTGTCCTTAGCTTGCGGCATCACCGCCGGGCTCTTATTCACGCCTGGCTTACCTCAGTGGGCTGGATGCTAGATCTAGGAACCGGCGACGAACAGTCGCTTTCGATCGTGACGGCTTCGTGTCGCCAAAGACGCTGTCGCGCTCAACTTTTTCAAGACGATGCCCGAACGGCTCTGCTGGTCGCTGCGACGATTGCCGTCAGCCGCAGCCGACCGTGCGCACGACGTCTTTCGCGTCGAGCGCAAGATTCAGGCGTGAGCCGAGGTACTCCATCGTAACCGGTTCATTCGGACGCAGGAACCGCGCCGAGCCCGCAGCGGCGGCGACGCGCGCTTGCTCCAACAGTTCGGCGGTTGCCTGCTCGCCGATGGCCCATTGAGCTTTCGCGGCATCGCAGCTTGCAGTCGCTGCCGGGGGCGGTGCCGGTGCGCTTGGTGAAGTCGGCGTCCTCGTAACACATGCGCTTGTCGCCGCGAGCATGGTTGCCAAGAGAACCGAACGCCAATACATTTCTGCCTCCTAACTGACGCCATTAGCCCCGCCCACCTCTCATCAGGATCGTGATCTGTGCGGTGGTCGTTCATTCAGCCGCTCTCTAAGGGCGGCTCAGGAAACCATCGGATGAGGTATCGAAGAAGGCTGTCGAGATTCGTTCCGCCGCATCGGAACGCGATGTAGCCATCCGGTCTGACGAGATACTGCGCGGCGCCCCGAGCCCCGAGCAGCGCAAGCACCCGAGCGTCCGCTTGAACGGGGTTCGCATGCGTTCCATTCCCTAAGCGGTGAACCTTCACAAGCCCGCGATATCGGGCGTCGAGCCGTGCAAGCGCAGGTCCATCCCACCGTTCGGTCTCGCCGCACAGCAACAGCGCGAGATGCGGACCGATGACCGCTCGGTGCAGTGAGGTCACTCGTCCATCAAGCGTCACCGGAGCGTCGGGAAGCCTGGCACCCGCGCGCGGACCACGGCGAAGCCGCGGCTGTCCTTCGGTGATTGCCGGGCTTTGTCGATATCGGATGCGGAGCTCAGACACAAAGCCGAATGCGAACGATCGCAGACTCTTCGACGCGACTAGGCGCGGCAGGAGCCGCGCGACGAGAGTGTTCCGAACCCACGACACGACTCGACCTGCAGATATCGCCCGCACAAACAGCGAGAAGATGCGATCGGTATACCGCAGGAGCGCATACCCAACCGGCCACCGCTCCGACTCATATGAATCCAGCAGCTGCTCGCTGGCCAGCCGGCGGATGACCAACGCCACTTTCCAGCCAAGATTCCACGCGTCCTGGATTCCGGTGTTCATCCCTTGCGCACCGACAGGGCTATGGATGTGGGCGGCGTCGCCGGCGAGAAAAATGCGCCCTTGGCGATAATGGGCGATCTGCCTGTGGTGCAACCGAAAGTGGCTGAGCCACGCCGGATCGCGAACGACAACGGAGTTCGCAGTGGGCGCGGCAACGACGGACTGGAGCTCACTGAGCGTCAAGGGACCTGTCGGCGACGCATCTCGCGCGACGCTGTGTGCGGCAGTCGAATCACTCGCTCGCATGCCGATAACACGCCACGTCGCCGGAGAGCCGAGTGGGAAAAACATCGCGACGCCGCCGGCGTCTACGAACGAGTTGATCGCGTCTGGTTCGAGCGGGCCGTCGGCTTCAACGTCACCGAGCACGAAGTCCTCCAGATAACTTCCGCCCTGGAACGCGAATCCCGCGCCTTTCCGGACACCACTGTGCGCACCGTCACAGCCGAGAAGGTACGTGGCATCTACATGCTCGTCGCGTCCGTCGGAATGCCGGAGGAGACAGGCAACGCTCCCGTTATGCTGCTTGAACGAAACGAGCTCGACGCCGCGTTCGATTGCCACGCCCGAACGAGACAGATGTTCCTCCAACATCCGTTCGGTTTCCGCCTGCGAGATGAATATGATGTACGGGTAGCGCGTATTCGCCGCCTCAAAATCACTAAGCGTGATTGCGGCGACGCCACGGGCCCCGAAGTGAATTGCCACCCGAGCGCTGCGGTTTCCATCTGCCACCATCCGGTCAGCAAGTCCCAGGCTATCGAGAATTTCGAGAGTACGAGCCTGGACGGCGAGCGCGCGCGACTCGTGCGCTCGGTCGAACGAGCGCTCGATGACACGGAAGGGTACATCGAACCATCGCAACTGTGCCGCCAAGGTAAGACCCGTCGGTCCGGCGCCGACGATCAGGCATGGCACGGTCTCAGTCGGGTCCATGACTCACTCCAAGTGCGTCTCGGCCATCACACCCCGGTGGACGCGATCACCGTACGCGAGGCTCGTCAATCTTGCGGCACTCATGCTGAAGGAACTGCTGCGCCGGGGCACAACGGTTCACCGCTTTCGATGAGATTCAAGAATCGCCAATCGAATCGCACAGGCGTACGATGACGTCGACCATAACGTAGGGGCCCCGCTTCGCACGCGACGTTGCGGCGTTCTGGTGTCGGCGAGTCCGCGTGATGCCGGAGCGGCGGACGGCGTACGTCGGGAAGTCATCAGCCAACCGAGCGCCTATATCTTGAAGCGGTAGTCAGTCGAATTCACGTGAGCGACGTAGTCACCGGAGGCGAATGCCCCATCAAGCGTGACTTGCACGGAGACAACAGACGCAACTTGCGCGCAAATCGTGCCACGCCGATTTGTCGTAATCGTCACGGTCACGTCCGCGCCATCGCGACGCTGGGAGATATCGCCAAGTTGCGTGCAACTGTCGGGAAGGATTCCACTGACTTGCAATGTGACGCGCGCCGGCAACGATTGCGTCGCCGTCGATTCGATTCGTCGGATTTGCAGCAGCCCCGCCTCTGACTCGCCGGCTGGTGTCGTTGTCGACGAGCACGCGACGACGCTCACGGCGAGGGCGACCAGCATGGCCGGCATTCTCATCGCCATTTTGACGAGCGGGCGTCCCTGATGGCTTTCATCGACCTACGAGACAAACCAGCGTGATCTCTGCGCAAGAGGCCGAGCACGCCGGCGCAAAGTGGTGAAAACTAGCCGAAATCTCATCCGTCATCACGGGGGTTGGTCGAACCCTTTGGCTTTCTAATAAAGCCAAAGTAACAACATATCAGGAACAGGATGAGGTGAACGAAGGAGCGGACCCCGCAGAGCTCTGGGGCCAGGACAAAGCTAGTGCCCAAGAGCGGCACCGAGACGCCGGCGAGATAGAGATAGAACTGAATGCCTCCGCTGACAAAGAACGCGCCTGCCAGGAATTTGCGAAACTCCCTGCTCCGCCAAGCGAAATAGATTGTTGCCGCTGCGTCGATGACGGCTACCCCTATGTAGACGATCGTAATCATGGTTGTTGTCCCGGCAGCGAGTGAAACCTTGAATCAGGGCGGCGCCAACGGCGGCGTGGCGCAAGTCGTTCGGATGTACTTCAACTGACCGGAGCGATAGATTGGCAGGCCGGCCGTCACGACATCACCTTTCCCGCGGGAACCGGAACGTAACTCCGAGAGTGACTTGCCAAAAGCCGTAGTCCCTGTAGACGCCGTTCACGTCTCCGATCTGCCCTGCCGGCAGGGACTTGTTCTGGTCGGCGAACGCGCGGAAATACCGCAGGTCAGCTCGCAGCCCCAGGCGTGAGTTCAACGACTTGATCACGCCGCCGCCGGCGTTGAATGCAAAGTCGTTCTGGTGGATCTCCCTCGGGCCCTCGTTTGATGAATCGGCGCGAACCACGTCCGGGCTCTGGCCTAAGTGAATGAAATCGGCGCGAACCAGACCAAGCCCAGCGGCGCCGTACAAACGCCAGCCGGTCGCACTCTTGCGGTGAAGCGGCACCAGCACGTTGCCCATGATCCGCGTCGCGCGAGTATTGACGTCTTCCGTTAAGGCGGTCCCACTGTTGCCGATCTCGGCGTCCTTGAAGAAATGCCCGTGATACTCAGCATCGAACTCGAACCCCACCCAATCGCCGATGTAGCCGGCGGAAACGCCGGCGCCCCCCCGCCTTCTTTCGAGATCGCCGGCGACGTTGATGCCAAGGTAGGGGGTCACAATCCATTGCGCTTGCGCCGGCACTGCAATC
>JBKPDW010000282.1:0-29453 GCA_046728115.1 Acidobacteriota bacterium | reverse complement strand
CGGTTGGCGCCCTGGCCATCGCAGTTGGTTACGCCGCATTGTTCGGTACTGCCCGTCAGGCCGACGAGGGAACTGCCGCCCACCTCTGGCAACTCCTCATGGCCGGACAGGTACCCGTCGTGGCGTTCTTCGCCATCAAGTGGCTCCCGACCGAGCCCCGACAGGCGATGCTCGTTCTTGCTCTGCAGATCGCCGCGGCGCTGGCCGCGATGTTTCCGGTCTGGTGGTTCCAGTGGTAAGCCTTCGAGGCGGCTGTTCACGATAGTTCGCGTCCTTCGGCTGGACGGCCCTCTGTCATCGAGACGACGCCACGCCGTGCTTGCCCAACTCGTTCAGCGCCGCCTTGAAACCCGTCGCGAGTTTGTCGGCCGGCCCCGTCCCCCAGTAATGGAGAAAGATGATCATCGGTCGATCGCTCGTCATGTGGTGGTGGATGGCCACGACATCGAGCCCGTTCTTGCGCAGCGCCTTGAGGACCGCCGTGACTTCGGTTTCGAGCATCGCGACGTCGCCGGCGATGGCAGCCTTCTCGTTGGTGCCGGTGAACGCCGCCCAGGTATTCAGCCCCATCCGGGCGTTGATCGGCGCGCCCATCTCGACGACCTTGAGATCGTTCCGTGGAAGCGTGAACTTGTAGACCGCACCCGTCTGCTCGCCTTGTGCGCCGACGATCCCAACGAGTTTCGCCGTATCGAGTGGATTCTGTGGCGCGCCGCTCGCCGGAGCCGCCGGCGTCGAGGCGGGACTCGATTTGCCGATCAACGCGATTGCGGGCTTTAGCTTCTGTGCGAGCTCGGCGGCGGACCCGTGGCCGTGCACGTGCATGTAGAACATCCGCGGCTCGTCCCAGAAGAAATGATTGTGGAGCGCGGTGACGTCGAGCCCGTTGTCGAGCAGCGCAGTCATCACCGGGTTGACTTCGTCCTGCAGGAGGACCAGATCCCCCATCAGCACTTCGTGCCCTCCGTCGCCCTTCGTCATCGCGACCCATCCGCCGAACCCGAACGGCGTGGGCGTCGCAACGCCTGCAACGGTCACCTTCACATCATTGCGTGGGATGTTGACTTTCAAGACGTTGTCCTTGAAGTCGCCCTGCTTGCCGAGCGTCGAGAGCACCTGCTGGTATTCGGCGGGAATCTCCTGGGCAGAAAGCGCGACCGGGACTGCGGACAAGACGACCGCGAGCATGGATGCACGACACAGTAGGGGATTACGCATGGTTCGATCTCCGTGGAACATGGATCCGTCTTCAAACCCATTCTGCGCTACACACCGGGACATTCCAGAATTCTGACAGAAACGTAAGAATCGGTTCGATCTCACCGCGTGGTTGAACTTCGAGCTCGGCGGTGGGACCGTGTGTTCATCCCCCCTGCTGACAGGCATTCGGCTCATGCCTGGCGCACGTCCGGTCCGGCGCACGTGATTCTTTCCAGTACTGGCTCCCGAGTGCGGAGCGATCGTTCTGGGATTGGTCAGCCACCGTAGCGCGCACGATGCGTGTCGAACTGCTCGCGCAGCTGACGCACCAATTTTTGAAAGGCGGGGTCCGATTTGAGCGGCTGGATCAGCGGATCGTTGACGTACCACGGGTAACACGGGAACCCTTCGCTCGCGGCGCGATTCAGCCAGCGGCGCGCTTCGGCCAGGTCACCGAGGTGCGCCAATGCGATGCCGAGACTGTACGCGACGTGGTGATCCATGTATGAGCCAGCGAGCACATCGGCGATCAGCGTCCGCGCCTTGCCGGGTTCGTTTCTCGCCGCAAGATAGCTTGCAAGGATCGCCTGCGCGCGCCTTCGTGCCTGCCCGCTGGCGGTCACGCCCGCAAGGATCTCCTCGGCCTCGTTCTTTTTGCCGCGATTGTAGACTGCCTGCGCCAGGTAGGTACTGATGACCTGGCTGCTGGTCAGCTCCTGCGCGCTTCGCAGCGCCGACTCTGCTTCGGCAAACTGGCTGCCGAGAAGGGCCGTTGTGCCCAGCAGTCGCAGAGGCTCGACGCGGCTCACCGGATTGTTTTCCATGCCGAGATCGATCTCGTTGCGCGCGCGGTCGAACAACCCGAAATGGTAGAACGCTGCCGCACGATAGAAATGCGGCATCTCGAGGCTGGGATTGAGCGCGAGGGCGCGGTCGCTCTCGTTGATGGTGAGTTGCCAGTCGAACTCGAGATTACGAGCGACCGAGGCTCTGGCCTCGTGCGCTTCCGCCAGATTCTGATCCAGCGCGAGCGCGGCGGCGGCCTCCTGATTGGAGAGATCGAGCCACCGCTGCAACTCGCTCTCAGGGGCAAATCGGATTCGCATTTGAGCCGATGCGGAAGCCAGACCCGCATGCGCGAGCGCGTCGCGCGGATCAATCCGAAGCGCCTTCTCGAAGCTGTCGATCGCGACGCGCGTACTCTCGGGCGTGTATCGCACGAGAGCGGCCCGTCCTCGCAGATAAAGCTCGAAAGCTTCGGCGTTTCGCGCCTGCCGGGGGTTGAACCGATCGCGCTCGGCCGTCGACATTCGTATCGGCAGAGCGGTTGCCACATTCGTGGCGATGCGATCCTGCAGCGTCAGAAGGTCTTGTCGATCGATGTCGTAGTGGTCTCCCCAGAGCGGTTCTTCGTCGGCGGCGCGGACCAGTTGCACGGACACGCGCAGGCGTTCTCCCGCTGGCTGCAGCGTGCCGGTCAAGACGTACTCGGCAGCCAGCGTCCGGCCCGCCTCGCGCGGATCGACGGTCTGCCCCTCGAATCGGAGAATCGCGTCGGTCGGGCGAACGCGCACCTGACGTGCCGCGGCGAGCCTGCTGATGATCGCGTCGGGAATGCCGACCTCCAAGAATTTTTCATCTTCCCGCCCCCCGAGACGGTGAAAGGGCAGCACCGCGATGGAGGCGGCTTTCGAGTCGCGGTCGACAGCGGGTGTCCGCAGTCGAGTGGCCACCAGTACGCCAGCAACCACGACAGCCACGACAATGGCCGTTACGGCGACCCAACCTGCTGGCGGGACACGGAACGAGACGGCTGGTCGTTCAACGACGGCAGACGTCGCGGCCACGCTCGACGCAACCGCTTCGAGCGCTGCGCGAACATCGCTTGCTCGCTGATATCGTCGCGCAGGATCTTTGACGAGACATCGCTGGATGATTCCCGTCAGGCCGGCGGGCACTTCCGGCGGAAGCGCGCTCGGCGGGTCTCGCAGGATGGCCGATGCCACCTCCATGGATGTGTGTCCCGAGAACGGCAGGCGACCGACCGCCATCTCGTAGAGCATCACACCCAGCGACCAGATGTCACTGCGAGCATCGACCGCGCCACCCCGTAACGCCTCCGGCGGCAGGTAGGGCAGTGTGCCAGCTACAGATTCTCGATCCTGCGGCGCGATGACTGACCGAGTGAGGGCGGTGAGATCTTCTTGCGCCACCTGACGCGCCAGACCGAAATCCACGACTTTGACACGACCGGCCGATGTCACCATCACGTTGGCGCTCTTGAGATCGCGGTGGATAATCTGATGGTCGTGCGCGTGCGTCAGGGCGTCGGCGATTTGCGTTCCATAGTGGATGACTTGGTCGATTGAAAGACCGCCAGCGGCAAGCAATTCGGACAATGGCCGGCCTTCGACGAGCTCCATCACGAGATATTCGACGCCGTCTTCCCGCCCGATTTCGTGAAGCGTGCAGACGTGGGGATGGTTGAGTGCCGCAACTGCGCGGGCCTCGGTGTGAAATTGGCGGAGCCGGTCCGGATGGTTTGCGACAGCGTTGGGAAGGAGTTTGATCGCAACTTCACGACCGAGACGGGAATCAACGGCGCGGTACACCTCGCCCATGCCACCTGCGCCGAGCATGGCCACGATCTTGTACGGACCAAGCGAAGTGCCTAGCTCGATCGGCATCGCCGGACGATTATAGTGCTCCGCGCGGCATCAATTCTTTCGACACGTGGATCCCCTGGCACGATGGGTCACTGTTGACCGATCGAAGAGCCCAGGAGAGGAGCCGGCTCACGCCCGAAGCGCTGAAACTGTCCATGCGTGATCGACCGCCACAGCCATTCGAACGGCCCGAAGTGAAAGCGCTCCAGCCACCACCAGCTGATCGCGGCGTCGATCGCAAAGAGCGCGGTCGCCGCGCCGAATGACGCGAGCGGTGTAATTCGCAGGCCGAGCGCGTAATTCGAAAACAGAACATCCAGGATGGCGACTTGCACGATGTAGTTGGTCAGCGCCATCCGGCCCGTCCACCCGAACGCGCTCAGGCGTCGAAGCCACGCGGCGTCCCGGGCGACCGAGGACCAATTGCATCCGCCATGGAGGAGCATCCACGTGCCAAGAATAACGAGAAGAACAGCCACGACACTTCGGAACGAGCGGTCGGCGACGCGCCGCAGAATGCGCGACCCTGCGACCGTGCCGGTGACGACGCCGAGGGCTGCGATCGCGATCAGCCGCCAAACCCAGGCGAGTTCGGCACCTTCTGTCACGATGTACAAGGGCAGACGCGCCGAATCGACGACCAGCGCGACCGCCGTGGCTGTCGCTGCGGATCCATCGCTGGGCATCCGCGCCGGCTATGGGTGCGGCACTGCGAACAGCTGGTTGGGATACGGATTCGATTCCGGCCGTTGGACGCGATTGAAACCAAAGTTCGTGGCCTGATGGCAGTTGTTACACGCTGCTGTAAGCGCATCGTACGCCTGCGCAAACGCCACGGCGTCCTTGCGACCGATCGCCGCGCGTAGGTCCGCGAGTGGCTGTGTCATCATCCGGGGAATGGCGTCTTTCGGGGCCACTGGCGACTCTTTATGCGTTGGATGGAATTTGACGATGTCGTCGAATCCCTCGCTGAGTTCGTCGAGCTCGTAATCCGCCAACTCCCAGTTCGCGGCCTCGCCCGCGAACCACAGCTTGACGTGGCGCATCTGCTGCAGGCTCATCAGCTCGCCAAGTCCCGGCGTGAACGCTTCCGTCGCTGACGGGGATCCACCACTCGGCTGTGATGTCCGTCCGCACGCCGCACCTAACAACATTGCGCCGCCGACGACGATGGCGCGACCGGCCATGTAACGCATCGCTCGTTTACTCCCGTCCGAGTCGGGTCAAGCTTCAGATCCGCATCAGTGTGTTGAGCTCCGCCGTTGTCACGGACCGATCGACGAAACCAAACTGACCTGCATCCTTCACCTCGGATGCAGCGTTGAGCAGTCCGGTCATCGCCGCGCGATAGAGCGAAGTGGCCAGGCTGATGCGCCTGACGCCCGCAGCGGCGAGTTCGCTCACGGAAAATGACTTTCCTTTGATTCCCACCATGAAGTTGACTGGCTTCGAGACAGCCGCACAGACCGCGCGCACCGCGGCAAGATCGGGCAGGCCCGGGGCGAAGAGCACATCGGCTCCGGCTTTCTCGAAGGCTTGAAGACGGCGGATTGTGTCGTTCAGGCTTGGGGCGCCGTAGAGAAGATTGTGCGCGCGCGCCGTCAGGATAAAGGGAAACGGAAGTGTGCGTGCAGCCTCGGCGGCTGCAGCAATCCGTTCGACAGCCAGGCGATCATCGTAGAGGGGCGCATCTGGGTTGCCGGTTGCGTCTTCGATCGTGCATCCGACGAGGCCCACCCGAGCCGCAAGGCGGATCGTCTCGGCCACGATTTCCGGCGCGTCGCCAAAGCCTCGTTCCAGATCCGCGGAGACAGGCAAGTCCGTCGCATCGACAATCAAGCGCGCGTGCTCCAGGGCCTGATCTCGACTCAGCCCGCCATCTCTTCGACCAACGGCACAAGCGGCGGCTGCGCTCGATGTGGCCAATGCCTGGAAGCCGAGCCCGGCGAGCATTCGGGCCGAGCCGACATCCCATGGATTTGGAATGACGAAGGTGGCAGGAGCATCGTGAATCGCGCGGAAGCGAGCTGCCTTTTCGTTCTGGCTGACGCTCATAGGAGCTGTACCGGTTCCATCTCAACATCCTACTCCTCGGGGCGCATGAAACAGACGCACGCTGGACGTGCCTTGCGCCTGGCGCTATGCGTGAGCAGATAAAAAACACCGGCAGTCCTGGCCTTGTTCATGTCATCTATTCCGACCGGAGCGCCTGGAGCACGTCGACGCGCGATGCGCGCGCCGCCGGCATCAACGATGCGAGGATCGCCGCACCGACGAGCACGGCCGCCGCGCCAACCACGGGAACGGCGCCCGGCAGCTGCACAGTCGCGACAAATCTTGTCGCCACTCTGGTGAGCGCGTAGCCGCCAGCCGCCCCGGCCGCGATTCCAATCGCAGCAATCACCACGCCCTCCGAGAGCACGCGGACCAGCAGTTGCTGCGGCGCGGACCCAACGGCCAGCCGGATGCCGAACTCGCGCGTGCGCGCGCTCACCGAGAATGCCAGCACGCCCGCCACGCCCACGACGGCGATCAGCAGCGCGATTCCGGCAAACCCGGAGAACACGAAGGCGTTCAGCCGGTCCGGCGACAGCACTTGCGCGCGCACGTCCTCGAGCGTCGCGGCGCGCTCCACCGGCTGGTCCGCCGACATCTCGCGGATGACGTGCGTCACATGCGGCACGAGCGCGTACGGATCCCCTGCCGCGCGTACGAACAGCCGGCCGGCAATGCCGATCTGCGGAACCGGCTGATAGACCGCCATCGCCGGTCCCCGCACGACGTGCTCGTCATCGACGTCCGCTACGACGCCCACGATGCGGCGCGGCACGGGCTTTCTGCCGAAGTACGGATCGACCCACCACATATGCCGGTTCACCGCGTCGCCGTTCGGGAACAGCCGTAGGGCGAGGCTCTGGCTGACGATCGAGACCAGCTCGCTGCCCCGCCGGTCGTCGTCGGTGAAGTCGCGGCCGGCGAGGATCGGGACGCCGAGCACGCCGAAGAAGCCGGGCGAGATGACTCGGAACCGCGCGCGCGGATTTTCCTCGCCGTCCGCGGGCGTGTAGCCGTCCACGGCGAAGGGGATACCGGGACCGAAGCTGCCGGCGTCGCGCCAGGGCACGAACATGCCAAGGGCGACGCCCTCGACACCGGGCAGCTGACCGATCCGCCGCGTCGCTTCCTGATAGAAGTTGATGACCTTCGGATCGCCGGTGCCCGCGCCCGTCGCGGACGTCGGAACGTCGAACGCCAGGACGTGCCGCATGTCGATGCCGGTGTTGGCGGTTTGCATGGCGACGAGCGTGGCGACGAGCATGCCCGCACCCACGAGCAACACGAACGAGAATGCGATTTGCGTCGTCGCAAACAGCCGCAGGCGGCGGTTCGTGCCCGGCGTGATTCGGACGCTGCCGGTCGCCAGACCAAGGCCTGCAGGAGCGTGCGGCGACGGCAGACGCGGGACGTACGCGAGCAGTACGGCTGCGGCCATCGCCAGGCCAGCGCCGACCCAAATCACGCTGGGATCGACGGTGACGTCGAGCGCACGGACAGAGAAGCGGGCGGCATAGCGGGCGACGAGAGCAACGAGCGGCCGCGCCAGCGCCACGCCGACCACGGCGCCGGCGCCGCAGAGCACCAGGCTCTCGGCCAGCAGCGTGCGCCGCAGCGCTCCGCTGCCGGCGCCCAGCGCGGCCCGCACCGCCAGCTCGCCCTCGCGTCGCACCGAGCGCGCGAGGATCAGGTTGGCGACGTTGGAGCAGGCGATGATGAACACGACCCCGGCTGCCGCGAGCAGCACGAGCAGAATCGTCCGCGCCGGCGCCGCGATCTGATCGCGGAGCTTCGTGACGCGCAGCTGAACACCGGCCTTCGGCGAATACGCCTCGGGATGCTCGCGCACGATGGCAGCGTGCACTGTGGTCAGCTCGGCGCGTGCGGCGTCGAGCGAAGCTCCGGGCGCGAGGCGGCCGAAAAGCTCCGTCATCCGGTGGGTGCGGTCCGTGACCATCGTGGCGCCGAGGTGATGCGGGCTGGTCACGACGTTGGCGATGATTTCGGTGTCGGCCGGGTAGGGTATCGATGGCTCGAGGACGCCGACGACCGTGGCGCTTCGAGGACCGAGGCGGATCGTCTTGCCGATCACCGTGGGATCGCTGTTGAGCGAGTTCGTCCAGAACCTGTAGGTGAGGACCGCGACGCCCGCTGCCTTGGGACCATCGTCATGCGCGTTCAGGAGGCGGCCGAGCACGGGACGAAGGCCCATCACGTCGAAGAACGTCCCGTTGACAACTCCTGCTTTCACCATGCGCGGCTCGCCGCCGAGACCAATCAACGCGAAGTCGACCGTCGAGAACTCACCGAAGGCGGCGACGCTGGTAGTCCGCGACCTGAGGTCGCCGACTTCCGGCACCGAGAACGTCATGTTCCCTGCGCCGATGGCAGGCGCGCTCTGGCGGATGTAGATCAGCCGATCTTCGTCACGATTGACGAGAGGTCGAAGCAGGACGCCGCGGACGACGCTGAAGATGGCGGCGTTGGCGCCAATGCCGAGAGCCAGCGTCACCACCACGGTGGTGGCGAGACCCTTGGCGCGCCTGAGGGACCGCAAGGCGAACCTGATGTCCTGCGCGAGGGCTCCGATCATGTCGAGCCAGCGATTGCCCCAGACCCTCTTTATCGAATCGCGCGTGAGCGTGACGTTGCCGAACTCCTTCAGCGCTGCCAGCCGCGCAGACGTTGGATCCTCGCCGCGATCGATCCGCTCCTTGATGCTGATGGCCAGATGGCCGCGAATCTCTTCGTCGAGTTCGTCGTTGTCAGGTCCCATGCGCTACTCCTTGCCTGCGGGCGCCGGATTCATGATGCGTCCAATCGCGTGCACGAGCTGCGACCAGCGATCCTGCTCGCGCAACAACTGCGCTTTTCCGGCGGCGGTCAGCCGGTAGTACTTCGCGCGCTGGTTGGCCTCGCTCACGCCCCATTCGGCTTTCAGCCAGCCGCGCTTCACGAGACGGTGGAGCGCCGGATAGAGCGAGCCGGTTTCGACCTTCAGCAGGTCGTCCGACTGGGCGCGGATGGCCTGGCCGATGCCGTGGCCGTGCTGCGATCCCCATTGCAGGGTCCGGAGGATGAGCATGTCGAGCGTGCCCTGGAGGAGCTCCAGGCGGCGGTCGTCGGAGGTTTTGGCCATAGTCGTAGACAGTCTACGGCCTCTTAGACGTAGGACGTCTACGTCTTGTTCCGGCCGGCGGCGTGGGGAAGCAACGTGCCAGCACAGCCATTTGTGGGCAAAATCTCGTCTATCGTCTGTCGCTGAGAGGAGCGGGGCTGAGAACGCAGAGCTTTTTTGGCGTGGCGACGCGGCGGCAAGAGGCGGGAAGTGGCGGCGAAATGCTGGTCGCCGCGCCAATGCGCAAAAACGCTAGCGGTCCTTTGATCGTTTCATCGAAACCTGCATAGGCCGCATTGATGGTGTATGAGCGCAGGGCTTCCACGCGGCTCATACGTTGCTCGGGGAAGAAGACGAAAGCGGTCAGCCCTAGGCTCCGACCTCCGTCCCCACCCGTGGGGACGGAGGTTGGCGGGGGAGGAAAGTTGTTCAGTGCGGCCGAACGACCGTTTTAATCAACTGAGTTCCGATGACTCCCAGTCCCGAGGAGTTGGCGTACTCATTGATGCCGTCGTTGATGCTGCCGGAAACGATGGCACTTTTCGAATTGCCGTGTGACTTGACATCGGTTTCGGATACCAGGCGATCGGCGCGATCGACGTGGTCGAACGAGAAGATCCCATCGAGAGGATGCTCGACCGACCAGACCAGATTCAAGTTGAGTTTCAGAAATGTCTGACCGATGAATTCGAACACATCGAGTTCGGCGGTTGCCGACGCAGTCTCGTTCTCAAAGTCGATGACGAGAGCCGAGATGACACCGTCGCCTCGGGCGTCGATGACCTGCTTGACGCCCATTGGATCGGATTGATCGCAGGTGTCGAACTTTTGCACCCGTACTTGTTGAACCTCCAAAACCCGGATCGCGCCTGGCCGCATGGTCGTGTCTGCGACCACGGCAAAGCCCTCCAGATGCGCGCAGGGCAAGTCCTGTATGAATGTCGCCTCCGCGAACTGCTGCTCTTGTCGCATCTTCGTGGTACCCGCGTTGCCGCCGAAGGAGGCTTGGGTCTCCGGTTGCTTGTTGTTTGCCGCCGCAACACTCGGAAGCAACGTGGTGGCGAAGAGGATGGCGACGCCGACGGTTCTATTCATGGACGCTCCTTCTGAAACCTGAAGATTTGATCGCCTTTCAACGCTGGGACAGAGACCGATTCTCCCAATGTGCAGCTCTGCCGTGTTCATGTCTGTGTTGTGTGACTGAGGAGACGGTCTTCAATTGTCTGTTCGCTCCTTTCGGGTCACATCGATCGCGTTAGGAACAGTAGTTGCCGGGGACGATAGCCTGCCGCTTGTGCCTGCTCCTGCTGCTTCGGCCGGTCTTGGTCGGCGGTGTCCATCATTTGAACCGAAATCCTTCGGCCATTACATGACCGGGCGAGCCACATTGTTGACATTTCCGGCCAGCTTTCGATAACTACCGTGCTGTGGCGCCGGAGAAGGCCGTAAACAAGGTTCGTACGATAGCGACCGGGCCGTCCGTTCAGGGATGGGTGTTGCCGCATCTCGCCGCATGGGTCGACAATCAGGGGTTTGACGGCACGCCAATCCGACGCTTGCCTGGGTTGGCCGATCTGACGGATCCCGATCTCCGCGTGGCCGAGGCGTCGGTTGAGACGGCGTGGCGCCTCGCGACGACGATGACAGGCGACGCAGCAATTGGCGTGCATCTGGCCGAGTCGCTGCCCCGCGGAGCGCTGGATCTCGTCGAGTACGCCTTCAGAGCGAGCGCATCGCTGGCGGCGGGCCTCGAGCGTTTGGCTCGCTATGGCCGTGTGCTCAGCGATCGCGTCGCCGCGCGGATGGAGGCCCAGGGGGAGGGTCTCCTGCTTCTGGTCCGCGATATGGGGAGCACGGCGTTGCATCCCGGGCGTGCGGAGTTTGCCCTGGCCGCGGCACTGAAATTCGCTCGTGAGGGCACCGGAGCGGACATTACGCCGCTGCAGGTGTGCTTCGCGCATCCCGCGCCAGAGGACGAATCGGAACACCGACGGTTCTTTCGCAGGTCCGTCCGTTTTGGCGCGGGTTCGAATTCGATGATTCTGAGCGCTGTGGATGCGGCGCGCCCCATGCAGGCGGCCGATGAAGCCCTGGCAACGATTGTCCGACGTCGGCTTGACAAGCTATTAGCTGAGCGTGACCTCCACGGCCCGGGACCGCTCAGCGGACGCGTTCGGCGCATGATGGTGGAGCATCTCGGCGAGATGACTCTGACCCCGGAGACGGCGGCCAGAGCGTTGGCTGTCAGCCGGCGGACGCTGAGCCGCCGCCTCGCTGAGGAAGGCACATCATTCCGCAACATCCTCGACGACGTGCGCCGGGAATTTGCATGTGCCTTGCTGCAGGATCGCAGCTTGAGCATCGCCGACGTGGCATTCTTCCTCGAGTACTCCGAGCCTGCAGCGTTCAACCGATCATTCCGGCGTTGGACGGGTCAGACACCACGTGCATTCAGGAGCGCGTAAGTGGTCGCACCGCATCGCTGCGGGTGACCCGTTCGGCACCGATCGCAAATGCCGCAAACGCGCCAAATGTAGTGTCGGTTGCAGGTGCAATGGGCACAGAGCGCAGCGATACGCTTCGGCGTTCGGTGGTCTCAATGGTGGCGCGATCGCCCCGGCACCCTCACAGGGCCAGCCGCCTCCACCTGTCTCCAGATCCGACGCCCGACCCGGTCGGCTTCGGCGATGATGCTGTCCTCGTCCAGCGTCAGGACCTTACGATTGCGCATGATGAACTGACCGTCGACCATGACCGACTCGATATCGGACGGTTGACCGTTGTGGATCCACGCAGACACAATGCGTCCCGCCGGGACGAGGTGGGCACGTTGGGTGTCGAGGACGAGGAGGTCGGCCTTCTTCCCGACCTCGAGTGAGCCGACGATCTTGTCCTGACCAACGGCCCGCGCGCCCCCTTGGGTGGCATCTTCGAGCATGTCTTCAGGCTGAGGCCTCAGACCGGGGTTCGGATCGTTGCGCGAGATTCGTTCCGTCAGCAGGGCGACCCGCATGACCTCGAAAAGATCGTTGGTGTTGTTGTCGGTGCCGTTCGCGATCGGGCAGCCCGCCGCTCGCAGCGCGGCGATCGGTGGAATGACGCCCCGGTTCGCGGCCATCGCGGCCTGGTGCGAAATAATGGTGCCCGACCTACCAAGCAACGCGACATCGGCATCGTCCACGTACCGGCAGTGCGCGGCGAACAGCCTGGGACCGAGAAAGCCGTGCTTTGCAAGAAATGCCGGTGGAGTGACGCCATGGTGTCGAACCATGAACTCGACTTCGGCGCGGCTTTGCGACAAGTGGATCGTATATCCCAGATCGTGTTTCTCAGCGAAGGCGCGGATCGCCTGCAGCAGTTCGGGCGATGTGGTCTCGGCGAGCGCGGCGGCTGGGAACACGCTGATGAGACCCTGCTTCGCGCCGTGCCACGTGGTGAACAGGTCGTTGATGCGCTGCAGTCCCTCGTCTCGCAGCCTGGGTGAGAACCTGGGGGCAACGCTTTTGGCGAGCCCCTCGGGCGACATCGGGCCCGCGACATTTTCGCTGTCGCGAACGGACTCTGCGAACACGCAGCGCAGGCCTGTCTGCGCCAATGCAGCTGCGGAGCGGCTGATGCCTCCGGAATTCTCCACAAGCGTGGTAGTCCCCGTCCGTATCGCTTCCAACGCACCGACGGTGACCATCACCGTGCCCTCCTCCCCCTGAAGGAGGCTGGCGGGCTGGATAGCGAGGCGCGCGGAGTTGGGAAATCCGAAGTCCTCGTTGAAACCACGACCGAGGGTCTGCGCGAGGTGAGCGTGACAGTTGATGAGACCCGGCAGGATGGCCTTTCCTCGTCCGTCGTGGATCTCCGCATTCGGGTACGCTTTGAGGACCGAGTCCGTGGCGCCGATCGCCACGATCTTGTCGGCTTCGACGGCGAGCGCCGTGTCGTCACGAACGCCGTCGACGGTTACTACCGTCGTATGGGAGAAGACGACTGTCCGGCTCGACGTCACCTGCGCCTGGAGGCCGCTTTGCTCGAGAAGGAGGGCTGCGGCGCCGGCGCCCGCTCCTGCGAGCAGCTTGCGCCGGCTCAGATCGATTGAGTTGCGCGAAGCCTGTGATGACGCTGGCGAGCGAACGATTGTCGACGTTCTCATAGCGTGTAGCCTCCGATAACCGCCCTAGGAGCCTTGATGGCCAAGAATCTTTGCAAACGAGTCAAGTTTTTCTCCATCAAGGCGACTGCCCCGCCGGAGGCGGGGCAAAAGCGGCTAGCGAGGCGGAGCGGCCTGACATGCTTGCGCGTCTGAGGGCTCCGCCTCGCTAGATTCACGCGGCGGTGATTATGGCTCCGTAGAGGAGCCAGTCAATCGGCGACGTGCCAGATCGGTTACATGCCAAAGATCGGTTTCGTGCCAGAAAACGAAGCCCGGCATGGCGGCGCGCCCGAGTCGGCCTCTCTGGCGAAGTGTCACGTTTTGGGCGCGCCGCTCGTCAACTGGGCATGAGCAAGAATGACAGCTCCGCGTGGACCTGGCTGATCGCCGTGGTTTTCGCGCACTTACTCGTCTCGATCGTCCACGGCGTGGCGCATGCTCAGGCGCAGGTGCCGCTGTCACGCGCGGCGAACCTGTTCGTTTTCCTGGTGATCCTGGCTGGTCCATTAATCGGTCTCGCTCTGACGTGGCCGGCCGCACGGCTCGGGAGCTGGGTGATCGCGCTCACCATGTCGGGTTCGCTCGTGTTCGGATTGGTGAATCACTTCGTGTTGGCCAGTCCGGACCATGTGAACCACGTCGACCCGCAGTGGCGAGGGCTTTTTGCGACGACCGCAGTTCTGCTCGCGGTGACCGAAGCGCTCGGCGCCGGCCTGGCGATCCGTTTTGTCCGAGAAAGGAACTTGTGATGAATGTCTTCGTTGCCGGTGGATCCGGAGCTATTGGAATTCCTCTCGTACGCGCGCTCGTCGCCGCCGGACATCGAGTTACCGCGTTGACCCGGTCGACGGGCAAGCAGGGCGCACTGCGCGCGCTGGGTGCGACCGCGGCTGTTGCTGACGCGTTGAATCGTGAGGCGCTGATCGCTGCTGTCCAGACGGTCCGACCGACGCACGTGATTCATCAACTGACGGCGCTGCCCAAGGATGGACCGCGCCGGCCGAGTGATCTCGAAGCGACGAACCGCTTGCGCATTGACGGCACGCGGAATCTCCTGGAGGCGGCTATCAATGCCGGTGCCCGGCGATTCGTCGTCGGATCGTTTGCCATCCTTTCACCTCGAGGTCCGGCCGCCGAAGCGTTAGAGGATCAGGCAGCGGCGGCGATTCGATCGATGGAAAGTCAGGTGCTTGAAGCGACTGACCGGCACGGCTCAATCGCGGCGCGCGGTCGCCGAACGTTTCGCCCGCGCGTTTTCGACCGGCGACGGCGCAGAGCTGACCACGATGCTGGCCGAGGACGTCGGCATGTGGAGTGACGGCGGCGGCAAGGCGTTCGCCGCGCGGCGGCCGCTCATCGGCCGCGACCAGGTGCTCAATTTCCTGATGGGCCTGCATCGCACGGCGCAGGCTGCAGGTGTGATGCGCGATGTGTCGCTGAGGATCGAAGACGTGAATTCCGAGCCGGCGCTGGTCGTTCGGGTCGGCCAGCGGCTCGAATCGATCTTCGTGTTCTCGATCGACGACCATGCGATTTCGGGCATCCGGGTCGTCCGTAATCCCGACAAACTCGCGCATATCGACCGTCAGCTGACGACCCTGCACTGAGGCGCCCGCTTCCAGTACGGCACAACGCGAACGCCGCCTCAGCAGGGGTCGTCCCGACCGTGCACCTCGACCTGGTCATCCTTCCACGCGAAATCATCGCTCCAGGCCTCCCGGCCGTGGCTTAAGATACGCGCCGGAGGCGTTCATGCGACGAGAGCGGCAGATCAGAATCGTTGCCGTATGCCTGATCGCGATCCTCGCGGCCAGCTCGGCATTCGCCGAGGAGCAGCAGAATTCATCCGGTCCTGGCCGGGGCGCGACATTCTGGTCGGGCCTTGCGCTCGGCATTGCCGGCGTCACGACTTCGGTGCTCGGCGTGACGGCCTTTCGCGTCGAGGACTCCAGCACCGGGAACGCGCCGGCATCCTCGTACCAGACGTGCGTCGCGCAAAAGAGCGATCCAATTTACGCGACCAACAGCTGCGATTCGCTGAAAGGGAAGAACCTGCCGATGCTCTGGGGTGGCGTCGCTGCCGCCGCGCTCGGCGGCGTCCTGATGATCCACGGCGCGCGTACGCGCGCGGAGATCGCTCCGGGCGTCGTACGCGTGTTCCACACGATTCGGTTTTGATTGCTTTACTCGTGGAGGATGACATGCTTGTTCGACGGCGCCAGCTTTTCATTGCGTCGGTCGTTCTCGCTGCGCTCGCGTGCGTGCCTGCGACCGCTCTCGCGCAACGCACCACGACCGGCACCGTAATTGGAAAGATCGTCGACTCGACCGGCGCCGTGCTGCCGGGCGTGACGGTGACTCTCACCAGTTCCGAAGCGATGGGTCAGTTCACCGGGTTGACCGATGCGCAAGGCGTGTACCGCGTCGCCAACCTGCCGCCGGCGACGTACGACATCCGCGCCGAGCTGTCCGGTTTCCAGACGGTCATCCGCAAAGCGCCGGTTCGTCTCAACGCCGTCACCGAGGTCGACTTCACGCTTGCGATCGGCACCGTGTCGGAAACCGTCACGGTGACGGCAGAATCGCCTATCGTCGATCCCGAGCGCGCAGGTCTGTCGGTGAACATCAACAACCAGGCGCTGACGACGGTCCCGGTCACGACGAATCGGCGCTTTCAGGACGCATGGCTCGTAGTTCCCGGTGTGTCGGTCAACCCGGCGACGCAGGAGTTGACCGGATCCGAGCGCCGCACGAGCCTCGACGGCGCGGACGTTACCGATCCGTACGGAGGAGATATCTTTGCCGTCAACTTGAACTACGACGCGATTCAGGACGTCGAGGTCAAGGCTCTCGGCGCCGAGGCGTCGGACGGTTCCAGCATGGTCGGCCAGTACATGAACATCGTGACCAAGAGCGGCGGCAATACGTTTCATGGGTCGGCGGCGCTCTTCGTGATCCCGCAGAGCTTCAACGGATCCAATGTGGAAGGCATCCCGGCGAACCGCCGCGAGGATTATCAGCCCGACCTGACGCTGGGCGGTCCGATCGCGCGCGACAAGATGTGGTTCTTCGCGGCGTACCGGCGAGTGGAGACGGATCAGACGTTCAACAACGCCCCTGTTCCGGTTCAGCGCCGCGGCAACCTCTGGTTTGCGAAAATCACCACGCAGCTGTACGCCAACCACCGGCTACAGGTGAGCTTCCAGTACGATCGGACCGTGCAGGCCAACGCAATCTTCCGCGGCACCGTGGCGCCGAACCGCAATCTGGGTCTCCTCACCAGCGGCACGACGACTGGAACGCTGAGCAGCGCGACGCCGCAAATCGTCAGCCCGTCGGCGTTCGGCACGCTCGTCAAAGGCGGTCCACTGGCCAGCTTCAACTACAACTGGGTGATGAGCTCGACGAAACTGTTTCAATTCGTTGGCAGCTTCATGATCAACAAGCCGAACGACCTTCAACCACTCGACGGTCAAGGACTGATTCCGACGAAGATCATCCAGACCAACCCCGCCGGCGATATTCTCGGCAGCCTGACCACCTCGGCGATGGAGGGAGGGTTCGGCGCCATCGATACGTCGCACCGGTCGATGATCTATCTGTCGCCGTCCATGACGTTCTTCGTCCACGACAAGCTCGGAACACACGAGTTCCGTGGTGGTGCCGATCTGTACCCGAGCATCGAAAACAAGACGAGCAGCAACCTGGCCCCCGCCGAATTCTATTTCCGGCCGCCCGGCACGACGGGGAGCGCAGACGCGTTGTTCGAGCGCGACGTCCTGCGTGGCTTCGACGGCGGCACGGCAGTCAGCAATGACGCGTACGAGCATCACTACGGCGGCTACTTCCAGGACCGCTGGAAGCCCTCGTCGCGCGTCGCGGTCAAGGCTGGCATTCGCCTCGAGACAACCAGCGTCTTCACCGCCGATCGCCAGAAGGTGCTCGGCGCGCTGCTGCCGCCAGCGCTGCCGACGAACACCAGCGATCGCGAGTTTCATCAGAACGTCGCGATGCCGAACTTCGGCATCTCGTACGACGCGGGAAGCTGGGGCGTCTTCCGGGGCACCGCCCAGCGCAGCTACGAGTGGCTGGATCTCGGTGGCGGCGACGGCACGTCGCATCCGCCGAACGTGCTGGCCACCGATATCTTCCGCGCGTCACCGCGGACCAGTCCGACGCTCAATCAGTTCCTGCCGGGCGGTTTTCCGCTCGGCACGGCGTTCGGCGACATGAAGGACGGCAGCATCCGGAACGGCCGAACGTATGTGAACGAGTTCTCGGGAAGCTGGGAGCACAGGCTGCCGCATACCAGCTCGATCAGCACGACGTTCCTGTGGCGGCGCAACTGGGATTATCAAAACGGCGACGATCTCAACGTCATCCGCAATGCGACAACCGGCGCGCTGGTCGATCGTCCGTTCCCCGACTACGACTCGGTGATCAATACGTACAACCCGAACTACACGTGGCAGCAGAACCGTTCACTGCAGCTGCTGTACACCAAAGCGTTCGCCGATCGATGGGGCGTGAACGCGAATTATTCGTACATCGTCTCGTCGACAATCCGCACGCGCTGGAATCCGACGCGCGACACCCTCCAGTTCTATGGCATCACACCAGACGACGTGTTCTCGCAGCGCATGTCGCCGCGCCATCACGCGCGCTTCTCGGGGTTTGTCAGGGTTCCATACGACGTAACACTCTCGCTGTTCTACAGCTTCAGTCAGGGCGGGCGTTCGAACGTCATGACCGGCGACTTCCCGCTGAACCAGACGGCGCCGCGTGTGATCCTGTCGAACGGACGCTCCGTCGCCGATCCGTTCTTCAACGTCGCGTATCCGATCGCGCGCAAGAACGACGTCACGATGCTGAAGGCGGACGACGCCCATCTGGTGAACCTGCGGGTGCAGAAGAGCGTCCCGCTGCCCGGCGGCAAGAAGGTGGACCTCAGCGGCGACGTCTTCAATCTGTTCAACAACGCGGCCGCGACCGGCTTCCTGGCGACGGATTTTCGTTCGTCGCTATTTGCCCAGCCGACGAACTACGTCGCGGCGCGCGTCGCGCAGCTCGGGGTGAGAATGACGTTCTGAGGAAGCCGCGATGGCCGCGCCTTCGCGCGCTACTCCGTGACCCACTTATCCAGCCGGCTCGCGTAGAGGTTCGCGAGGTACAGTGTCTTCTCGTCCGGGCACGCGAGCTGGTGGATCGAATCGAGGGTGCCGGGCATGCGGCCCTGGCGGCCGAACACGCCGAGGATCTTGCCTGTCAGGTCCACTTTATAAACGCGGCCCACGCTGCCGACGAATAGCACCTGGTTCGAGCCGTTCGTGAGGCACAGCGACCAAGGCGCCGTCGGCATGTTCCACACTGCCTTGCGGTTTCCCTCCGTGTCGAAGGTTTGAATGCGGCTGTTGCCGCGGTCGGCGACGTAGACGATGTCGTTGTTGTCGACCACGAGACTGTGCGGCGTGTTGAAGTTGCCTGGCTGCGCGCCGCGCTCGCCCCACGCTTTCACGAAGTTACCGTCCTTGTCGTACTTCGCCACCCGCGAGTTGCCGTAGCCGTCGGCCACGAACATGCTGCCGTCCTTGCTCCAGCCGATATCCGTCTCCTGGTAGAGATTCGCCCTGCCCGGCACGGCGCGTTCGATGACGTGCGTCAGGTACGTCCACGGCTCCGGGTTGGTGCCGAGCGTACCCACGGTGCGCCCTTCTTTGTCGAAGTGGAAGATGATGTTGTCGGCCGCGTCGATGTACCAGAGATCTCCCTGGCGATCGAAACGCAGGCTGTGAGCCCCTTCGAACATGCGCGACCCTTCGCCCCACGTGCGCACGAAGCTGCCGTCGGCCTTGAACTCGAGCACCGGGTGGTGGCCTCGGTTCAGCGCCAGGATGTTCCCGTTCGGGCCGACCGCCACGCCGCTGAGGCGGCCGATGACGGAGTACGCGGGGTAGTGGAAGAAGTTTTCCACCAGGTGAAACGGCAACGTCGGAATCGGTGGGCCAGCCGGGCCGTCCTGCGCATACATCGTCGTGACAGTGCACACTGCCACGGCCACGGCATAGACTGCAGTCATGAAGAGTCGGTTCTTCATCGGGAACTCCTCCTGCCCCGGACTCGGGCACACTGGTCGGCTGGGATCTTATCCCGTTCCGCTCTTCAGACGTCCAATACGCGAAGCCAGTTACCCGCTCCGATCAGGTCGTCAGGACGGATGCAAACGGGTCAAGTGAGATGGGATGCGACCGGAACAGTTCTGGTCGAGCGACAGGTGGCACCCGTGCCGGTTGGACGATCGAGATTCGCTACGCTATTCGTCTCTGAGCGCCGTGGCTGGATTGATCCGTAACCCCTGACGGGCGGCGGTCGCCGAGGCGAGGACGCCGACGACACCGACAAGCGCCACGACACTCGCGATCACGAGTGGATCGCTCGCTCGCACTTTGAAGAGCAGGCTGGCCACGATCGTTGCAAGCGCCAGCGCGCCCGCACACCCGACTGCAATGCCAACGAACAGCGGCATCGCGCTCTGCCGCAGGACCAGCGCAAACACCTGCGAGGCGCGCGCCCCGAGTGCCACGCGAATGTGCATCTCGCGGCGCCTGCGCGAGACTCCGTACGCGGTCGTCGCGTACACGCCGACGGTCGCAATCAGCAGTGCGACCGCGCCGAACGCCGTGAACAGCCACATCTGATACCGACGGCTCTCGAGCGCCTTGTCGATGACCCGCTGCAACGGGCTGACATCGGCGATCGCAGTCTCCGGATCGACGCTGTGAATCACGCGGCGCAGCTCGCTGGCAATCGCGGCCGCATCGCCTGGCGTCCGCACCAGCAGCACCGACTTCCCCTCGTTGTTGTACCAGTACGGCACGTACACCATCAGCGGGGATTCGGCCTCGAGCGCCGTCGGGTGGCCATCGACGACGACCCCGACAACCTCGAAGTGATCCTTGGGGTTCCCGCGGGTGAACTGTCGACCAATCGGGTCTTCGCCCGGCCAGAGCATTTGCGCTGCACGCGCCGAGATGACCGCCGGTGTGACTGCATGAGTCCGGTCGCTCTCCTCGATGCTGCGTCCCTTCGTAATGGGCATTGCCAGCGTCCGGAAATATTCTGAGCCGACGAACCGGTAGTTCGCGCTCGGCTTTTGCGCAGTTGGACGCGTGTCGCCGACTCTGGCTATCAGGTCGATCCACGTTTCGCCCGTGAGCGGAAGCGCCGAAGTCCACCCTGCCGATGTAATGCCCGACAGATCTCGTGCCGCGGTGAGGATCCGGTCGTAGAGAGCGGCGCGCGCCTTCGTGTCTGGATACCGGCTCGCAACGGGTGCAATCTCGACCGCGACAACGCGGTCCGCCGAGAAACCCGGATCGACGCGGAGCAGCTGCACGAAGCTGGTGACGAACAGTCCCGTAACGACGAGCAGCGTTACCGACAGGGCGACCTGCATGGCGAGTAGCGTCGCGCGCACCCGCAGACCGCCGCGATCGGTCGTACCGTGTCCGCCGCCGCGCAGCATGGTCTGCAGGTCGCCGCGGCCTACGCGCCACGCCGGCAACAGCGCCACGCACAGACCCGCGACAATCGCTACCGCAGCGGCGAATTCCAGCACGCGGCCATCGATCACGACGTCGTTCACGCGAGGGAGATCGAGGGGTGCCGTCTTCACGAACAGGCTCAGCCCCTGGCGCGCCACCACGACTCCCAGTGCGCCTCCGATTGCAGCGAGCAGAAGTTGCTCGAGCACCACACCGCGCACGAGTCGTCCGCGGCTGGCGCCGAGCGCGCTTCGCACCGCAGCCTCGCGCAGGCGCCCCAGCGCCCGCGTGAGCGACAGGTTCGCCAGGTTTGCGCACGCGATCAGGACGACGCCGCCGATCGCGCCAAGCAGCAGCAGCAGCCCGAGCCGCGCGCGTCCGACAATCGACTCCTCGAGCGGCATGATCCAGCCGCGCAGGTCGGCCTGCTCGTGCGTCTCTCTCGTCGCGATTTCCGCCACCGACCGTTGCATCACATCCAACTCTGCGCGGGCCTCTTCGAGCGTGACGCCGGGTTTGAGCCGCCCGATGACCGCGTAGTTGAACTGGCCCATCCAACCGACGTTCGCAAAGTTCAGCCGGAATGGCACCACGGCGGCGAACGTGGAGGACAGCAATGCCGATTCGCTCAGCAGATCGAACGTCGGAAACTCCGCGCCGGGCTCCAGCACACCGACGATGGTGTACTGCGTGCCCCCGAGGAACAGGCTGCGGCCCAGCACCTGTGGGTCGCGTCCGAGCCGATCCGTCCAGAGTCGGTCGCTGATCACCACAACAGGCGGATGGTCTGGCCGTTCGTCAGTGCGCGTCAGCGGTCTGCCGAGGGCAACCGGCATCTGAAGCACGTCGAAGATCGTGCCTGACGCTCGCATGACGACCACCTGCGCCGGATCGCCAGCGCCGGTGAGGTTCGTCGTCCGCCGCTCGACCTCGGCCAACGAGGCGAAGGTCATCGCCCGGCTCCGCCACTCCTCGAAATGGCGCGCGTTGACGGGGAGCGTCGCGTACCGTTGACGACGGGAGACCTCGATCTCCCGGAGGGAGACGAGACGGTCCGCCTCGCGGTAGGCGAGCGGCCGCAGCAAGACGCCGTTCACGATGGAGAACACCGCCGTCGAGGCGCCGAGGGTGAGCGCGAGCGTGGCGATGACGGCCGCCGCATATAGCGGGTCGCGGCGCAGGGCTCGAACCGTGTCGCGGAAATCGACCAGAGCGCGGTCCATGCCGACTTAGACGGAAGGATCGCGACCGGAGTTGTCGCCCGGGAAACGCCGGATCGATCCTGCAGGGGGACGTCGGGATCGGGCCCTACCGCAGCGCGAACGAGACCAGTGCGTCTCCGGGCCGCTCCTCGGAAATCTTCGCGTGGCCACCGGCGGCGATGACGATGAATTGCTTCCCGGTCGGCGTCAGTTGATACGTCATCGGCGTGGCGTGCCCCGCCGCGGGCAACGCGCCTTTCCATAATTCGCGGCCGGTCTCAACGTCGAACGCGCGGAGGAACGGATCGAACGTCCCGCCGATGAAGACGACGCCGCCGGCGGTGACGATGGGGCCGCCGAGACTGATCGATCCCGGCGGAACCGGCGTCGTCGAGCCGCCGAAGCCCTGCATCGAACCGAGCGGCACCTGCCACTTGACTGCGCCTGCTTCGAGATCGATCGCAGACAGCAGGCTCCACGGGGCACGATTGCAAGGAAGATCGGACGGTCCCTGAACGAACCGTCGAAACATTCCGTACGGCGCTCCGACCTGCGTCGCGTAGTCGCCATCTTCCGCTCGACGAGCGGGATCATTGAAATCGGCCCGGGGAATGATGCGAACCTTTGCTGGAAGCACGTTCGCGTTCACGATCAGCAGATGGCGCTGAGGTTCGAACGCGTAACCGCTCCAGTTCATGCCGCCCAGGTTTCCAGGCATGACGAGTGTGCCCTGAAGGCTCGGCGGTGTGAACACGCCGTCGTTTCGCAGGTCGCGAATCGACGCCAGGCAGGCGTCGCGATCCGGACCCCACAGATCGTCGGGCGTCATGTGCTGTGGTACGACAGAGGGAAGCACGGTTGGAAACGGCTGCGTGGGATACGCAGTCTCGCCGGGAACGTCGCTCGTCGGCACCGGACGCTCTTCCACCGGAAACACCGGCGCACCCGTGTCGCGATTGAGCACGTACAGAAACCCGGTCTTGTTGCCCTGCACGACGACCGGCACGGGACGTCCGTCGCGAACGATCGTTGCAAGCAGCGGCGGCGCCGCGGTGTCATAGTCCCACAAGTCATGATGAACAAGTTGAAAGCCCCACGCGAAAGCCCCCGTTTGGGAATGAAGCGCGACGATCGAATTCGCCCACTTGTTGTCTCCAGGCCGCAAGCCGCCGTAGTAATCGGGACTCGCGCTGCCCGTCGGCACGAAGACGAGATGGCGCTCGGGATCGACAGTCATGACTGACCAGGCATTGGCGGCGCCGGACTGGGCGGTCACGTTCGGTGGCATCGGATCCCACGACCAACGCAGTGCGCCCGTCCGCGCGTCGAACGCGCGGACCACTCCCGTCGCCATCCGAACGCGACTGTTGTCATCGATGGCCGATCCGACGATCACAAGACCATCGATGACGGCAGGCGGTGACGTCATGTGATACCACCCGGCCCGATACTCCGGCACGCTGCGCAAGCTGATCTGTCCCTTCTCTCCGAAATCGACGCACGGGGATCCCGTCGCTGCGTCCAGCGCGATGAGCCTGGCGTCCAGCGTTGCCTCGAAGAGCCGGCGCCGACATGGTGTGCCGGCGTCCCGCGCCGGATCGACCCATGTCGCCAGGCCGCGGTTTATCAACCCATCGCCGTAATCGCCTTGCAGATCGACGATCGGATCGTATGCCCACTTCTGGCTCCCGGTCTCGGGATCGAGCGCAATCACGCGATTGAACGGCGTCGTCAAATACAGCATTCGTTCGACCACGAGCGGCGTTGTCTCGAAACCGCCGCGCTTCCTGCCGCGCTCGCCGTCGGACAGATCTCCCGTGTGAAACGTCCACGCGACGGTCAATCGCGACACGTTGAGGCCCGTGATTTGCGCGAGCGGTGAGTAGCGCATCCCGCCCGCATCATGTCCGTAGAACGGCCAGTCGTCGCGAAGCCGCGCCGGCGACGACGCTTGGCTGAAAAGAGCGAGTGTGGCGGCAGCGAACGCGGCGGCGTGAGAGCGTATCATGGCAAATTCCGTTAGCGACGATCACGTCGACGCGTTGTTCGACGATCCGTGAGAGGCGTGCGCGTCACGATCGTAGGGACTCCTGACGCGCCGTGAATCGACGAGGAGCCGTTCGAACGGATCCGAAGGCCGACCCTCTTTAGTTAGGCGCCCGAAGCCGGATAGTCGTACAGCATCGGAGGTTCCTTACCGAGCAGCCTCAGATACGTGTAGAGCTGTCCACGATGATGCCAATGCTCATCGTATGCGAAGAGAAAGTACTGCGACGCAGGATAAGTGCCGAATGGAGACTCCACGGGGCGGGCGATTTCCTCGTTGGACATCGATCTGAAAATTGCCTCGGCTGCCTTGTGGCACTCCTGCGCGTACGCAAGCACATCGGTCACGGTGGACAGGGCATTCAGCGCTGCCGCGGCTGACGCATCCTCGGGGTTCGAGCGGTTGGCCAATTCCAATGTGAACTGCCCTCGTTCTGCCGCCTCCGCGAGCGCCTTTTCCTGACCGTAGATGTGAAAGACGAGCTCGCGAGGTGTCCGCATTCCCGACCGGGGACGAAAGTCGAGTTCATCGTCGGCGAGAGCGCCAATTGCGCGCAGGGTGACGGCGTGCACAAGGTTGAAGTAATCGCGCCTCGCCAGGAGTTCCTGCCTGTTCATACTGTTCTCCGTGCTTTCGGAAAAACGGCTCCGCCAGCCAACGACGCGACAGGACCGAAGATCAGAAACGCGAGTTGATACCAGAGCGGGACGCTGTGCGGCAGCGCGATCATCAGAAGGAGAACCGCTACGAGCACCATTGCCGCCAGAACATTCGCCGTTCCAGGGCGGACCCGGTTCGCGACAAAGCCTCCCAGTACCAATGTCAGAAGGCCGATAACCATGCGCAGGACGTTGGTGCTGATCCCATCCAGACGCAGCAGCATCGACAACGCTCCATCGGCGAGGGATTCAACAAGTCCAACGCCGATGTAGATCGCGAGCGCTATGCCGACCGTGCTGCCCCAGCGCCTCTGTCTGGCATAAGACCAGAGCAGTGCAATCACGGATCGATATGTTTGGCGCCAATACCACAGGTGAGCCGAGGCGCGGGTGGTTCGCCGAAGCCGAAATGCATACTCCTCGATCAGATCGCCCATGACCGGTTCGCGATCCCTGTCGGAGAGTACGCACTGCAGCACGCTGCTCGCGAGGCGCGGTGGCACGTCCTGGCTCACGTCGTCCTCCAGCCGGCTTTCACGCCGACACTCATGCTCCGAATTGCCCGCTGAGATGCGCGTAGCGCCTCCTGTCCGGCGGCCTCGATGCGGAAGTGTCGCTTGGCGCGGCCTCCTCGCTCGCTCGTGGGTTCGCCGGTGAAGGAACTGACGTAGCCTTTTCCCTGCAGCCGTTCGAGCGTCGCGTACACGGCGCCGATCGACAGATTCCTTCCTGTGCGTGCCTCGATTTCGCGGCGAACCGTCATCCCGTAGGCGTTGTTTCCAAGCCGCAGGACCGCGAGGAGAACGATATGTTCCAGCGAGCCCAGGAGTTCGCCTCGAGGCATTTGTTCTATACACTAAAACAAATAAGCCCGGCGCTCAAGGGAGAGGCACGCGAGGAGGGAAGTCGTGGCGGCGCGTCACCGCCGCGGGAGCGGAGCCAGGACGCTCTCGCGGAGATCGCGAATCGCGCGTGCAAAGATGCTGGTGTCGCCCGTGCCGGCGCACACGACGAGGGCGCCTTCGATTCGGACCACCATATCTTCCGCGCGGAGTCGCGCGATCGCGCGAGGAAGTCCAGACTCGACGCCCAGCGCTTCGACCGCCTCGATCCAGGTATTGAAGGCACGGCCGAGGGGGCGCCGAAACCGTTTGGCATCGACGCTCGCGCACAGCCGCTCGAGCAGACACGCCTTTTTCCCGCCTTCGTAGAAGCGATCGATCGTGTCGAGCATCCGATCGAGCCTTTTTCCAGGCGGCCCGCCCGACCGCAGGGGTTCGAAGAGCGCCCGCTCGAGTTGTTCCTCGAGATGCCCCAGCACCTCGAGCGCGATCTCCTCTTTGCCGTTCGGAAAGTGGTGGTACAAGCTCGACTTGCCAAGACCAGTCGCTTCGGAAATGTCAGACAAGGACGCGCCGTCGAATCCCTTGTCGCGGAAGAGATCCATGAGGCGGTCGAGCATATCGGGTTTGCTCAGGAGAGGCGTCGGCATCGACCACGACCTTATCATTTCCGCGATGTAGTCGGATTGAAAGGTGATGAATCGAGCAGCTCCCAGTGAAGCGCGGACGGCAGCTCGAATTGAATCCACGCTCGTACTGTAAAGTCCCAGTATCGGCCGGTGCCGCCAGTCGGGTGCTGCGGACTCTCGACGCCGAAGCAAAGCCGCGCCGAGCCCGAAAACGCGACGACCCGGCCGCGTTCGAAATCGAGCGCGGCCAGGCTCGCTCGGGAATCGGTCGCGTAGTTGCCCAGCGTCATGAACATGCTGTTCCCAGGGTAGTCGGGAATACGCACCGTTGTTGCGTCGACGACATGAATGAAACCTGGTTCGCCGCCTCTGTGCGAGGTATCCACCCCGCGCGCTGGATGAAGGCTTCCGACGAAAACCGTATCCGCGCGCTCGAGCACCGCTCGGCGTTCCTCATCCAGCGTAAGCCCACATTCACTGGGTCCTCGCGTCGCTTGCGGCGTGGAGACTTCGTGTGGGTGGCGCCGCTGGATGTACTTGGGGCAATTGGGAACGCTTTCGCGGACGAGAACGCCGATTTCGTCGGCAGAGAGGCCCTCGATCGTCCCGCTGATGCGGAGGCGACGTCGAGATGCGAACTCGATGGCAAGGATTCCCAAGTCGCGCCCGATCGCCAGGCGGCGCAGCACGGGATCGTCGAGAGACGCGGCCATTAACGAAGCGTGGATGCGCACCCGCTGACCGTCCGCGCTGTGGACGAAGCCTGGTTCCCCACACCATACCGACGTCCACAGGTGCCCGTCGTCTCCGGCGGCAGAGACCGCCACGAGACGCTGCCGCGCCAGAAACGGCAGCGCGCCAGGGACGATCCGGGACGAGATAGCGGCGCCGTGCCGCTGCGCGATGTCACGTTCGCCGGCGCGCTCCTGCACGGCGATTTCGCCGTCGTGGAATGGTTGGGTGCTCTCGTAACACCTCCTCGGCTCAACCTCGTTCAGAACGTCAGTATCGTGTAGCCGTCAGCTGCGTAGGTCGCGAGGCTCGGAAGTCCGGACGTTCCAGGTACGGCGTTGGCCGTGATCAGAGAGAAGCCGTTCTGTTCGGCATCGGTGCGGGCGCCGAAGACGTCAGCGCAGCCGGCGGACACGCCGGCGACCTTGTCCTCGACGGCCTTGTAGAGCGCGTGCACCGGGTGATCGGGCTTGGTCACCAGTCCCGTCCATCGCGTCCCGGTCCCCTGAAAGATCAGTTGGACGTCGTCATGCTTCTGCTTGAAATCGTAGGTCGCGGCCAGCGCGTTGAAGAGACGGCCGAGCGCTTCTTCTCCCCCCTGTGGGTCTGAAAGGACGACGATGGCGGTTTTTCGTGGCGACATGACTGCCTCCTTTTGGCCAGAGCGTATGTACCGAACGTTCGGTACACTATAAATTGTCGTGGCGCCGCTGTCAAGTCCCAGGTTCGCCGCCTGTGACCGATAATCGTCGATGCATGGGAATGCATCGAAAGCTCGTTTTGACATTGCCTGCGACCGCCGCTATCCGCGCTGTCAGGCTCGTCTCAATCGTGTCCCTTTCGTGGGCGTCCGCTGCATCAGCGCAGAACGCCTCCGTCACGCCCGACCGCGCCGAACCCACGACGATGTTCATGCAGCACGGTACCGATCGCGTTTGGCTCTCTGGGCAGATGAACATCATCTTTCAGACGCACGCCGCGTTTCTTGCAGCGTATTCCGGCGACCACAGCCTGCGTCCTACGTTCGAGCAAGCGACGTCGACCCTGTTGACGCTGTTCACAGGCCTGAGAGTTACCGACCATTTTGAAATCATCTTCGACGTCGAGAGTGCCGGCGGTCGTGGCATCAGCGATGCGCTTGGGCTCGCAGGTTTCACGGACTTGGACGTCGTGCGCAATCCCCAGCTCGGCGCGACGCCGTACGTCGCTCGCGTGATGCTGCATCACACGTTCGCGCTTGGGTCGGCCCAAACGACCGTCGAGCCCTCGCCCTTGTCGCTTGCGAACACGGTACCCACCCGACGGATCGACGTCCATGCCGGCAAATTCGGCACAGCCGATTTCTTCGATCTGAATGCGGTCGGCAGCGACAGCCATCTGCAATTCATGAACTGGACCGTGGATAACGACGGCGCGTACGACTACGCAGCGGATACCCGCGGGTACACGTGGGGCGTCGTGGTCGAATATCACGACCGAGGGTGGGCGATTCGGTTTGGCGAGATGCTGATGCCGAAAGTGGCCAATGGCCTGGCGCTCGACTGGAATATCAGCCGAGCGCGCGCGGAGAATGTCGAGGTCGAGGTCCACACGCGTGGGATTGGTCAACGAAGCGGCATGCTCCGCCTGCTGTCCTATGCCAATCACGCGAATATGGGCGATTATCGCCAGGCCGTGCAGCGCTTCGACGGTGGCATCGACCGGGTGCCCACGATCGAGAACACGCGTCAGCAAGGACGCGTCAAGTATGGGTTCGGGGCGAACGCCGAGCAGCCAGTAACGTCGGAGCTGCGTACGTTTGCGCGAGTGGGTTGGAACGAGCCGCATTTCGAATCCTTCGCATATACCGAAGTGAGCAACACGGCGCAGTTCGGAGCCGATTACGTCGGCGTGCGCTGGAAGCGACCCGGTGACAAGGTCGGCGGAGCCTTCGTAACCAACGGTCTCTCAGAAGACCACCAGCACTATCTGGCGCTCGGTGGAACCGGGTTTCTCCTGGGCGATGGTGCGTTGACCTACGGACGCGAACGGATCATCGAGGTGTACTACACGGCGCATCTCTGGCGGGGTCTATTCGCCAGCGCCGACGTGCAGCACATCGGCAATCCGGGCTACAACCGCGATCGCGGTCCGGTCCTGGTGTGGGGCGCGCGTCTGCACGTCGAATTGTAGCGCCCACGTGACCGGTGTTCGGACAACGGATTCGTCATCTGATCGCGCCCGGCGGCCACGTCTCTGATCAGTTCCTCCTTGTTCCCGTGGAACCCGGGCGCCACTCTTCCTTCGCCTTCAGACTGACGAAGTATTCGGTGTTGAAGAACCCGGTGGTGTCGGTGCCGTCATCAGGTCGGCCGACCTGGCTCGTTGACGACGTTACCTCGGGAAATCAGCAACGCGCGCGACACAACGTCAAACTTTCATGGATTTCTTACGACCAACAGGTGGTTGCTGGGTTCGAGCGGCAATGTCGCGTTAGGGAGCAGAGGGAAGCAGACCCAAAGGAGACAAGTCATGCATCGCGTCCCGAAGCGAACCCTATTGCTCGCAACAATCATCGGTGAATCGTACCGGGATTCTCGGAGGGCGGTTAACGTGAGTCAGGCGACTGCGGCCTGCTC
>JBKPDW010000281.1:0-16575 GCA_046728115.1 Acidobacteriota bacterium | reverse complement strand
GGTGAGTAGAGCCGGGCGGTGAAGGACGTAACCAGCCGCGGCGAGAAGCGCCAGCCCGGCCGCTACAGCGACGGCAACGGGCGCCTTCCACCTCCATCGTCGTGCGGCGGCGGGAGCGACCGCCGATCGAGTTGGATCCGTGTCGCGCTTCACGCGCAGGAGGTCGGCGCGGATATCCGACGCGTGCTGATAACGGAGGTCACGATCTTTTTCGACAGCCTTGAGAATGGTCGCCTCGAGCGGTCCGGGCAGCTCGGGTCGGATCTGACGCGGAGCCGGTGGCGGCTGGTGCAGAACCGCGGCCGTGATGACGGCGCTCGTGGTGCCGGCGAAGGCCGGCGTTCCAGTCGCCATCTCGTACAGGACCAGGCCGTACGAAAAAAGATCCGAACGCGCATCGATCTCTTCGCCGCGCAGTTGCTCGGGGGACATGTAGGCCGGCGTACCAACGGCGCTGCCGGCTTCTGTCAACAGCGGATGCACGGACTTCGTCAACTCGATCGATGTTCCCTCGCTGCTGTGGCGGGCCGTCTTCGCGAGGCCGAAGTCGAGGATCTTCGGACCGCGCTCGGTCAGGAAGATGTTCGCCGGCTTGATGTCGCGGTGCACGATGCCGGCGCGGTGCGCCGCGTCCAGCGCATCGACGATGGCGGTGCCCAGCTCGACAACGAGCGGGACCTCGAGTAGTCCTCGAGCAAGCCGGTGCTGCAGGGTTTCGCCATGGAGCAGCTCCATGACGAGAAACGCCTGGCCCTCTCTCGTCTCGCCGACGTCGTGAATCGTGCAGATGTTCGGGTGCTGGAGCGCCGCCACCGCTCGCGCCTCTCGCTGGAAGCGGTCGCGCGCGCGAGGCGTGTCGACCACATCGGGCGACAGCACCTTGATCGCGACCTCCCGCTCGAGCCGCGCATCGCGCGCCCGGTAGACCTCTCCCATCCCGCCTGCGCCGAGCGCGGAGAGAATTTCATAGGGACCGAGGCGGGTGCCGGCAGAGAGGCCCATCCGAAGCGCTGTCCGACCCTGGACGTGATTGTAGCCTCGAACACCTGAGCTACAGGCGCTTGTAGGCGGCGCAGCAGAGATTAGCCGTTTTTCTCCGGAACGTCGCATTACGTCACAGGCGACCGGTGATCCCGCTCGACCGGAAGGACGCTGCGATGTTGAGGTCAGTTCAGACACACTCGTGCAGGAGAGCGGCGCTAGTCTGGACGCTACAGCAACGTCTCGGCGAGGCGTTCATGCCCTACGAGAGCAGCGTGAGTCACGGTCTACTCGCTGCTGGCGACGACAATGCCGGAGGCGCCCCGAAGCGCTGGCCGCTGAGGCTTTTGGAGCCTCATTTCGCCTTTTTCCTGGAAACATCGCATTGAGTCTGTGAGGCCGGAATGATCCGGTGCTTCAGGAGGCGTAATGCGATGCTGACCTCGTTCCAGAAGACCCTCGTTCGAAAGAGCTTCGCAAAGATTGCTCCCGCCGCCGACGAGACCGCGGTGCTGTTCTACAACCGTCTGTTCGAAATCGATCCGTCGCTGCGGCAGCTGTTCCCCGCAGACTTGGAGGAGCAGCGCAAAAAGATGATGCAGATGCTGGCCGCGATCGTGAAAGGGGTGGACCATCTCGATCAGGTCGTGATCGTGGTTCAGGATCTCGGGCGGCGCCACGCGCGGTACCGTGTGACCGCCGAGCATTACGTCACGGTCGGTGCCGCGCTGCTGTGGACATTGGAAAAACGTCTGGGCGAGGCGTTCACGCCGGACATTCAGGAGGCATGGGTGACGTTCTACGGCCTGCTCGCGACGACGATGCAACGGGGAGCGCGGCTTAGACTCGTCTAGCCGTCGGCACGCTGCAGTGCGATCGTCGCGACGCGGCCGTCCCGCCACGCGCCGACGATGCGATCGTCGCCGTTGAACGCTAACGCGACCAGCGGACCGTGCGGGCACGGAAACGAGCCAATCAGGCTTCCCGAATCCGCATCGCGCAGCTCGATCGATCCCGTGGCGAGACCAACGGCGACGAATCGTCCGTCTGCGCTGGCCGCCAGCGCACAGACCTGGTCGACATTGGCGGACCATTGCTCCGCGAAGCCGTGAATCGAGTGCCGCGGGCCACGCGCGGCGGTCCAGTCGGCAGCGGCGGGACGCCGGCCGTCGAGAAAACATTGGAGGTCGCGGGCCAGCTCCGCCGCGGTCTGATAGCGGCTGCGCACATCCCGCGACATCGCGCGTGTCACGACGTTCTCGAGGTCTCCGTGCACGGGAGCCTTCAACCGGCCCAGCGGCAACGGATCGGACTCGAGCACGCGGCGAATCGCCTCGGGCCAGGTCAGATCGTCGACATCGAACGGCAGGCGATCGCTCAAGAGCCGATACAGGAGTACGCCCAGCGCGTAGACATCGCTCCTCGCGTCGACGTCTTCCGACCGTCCGCTCAACTGCTCTGGGCTCATGTACGCGAGCGTGCCCATCAGCTGGCCGTGGGCGGTCTGAACTGTCAGGCGCTGCACCTCGGCGCCAGTCGCGCGTGCGATGCCGAAGTCCAGCACTTTAGGCTGACCACCGTCGGCGACGAGTACGTTGGCCGGCTTGAGATCCCGGTGAACGATCCCGCGCTCGTGCGCATGCTGCACGGCCTCGGCGAGCTTGACGACCAGCGCGACGCGCGACGCGATCGAGAGTTGCTCGGCGCGGACGTAATCGGTCAGCGTTGGGCCCGCGACGAGCTCCATCACCAGATGCGCGGGGGTCGAGCCGTCGCCCGGATGAAACGCGTACACCTGCGCGATGCCCGGATGCTGGAGCCGCCCGAGAACTTCGGCTTCTTGGGCGAACCGCTTGAGGATCTCGGGATGACGATAGCCGCGGCGGAGCACTTTGATCGCGACGGTCCGCCGTGGACGATCCTGCTCCGCGGCGTACACCACGCCCATGCCGCCGGAACCGATCGCGTGAAGGACGAGAAAGCTGCCGAGGGTCGTGCCGGGCTGCAACGGACCGTCGACGGCTGCCATATCGAGCGTCGGAATCCGCTCGGGGTCGAGGAAGTCGTCATGTGGATCGTCGAGCGAGGCGATGAGCGCCTCGACGTCGCGGCGGAGCGGGAGGTCGTCCGCACAGTGTGTGTCGAGGAATGCGGCACGGTCGCCTGGCTCGACGTCGGCGAGCGCGAGAAAGATCTTCTCGGCCCTTGAGAGCGTCATGGGGGACCGCTGGCAGGAGTCTGGCCGACCGGGCCGAGCGCGCGGTACAGCCAGGCGCGCGCGAACGCCCATTCGTTCTTCACGGTCGCAGGCGACAGATCGAGAGCGCCCGCTGTTTCCTCGATGCTGAGGCCGGCGAAGTATCGCAGCGATACGATTTGCGCCTTGCGAGGATCGGTTTGTTCCAGCCGCGTGAGAGCCTCGTCGACGGCGACCAGATCGGTCAGCGCGGGGTCGACGCGCATGATGGCGCTGTCCAGCTCCACACGCTCCGAGGCGCTGCCGTGTTTCATGCGCTGATAGTAGCGCGCGCGCTCGACGAGAATGCGGCGCATGGCCTGCGCGGCGGCGGCGAAAAAATGTCCGCGCCGATCCCAGGGTCGATCCGTTCCGCCGCCCGCCACGCGCAAGTACGCCTCGTGCACCAGCGCCGTGGGCTGCAATGTCTGATACTTCTGCCGCTCGCGCGCGAGGCGGGCCCTCGCGAGTTTGCGCAGTTCGTCATAGACTTCGGGCAGCATGTCCTCGGATGTGCCCGGGCCGCCGTCGCGCCCGTCGTCACCAGACATCGGTTTTGCGAATTATGACACCGGAGGCCATCGGTCGGATCAAGACGAGCTATGGGAGCGTGGCCGCGCAGCATGGCCAGCTGGCGTCGCGCTTCTACGAGGCGATGTTCGCCGTGGCACCGAATCTCCGGTCGCTGTTTCCGAGCGACCTGACGTCGCTCCGGGGACATTTCGAAGCGGCGCTCGCGCTCGTCGTCAAGAATCTCGACGAGGTAAGCGCGCTGCGTAACTCGCTGCGCGAGCTCGGTGCGATGCACGTGCACTGGGGCGCGCGGCCCGAGGATTACGAGACTGCCCGCGAAGCGCTCATCACGGCCATTCGTGGGTTGTCCTCCGCGTGGGACGAGGTGCTGGAGCGCCATTGGCGCGCCGCCATCACGGCGATCATCGTGCCGATGATGGAAGGGGCCGCGGTCCACACCGCGCTCGAAGCGGAACGGCTACGCCTGGCCGACGAGGCGCTCGGTCTCGAATAACGCCCAGCTCCGCGGAAGAGCGGGCGTTCCCGGTGCTGCCTCGGCTGCCATCGATGTCAGTCCGTTCGAAGCGCGTGCATCGGCGGAATCGATGCGGCGCGGCTTGCGGGAATGAGTGCGGCAACCAGCGCGCAGACGGTCAGTGAGCCGGCGGCCGCGGCGAGGGCGAGCGGATCCCAGAAGGACACGCCGTACAACTGCGCGGCGATCAGTCGCCCAGCACCGATCGCGAGCGGAACCCCCAGGAGCAGCCCCGATCCGACGCGCACGAAGGCGCCGCGAAGCACGAGACTGACGACATTGCCACGATCGGCGCCGAGCGCGACGCGGACACCGATTTCGTTCGTGCGCTGCGCAACCGAGTAGGCTGTGACGCCATACAGCCCAATCGCTGCGAGTACCAGCGACACGACCCCGAAGAGTCCCGCCAGGCTCGCGACGGCGCGATCCTGATCGAACGTCAGCGATACCTGCTGCTCCATCGTGCGCACGCTGGTAAGCGTCAGGTTCGGATCGACTTCCGACAGGGCCTTCGTGACCACCGGCTCGAGTGCGCCGGGCGACAAGTGTGTCACCAGCAGGAGGCCGCCGATGAAATGCGACTGAAGCTCGATGCGCTTCATCACGTCGCTCGCGTAGTTCACATTCTGCGCGAGCGGCACGTAGAACATCGGCCGCGCGGGGCGGCGCAGCGCAAAACCAGCGAACTTGGCGTCGCGCACGATGCCAATGATTCGAAACGTGCCGACGTTTTCTGGTTCGTCCAGGCCAAAGTGCTGCCCGATCGGATCCTCGTCGCTCTTGAAGAACCGGCGCACGAACGCCTCGTTTACGATCGCAACCGGCGCAGTCGTTTCGTTGTCCGCCTCGCTGAAACCCCGCCCGCGGGCCATCGTCGTGCCGAGGTTCTGCAGGTAGTTGGCGCTGACGCGATCCCATGACGCGCCGGCCTGTTCGTTCAATTTGGGCGCGGGATGCCCGGCCACGAGGATCAACTCGCCCCAGTTGTCGGTCAGCGGGTTGTACAGCGCCAGACCGGATCCGCGCACGCCGGGAAGACGGTTCAACCGGTCCTCGAGCGCGCGGTACAACGCCGCGAGCTGCGGCTGCGTGTAGCCGGCCGGCGGTCTGTTGAGCGCAACGAGGACGCGATCGCGTAGTTCGTATCCCAAGTCCTGATGCTGGACCTTGTTGAGGCTTCGTGCGAGCATCGTCGCGCCCGCGACGAGCACGACAGACAGAGCGGCCTGGACGATCAGCAGCGACGTCCGCGTGAATGACGAATGGTCGCCCGTCGAGCGTCCCGAACCGCGCAGGGCATCGATTGGATCGGTGCGGGTTGCGAACCATGCGGGCGCGGCGCCGAAGATGATCCCGGTCATGACCGCCAGGCCGAACGCGAAGGCCAGCACGAGCGGCGATGGACTCGTACTGATCGGCAGGAATGTCGAAGTCGTGAAAGCCAGAGAGAGCAGCAGGCGAGCGGCGGCGGCGGCGACCAGCAGGCCCACAATCCCGCCCGCCAGCGAGAGCAGCACGCTTTCGACGAGCGCCTGCGTGACGATTTGCCCGCGGGTGGCGCCGATGGCCAGTCGCACTGCCGTTTGGCTGCGCCGCGCGACGCCTCGCGCGAGGAGCAGGTTCGCGACGTTGGCGCACGCAATCAACAGCATGAGTCCGCACACCGCGAGGAGAATTCGCAGGCTCTCGCCGTATTGCTCCTTCATCACGCCGACACCGGCGCCGGCCGGCACGATGGTGATGACCTGCTTGGGCAGCAGACGGATGATGTCGGGCATCCAGTTCGATGGATATCCCGAGTCGTATTGGAGCCATTGCCGCAGTACTCCGGTGAGCCGCGGACCGATTTCGTCGACGGACGCGCCCGGCCGCAACCGCCCGATGGCTCGCAGCCACGCCGACACCGGCTGCCGCAGCAGCGAACCGCCGCCGGCGAGGAGCGGCTCCTGATGAAGCGGAATCCACAAGTCAGGGGGATTGTTGCGCAGCGTGTCGCCAAAAAATCCCGCAGGCGCCACACCGATGGCGACAAACGGATGCCCTTCGATGACGAACGTGCCGCCGACGACCGACGGATCGCCGCCGTACGTCGTCTGCCACGTGTGATGGCTGAGCACGACGACCGGCGGCGCCGACGGCGTGTCGTCCTGCGGTGAGAACACGCGTCCGCCGAAGGCGCCGACGCCGAAGGTCGTGAAGTAGTTGCCGGTCACGTATTCCGATCGCAGCGGCCGCGCGGCCGCGTCCACGCCCTGACGGCGGACGCTCACACGCGCACCGCCTGCCTGAAACGCCGCCACCTGATCGAATTCCGGTGCTTCTGCCGTCAGCCGCTCGTACAGCGGAAAGGAGAACAGGCCCCACCGATCCTGCGGGCCGCCCTGCACGCAGCAGTTGTCGCCGTCTCCGATTCGATAGAGACTTTCGGGATCGGCCACCGGCAGCGACCGGATCATCACCGCGTGGATCAGCGTGAAGATCGCGGTCGTGCCGCCGATGCCGAGCGACAGCGTCAGCACGGCTGCGGCGGTGAAGACTGGTGAAAGGCGGAATTGCCGAAGGGCGTAACGGATCGCGGCAAGGGGCTTGTCCATATGGATCCGTTAGACGGATGCAGCTGCCCTTACGTTGTCTCGGACTCCGGGTCGTCGCCGCGTTGTCGAGATTGACGAGCGGTTTCTCGTGAAACCGCTCGCCGAGTACTGGCAAGTCGCACTGGATGCCGGCTATTCCGCCACGCCCTTCTCTCTCAGGATGTTCCACACCTTCTCCGGCGTGATCGGAATGTCGATGTGACGGACCCCGAGGTGCGCCAACGCGTCGACGACGGCGTTGACAATGGCTGGAGGAGCGCCGACGGTGGCCGATTCGCCGACGCCCTTCGCGCCGAGCGGATGATGAGGCGACGGCGTCACCGTCTTGTCGGTCTCCCAGCTCGGCGTCTCCATCGCCGTCGGCAGCAGATAGTCCATGAAGCTGCCGCCATGAATGTTGCCGGCTTCGTCGTAGCTGATTTCCTCGAACAGGGCCGGCGCCATGCCCATTGTCAGGCCGCCATGCACCTGTCCGTCCACGATCATCGGATTGATGATGTTGCCGCAATCATCGACGGCCACGAACCTGCGGAGCGTCACCGCGCCCGTTCCCCGGTCGATGTCGACGACCGCGATGTAGGAGCCGAAGGGATAGGTGAGGTTCGGAGGGTCGTAGTAGTTGACCGCTTCGAGACCCGCCTCCATTCCCTGCGGGTGATTCGTGTACGCCGCCAACGCGATCTCCTGAATCGTCTTCGACTTCTGGGGCGCGCCCTTTACCGAGAACTTGCCGGGTTCCCAGGTGAGATCGTCCTCGCTCACCTCGAGCAGGTGCGCGGCGATCTTCTTCGCCTTCTCGCGAATCTTGCGCGCGGCCATCGCGCCCGCGGCGCCGGCGGTCGGCGTCGATCGGCTGGCGTACGTGCCGAGCCCGTATGGCGCCGTGTCGGTGTCGCCCTCCTCGACTTCGACGTGTGCCGCCGGAATGCCGAGTTCTTCGGCGACGATCTGCGCGTAAGTGGTCTCGTGCCCCTGGCCCTGCGACTTGGTGCCGAAGCGCGCCGTGGCCTTGCCCGTCGGATGCACGCGGATTTCGCACGAGTCGAACATCTTGATCCCGAGAATGTCGAAATGCTTCGATGGTCCCGCCCCTACGATTTCCGTGAAACTCGAGATGCCGATACCCATCAGCTCGCCGCGATTCCGTTTCTCGGCCTGTTCCTTTCTAAGGGCGGCGTAACCGATCTTGTCCATCGCCTTCTTCAACGCAGCCGGATAGTTGCCGCTGTCGTACTCCCAGCCGAGCGCAGATTTGTACGGGAACTTGTCCGCCGGGATGAAGTTCTTGAAGCGCAGATCGGCCGGATCCATCTTCAACTCGAGGGCAAGGACGTCGACCATGCGCTCGATCGCATGAACCGCTTCGGTGACGCGGAATGAGCAGCGATACGCGATGCCGCCCGGCGGTTTGTTCGTGTAGACGCCGTCGACTTCGGCGAACGCGTGCTTGAGATCGTACGACCCAGTGCAGATCGAGAAGAGGCCCGCCGGGAACTTCGACGGGTTCGCGGCGGCGTCCGCATACCCGTGATCGGCCACCGTCTTGATGCGCAGCGCCGTCATCGTCCCATCTTTCGTCGCCGCGAGCTCGGCCCTTATGTGATAGTCGCGCGCGAAGGAATCGGCCTGCAGGTTCTCCATCCGGTCTTCGATCCATTTGACCGGCTTGCCGATGACCACCGACGCCGCGATAGCGATGACATAGCCTGGATAGACGGGCACCTTGCCGCCGAACCCGCCGCCGATGTCTGGCGAGATGATTCGGATTTTTTCCTCCGACAGCCCCACGTGCCCCGCCACGAGCGCGACGACGGTTCGGATGGCGTGTGGCGCCTGGGTGGTCATGTAGACGGTAAGCTTGCCGGTGACACGATCGAAGTCGGCGACACAGCCGCACGTTTCGATCGACGCGACGTGAATGCGCGGCAGGTAGATGTCCTGCTTGACGGTGACGTCGGCGGCGGCGAAAGCCTGATCGGTTGCCTGCCGGTCGCCGACCTCCCAGTGGAAGATCCGGTTGTCTTTCTTGTCCTTCTTGTCGGTTCGGAGCACTGGAGCGCTGGGCTCGAGCGCCTTGAACGGATCGACGACGACCGGCAGCGGGTCGTAGTCGACCTCGACGGCGTCGGCGCCGTCGGCGGCAGCGTATCGATCGGTGGCGATCACGCCCGCCACTTCCTGTGCCTGGTACATCACCTTTTCCGTCGGCAGCACCATCTGCGTATCCGACATCAGCGTCGGCATCCAATGAAGGTTGTACTGCGCGAGGGTCTCTCCGGTGATGACGGCGAGAACGCCGGGCACCTTCAGCGCGCGCTCCGTGTTGATCGACTTGATGCGCGCATGGGCGAACGGGCTGCGGACGATGTCCAGGTAGAGCATGCCTGGCAGCTGGATGTCATCCACGTAGTGACCCTGCCCGCGGATGAACCGCGGATCTTCCTTGCGCTTGATGGAATGACCCATTCCTCCGACGTCGGCTGTCGTTCGCGGCGCCATCGGTTCCTCCCTCATCGAACGTTCGAAAATTGGAATCCGTGCCCTCCGTTCGTTTCAGCGTCGTCCGAGCCGTTCGGGGCAGAATGCATTGCCTCAGAAGCCATGGACGCAAACCGAGGACACAGACGATCTCACTCTGAAAGACGCGTTTCAACGCAGCCGTGCGGCGGCGTACTGGATCGATTTCACGATGTTCACGTAGCCGGTGCACCGGCACAGATTGCCTGAAATCGCGTGCCGGATCTCGGATTCGGACGGATTCGCGTTGCGTCCGAGCAGCGCGACACCCGTCATCATCATGCCCGGCGTGCAGTAGCCGCACTGCAGCCCGTGCTCCTGCCAGAACCCTTCCTGGATCGGATGCAACTTCCCGCTCTCCTCGAGCCCTTCGACGGTGCGAACGGTGCTTCCGTCGGTCTGCACGGCAAGGACCGTGCACGATTTCACGGGTTCGCCATCGACGAGCACTGTGCAGGCGCCGCAATGCGTGGTGTCGCAGCCGATGTGCGTGCCTGTCAACCGCAGTTGATCGCGCAGAAAGTGGACGAGCAGGAGGCGCGATTCGACCTGTCGCTCGTATGGAGTGCCGTTGATCGTGATCCGAATCGTGTGCGTCGCCATGGTCAGCGTCCTCCCGCCCGCTCGATCGCCTTGGCCAGCGCCCGCGCGGTCAGCACGCGGGCCATTTCACGCTTGTACAGCTCCGATCCGCGGCGATCGGCCGTCGGCCGCGTGGCGGCGGCGGCCAGCCGTGCCGCTTCGGCAATCGTTGCGGCGTCGGGTTTCTTTTTCACGAGAAAGCGCTCGGCGTCCGTCGCCTTGATCGGCGTCGGGCCGGCGGCCGTCAGGCCGATGCCGGCACGTTCAATCTCGCCACCCGCGCCGAGCGTCACCTGCGCGGCTGCTGCGGCCGTCGCAAAGTCACCAACCTTGCGCTCGAGCTTGACGTACGCGCCGCCGCTCTTTGGCGGCGGGACTGGCACGCGGATCTCGGTCAGGATTTCGTCGGCCGCGAGCGCGGTGCTGAAGAGGCCTGTGAAGAACTGATCGATTGGGATCGTCCGCTGGCCTTTGCCGCCCGTCGCCGTGACCTCGGCCCCGAGCGCAAGCATCGTCGCCGGATGGTCGTTGGCGGGATCGGCATGCGCGAGGTTACCGCCGACGGTCGCGCGATTACGCACGAGCGGGTCCGCGATCACGAGGACGGTGTCGTGGAGAATCGCGTATTTCGACCTGATGATTTCGGAGCGCTCCAGTTCAGACTCCCGCGTGCGCCCGCCGATTTTCAGAAACCCGCCTTCTTCTTTGATGTATTCGAGGCCGGGGATCCGCCCGATGTCGACCAGGTGAGCGGCGGCCCCCAGGCGAAGCTTGAGCAGCGGCAGCAGGCTTTGTCCACCCGACAGCACTTTGGCTTGATCGCCGTGGCGCTGCAGGAGCGCGATCGCATCCGACAAGGAGGTCGGTGCGTGGTAATCAAACGACGCGGGAATCATTGAAAGCCGCTCCTTTCCTATCCGAGCCACCACCAGGCGAGGACAATGAGAACGATGCCTGCTCCAATCCAGACCGCTGGCTTGGAAGCCGCCCGCACGGCGGCTCTTCCGGCGACGGCCGATCCGAGCGACAGCACCTCGATCGGCGGGGCCGCGTCTGTAACGTTCGAGGGGGCGTTCGATGACGAGTCCGTGGGCGTGTGCGGCTTCTCGAGCTCGGCCCGCGCAGCCGCGACGAACGTGCCGAACATCTGATCGCTGACGTCCTGGATCATCCCACGGCCGAACTGCGCGAGAACGCCCATCACGTTCACGTGCGACGTGATGGTCACTTCCGTCTCGCCCGGCGCGCGTTCGACGAGGGTGCTGGTCATGCGCAAGTCGGCTCCGCCTTTGCCGCGCACGTCCTGGCCGGCGGCCACGATCTCCGCGGTCCGCGTGGCCGGGTCGAGCCGTTCGAACCGCATCGTCCCCTTGTATGTCGCTGCCACCGGTCCGACCTTCACGGTAATCGTGCCGGCGTGCGTCCGCTCGTCCACCTGATTCGTGATCGCGGCGCCCGGCAGACAGCGCGCAACGCGAGCCGGATCGGTGAGAAAATTCCACACTGCCTCCGGAGACGCCCTCACGACGAAGGACTTCGAGATCTCCATCGCCATGGCTACGCAGCCAGCTCGGGTATGAGCCGCTCGAGCGACTCGAGGTTGTGCGCGGGCGCGAGACGATCGATGAACGGCAGCGCCGCCTGCATGGCGCGGGCTGTCGGCTCGTAGCGAGGGTCGCCCGAGAGCGGATTCAGCCACACAATCCGTCGCGCCTTCGCGTGCAACGACCGCATGGCTCCCGCGACCATTGTCGTGTCGCCGCGATCCAGGCCGTCGCTGAGAATGACGACGACCGTCCGGTGGGTGACGAACTGCCGCTGGTACCTTGCGACGAATTCGGTGAGGCTCTCGCCGATGCGCGTCCCACCGGACCAGCCTGGAATATCGATCGAGAGCCGCTCAATCGTGTGGGCGATCTTGCCCGGCGACAGCCACGGCGTCAGCCGCGTCAACGACGTATTGAACGCGAAGACCTCGGTCGTCCGCGCGACCCGTTTGAGCGCCAGGACGAACGCCAGGAGGAACTTGACGTGAACGTCCATCGACCCGCTCGTGTCGCACAGGACGACGATCTGCGGCTCGTCGAGCGCGCGAGCCCGCCGCGCCAGCGATAGCAGTTCGCCGCCGTGGCTGACGGCGCGCCGGAAGCTCCGCCGGACGTCGGGCAGACCGCGGCCGCGTACGGGTTTCAGACGACGGCTTCTTCGGGCACCCCAGCGTGGCGCGAGCCGCGCGAGCAGACGCTCCATGTCCGCCAGGTCGCGCGCTGAGCATTCCTCGAACGGCTTGCGCCGAAGCACGGCGTCTCTGGTGTATCCAGGATTGCTGCCATCGATCGCCGGTTGCCCGTGACCTTCGCGGTCGGCGGCAAGGTCGTTCTGGCTTTTCGCTCTGCCGCGGGGAAGGGCAGCAGTGGCAGCCAGGCTGTCAATCGATTCGCGACGGGACGGATCGGTCCGAGCGAGAATCCAGAAGCGCCGAAAGAGCGCGTCGAACGCCGCGCGATCGAACGGCCGAATCTTCAAGGCAATCTGGAGAGTCCGCTGGACCTCAGCGCGATCGAACAGATCGATCAGCGTGAGCGCCCGTGCGGCGTCGATCTCGTCGCCGGCACGCACCTCGATCCCGTGCCTGCGGAGTGTGCCCGCAAAGCGCGCGAGGTGCACGATGAGATCGTCGTTCGCGACCACGGTCAGGCCTCGACGCGTCGCGCTTCTGCGACCAGCGAATCGATTGCACTGGCGTCGAGATCTTCGACGTCATGACGGTCTTTCAGGAAGCATCCCACCGTCTCGGCGACGGCATCGGCGTCGAGGTGCGATCGGTGCAGCCGGACGAGCGCGTGCGCCCAGTCGATGGCTTCCGCGACGCCCGGTGCTTTCGAGAGACGCCGCCGGCGGATCGCCTGCATGAACCGTCCGATCTCGCGCGCGAGGTGTTCGCTCGCTCCGGGCACCTTGAGCCGCAGGATCCGCACCTCCTTGTCGAGGTCTGGATGATCGACGAAGAGATACAGGCAGCGGCGGCGCAGGGCATCGCCGATCTCGCGACTTCGGTTGGACGTCAGAATGACGTACGGGACATGCTCGGCGCGGATGGTTCCAAGCTCGGGAATCGTCACCTGGTAGTCGGACAGGACCTCGAGCAGGAACGCCTCGAAGCCATCGTCCGCGCGATCGATCTCGTCGATCAGCAGGACGGCCGGGCCGCCGCGTCGCGTGATCGCGCGAAGGAGCGGACGCTCGAGCAGGTACTCGCGGCTGAAAATGAGCGCCTCGATATCCGAAGCGTTGCGGCCATCGTGCTCGGCGAGCCTGGCGCGCAGCATCTGGCGCGGATAGTTCCACTCGTAGAGCGCCGTATTGACATCGAGCCCTTCATAGCATTGCAGGCGAATCAGCTCGGTGCCGAGCAGCTGCGCCAGCACTTTCGCGAGCTCGGTCTTCCCGCCGCCGGCTTCGCCCTCGACGAGCAATGGCTTCCGCATCTCCCGGGCGAGGAACACGGCGGTCGCGATGGCCTCGTCGGCCACGTAGTCCAGCTGTTCCATGGCGCGCTGCAGCGAATGAATGTCGGGATTCACGGCCGCCTACCCGACGACCGATGCAGTGAAGCGTTCAGGGGCGGCCAGAAACTGTTCCCGGCAGCCTCCGCAGCAGAAGTAGTACGTGCGGCCGGCGTGCTCGGCGCGGTGGCGCGCCGTTTCGACGGCGACGGTCATGCCGCACACCGGATCGTGTTGCACGCGTGCGGAGATGGCCACCTGGGTCTCGATCGCTGGTCGTTCTCCCGCCGCGTGCCGGATGCGGACGATCTCCGCGAGGATGCTGAGCGCAACCTCCTCCGGGGTGCGAGCGCCGATGTCAATTCCCGCCGGGTTCGCGATCGAGTCGAGCGCGTCTTTCGAGGCGCCGCGTTTCTCGAGCGTCTGGCGAATCTGAGCGAAGCGCTTCCGGCTGGCGATCACGCCGAGGTACGCTGGTTCAGTGCCAAGCGCGGCCAGTGTCGATTCTTCATCGTGCTGCCCGAGCGTGGCCACCACCGCAAAGAGTCGACGTCTTTGGGACGGCGGCCGCCCGGCGAAATCCTCCACGCTCAACGTCGACATGATGCGATCGGCGTCGGGAAAGCCTGCGCGATCCGCGTCCGGGTCGACAACGTCGACCGCATAGCCCAAGACCTTGCTGAGCCGCGCCAGCGCTTGCGCTGTCGGCGAGACCCCGAACACGAGCAGCCGCGGAGCGGCGAGCACGGGTTCTAGGTAGATGTCCACGCTGCCTCCGCTGTGACAGGTCATCGGAAGCGACACGACGCCTGTGCGACTCTCCGCGCGTGGATCGGGCGACAGCGAAATCAGCTTCGGCGACGCATCCGTGAGAGCCGCCACCGCCTCGCGCGCCACTGTCGATTGAATACAACTGCCGCCGAGCCAGCCGTGACAGTCGCCGGCTTCGGTGATGAGCGCCGTGTTGCCGACCTGCGCCGAGCTCGCCGGCTCGCGCCGGACGACAACCGCCAGAACGAACGCCTCGCCCTTTCGCGTCAAATCGGCGGCGAGCTGCAGTATGTCGGCGCGCACGTCAGTGCTCTGTCCTGAGCCTGTCGACAGGACTGCTTTCGATCGACGCCTTCACACGCTCATAGTCCTCCGGCTCGTCGAGGTCGGTCAGCGCTTCCGCCGGCCACGCCGCCGATTCCGCCTCGTGCCGGTGCCGCTTTACGACGTGTTTCCCGCAGCCCTGGCCTTCCGATGCCGCGAGCTCCACGAACAGCGATCGGTCGTACAGCATCGGTGGGGCATTCACACCTTCGTAGTCCGAGATCACGAGCGGTGCGTCGCTCCACCGATATTTTTCGACGAGCGTCACGATCATGGCGGTCGTGACGAACGGCATGTCGGCCAGCACGATAACGGCTGCCCGGGCCGACGTTTCAGACGCGGCGCGAATGCCGGCGCGCAGCGAGCTGTTCACGCCCTTTTCGTACTCACGGTTGAGAACCGGCCGATACGGAATGCCCAGGAGTTCGCGCTGCACGCGTTCAGACTCATGGCCCAGCACGACAATCAACGGATCGAAGCCGGCTTTCGACGCTCGACCAACCATGCGGCGGACCAGCGTTTCGCCCTCGACCTCCATGAAGAGCTTGTTCTGGCCCATACGTGTCGACGTGCCTGCCGCCAGGACGACGCCGGCCACCGACCCCGCGCGTTCAGGCATGGATCGTCTGTTCCTTTTCGCGCAGATGTCCCGGCTGTTGGCGCGACACGACGGCCAACAGCTCGCCAACGACGCTGATCGCGATTTGCTCGGGACCGTCGGCGCCGAAATTCAGACCGACTGGAGCGAACAGACGCGGATCGCCGGTGGCATCGAGCTGGCCGAGAATTTCGTCTGCCCTCGCGCGGGGGCCGAGCAAGCCGATGTACTGAGCATGGCTGTGAAGAAAATATCCCAACCAGTCGCGATCATGGTCGAACAAGTGGGTCTTCACAACGACTAACGTCCAAGGATCGACGGCCAGCGCTTCGATGTCGCCACCAGGTCTCATGTGGACGAGCCGCTGCGCCGCGGGAAAGCGATCGGCGGTGAGAAACGCTTGCCGATGGTCGACCACAGTCACGGCAAACCCGGCTTCGGACGCATACGTAACCAAAGGACGCGCATCGTCACCGGCACCGCAGACGATCAGCCTGGGCGGCGGCCGGTACACCTCGGTGAAGACGGTCTTCGACCCGTCGAGAGTCAGACGAGTCTCGGAGTGGTGCGGATCGGTATCGTGGACGATTGCATGGCCGACATCGGTGGAGCCGTCGACGATCGTCGACACCGCAAACGGTGATGCCTTCGCGAGTCGAGCGCGCAGTTCGCGCACGACATCCAATCCCGTAGGTTCCGTCGCCGGCTGAACGAAGATGTCGACCGAGCCGTTGCAGCCGAGACCGAGCCCCCATACAGTCCGATCGTCGGCGCCGGTGTCGTAGTGGAGCAGTTGCGGCGTACCTGACCGAATGACCTGCAGCGCGATCTCGCGCACGTCGGCTTCCAGGCATCCACCGCTGACGCCACCGCTCGTCGCTCCATCGTCCTCGGTGAGGAACTTGGCGCCAGGCCGGCGGTACGAAGAGCCTGCGATTCGAACGACTGTGGCAATCGCCGCATGTCGTCCAACTGACGCCAGCGCGACGACCCGCTCGACGATCTCCGTCGTTTCACGCCAGTGTTTCATGTCCAGCTCTTCGGATTTGGAATCTAAAGCTGAGTTTGAGAACCTGTCACTTATACCTGATTTTCACCTGAAAGAGGCTGTAACTTGTATCTCGACTCAAGCGTTTTTCCAACCCGGATCAGCTTGTCCTGGCGCTTGGTGTTGGCGACGCGAAATGTGAGCCGTTACCGCGCCGGAGGCAAATAGAGGGTGCGGTTGAACGCGCGATGAACAGGGGCAAGGGGAAGGCGGCGACCAGCCCTGGCCCGCGCGATTGGTTCTCTGTTGACACCGGCTGCTTATGACCTTTACGATGCAAAGAGCTTTTCGCATGTAGGCGGTCACTGCCCAGGAGGTTGCAATGGACGTGGCATTACTCAGGCGGCCGAGCGCCCTCGTTCCTGTTGCC
>JBKPDW010000280.1:0-10834 GCA_046728115.1 Acidobacteriota bacterium | reverse complement strand
ATGCGGTACTTCGCCCCTCCGACGGGCCACCACAGCAACAGACTGGCGGTCGCCGTTGGATGCATCACGGCAAAGGCGACCGCGGAGCAGCAACCCATGCAGCCGCCCATGATGTGCGCGCGATCGATCTTCAGATGCTCGAGCAAGCCGTAGCCCTGCTTCACGTAACGGGCCCACGTGATGCGTTCGATCCGGCCGCCAGACTGGCCGGTCTCGCGACGATCGAAGACGATGCACGTGTAGTGCTGCGACAGATGCTCGAGCATACGAGTTCGCGCGTAGACGCCGAGGGTCGTCCATTTCTGCAGCGTCGCATCGAAGCCGCCGGGCGAGAACATAAGCAGCGGCGCACCGCTGCCTGTCACTTCGTAATGAGTGCTGATGCCGTCGATGACCGCGTCTGACAATCGGACCTCGCGTCAAGATCTGCGACCCGACAGTGCGCCTTTGATCTGGCGGCCCGCGCGGACATCATCGCACAGTGCCTTGATCGCGGTGCGCGCCGCGTCGGCCACGTTGGCGTATCGATCGCCGGTGTCGCCGACGGCCGATGCCAGATAGCCGATCGCATTCACGATCGCGCGAACGCGGCCATCGAGCCACGGCCCGCCGCCGAGCCCGCCCAGAACAGGAATGGTCACGGCGGCGGTGACGGCCGGACCCGCGACCGGTCCGGAGTACCGGAAATCGAGGAGCGCGGCGCCTGATTCCTCGAGCGCCTTCGCCTCTTGCACGAGTCGATCGGCCATCGGCGCGGCCGACTCGCTTCCGAACTGCGCCCATACTGGAATGCTCGCCCGCGCGACGGTGCGAATCGCGTCGACCGACGAGGCCGCGGTATCAATCTTCACGACATCCGCGCCGCCTTCCTCGACCAACCGCATTGCCGCAAGGAGTGCCCCGTCGACGCCCTCCTTCAAGGACGCGAGCGGCACATCGCAGCTCACCACCGCGCGCGCGACGCCCTGGCGCACGGCCCGGCAGACCAGCACCATCTGGTCGAGCGTGACTTCGCCTTCCGTGTCGTGTCCCCACAGGTTGACGCCGACCGAGTCGCCGGCCGAGATAATGTCGACACCCGCGCGATCGGCGATCTGCGCCATCTGGTAGTCATACAGCACAACGGCGACGATCTTTTGACCGACGCGCTTCATCTGCCCAAGCGCAGCAAGCGTGACCCTGTCACTCACGTTCACGCTTCATCAGCAGCGGCGGGACGCGGCATCGGATTAGAAGTGCGTGTTGATCCACTTTGTGACGTAGTCGAAGAAGTTCCTCTGACTGTTCGCGTACTGGCCTGGCGTGGCCTCGCAGGGGACGCACGGCGTAAAGCCGTGGGTCGCACCTTCGATGACGATGAACTCCTTGTCGTGGCTGGCGGACGCCTCGTAATGGATCTCGCTGTCGCGGATGAAGTAATGGGCACCCATCGCGGTGACGAGTGTCGGAATCGTGATCTGTTCGACGGCGCACCGCGTGGAGTTGTTGGCCGAGCACCAGTCGATGTCGTCGAGGGAGTCCTTCGCGCGGATGGCGTTCGCGCTGAGGAACGATCGCAGCGTCATGATCCGCGCGCCCCCTTCGAAGCTTGCGTTGCGCGTGTCGTAGCCGCGCGGCGGCCGACGGACGCTTTCGACGACCTGCGTCACGATCGTGCCATCGTTCTTCAGCAGCCGGCGCGGCTTCATCGTGCTGTGATGGATCGTCGGATCGAGCTCCATCAACCGCGCCCCCTCGAACCGCGTGACCATCATGGCATCATCGTCCGGATACGGCGCGGTTTCCGATCGCATCGCTTTCAGCTCCGCCAGCGCCGTGTCGATGAGGCGGTTCATCCGGTCTGCCTGCGCCTTGAAGTACTTGCGTTTGAACTCGTCGGAGTAGCGTGACGCACCGTCCTTGTATCCATTCGCCGGGTTGAACGGATCGAGCGCCGGATCGAGCTTCCGCGGATCGTGCTCGTCGAGGACGGCAGGATTCAGGCTGCGCAGGCCGTTGACAGAGATGCCCGGATGCGCGTCGACGAGAATCAGGCCATCCGCTTTCGGCAACCCGGCCAGCGTGTCGTCGCATTCGGTCAGCTTGTTCAGCCCGCGGCAATAGGACGGTCCCTCCTCGGCGACGGCCTGATAGAAGCTCGTCGCCGGACCACCGCCGCTGTGGCCCCAGAGCACGATCTTCGTGATGCCGGGCTGCTTTCGAAGGAACTCCACGCCCGACTTGATGTCGAGGGCATTGGCCTCGAAGTTCACGGCAGCCTCGTTGTTGTCCGATCGTGGATTCATGGCCAGCACCATGAACCCTCGGCTCGAAAGCTCGCGCGTTGCGGGACTGCCAAGCACGTTGGCGGTGCGGTGGATGATCAGGAGTGCGACGTGCGGTGCGGGTCCGCCGGCCGGCTTGTAAAGCGCGCCTTTCACAGGCGCTGGAGAAAACTGGATGTACGTCGGACCGTTCTGCGCAAACAGCGGCGATCCAATTGCCAGAACGGTCACGGTCATACGCAAGATGTTATGGCTCATACACGTCTCCGGTTATCGTTGCACCGGACACCCAATCCATCTCCGTTGGTCGCATGCTCGCTCCTGTTGCGACGGGTGCATACAATCGCCGCTCGCGTTCGGCGTGATTATATCGATGTATCCCGTGGAGATTGCCGACACGAAGAAGCGTCCGTCGTTGCCCCGGCAACCAGCTGTACCGACACGAGGAGGTCGCCAGTTTCTGGCGACCTTTCGTTTGTTGGGCGGCGGACAACATCGCGGCCAGATTCCTTCTCAACTCGAGCCAGAGCCGACCGTGATCCGGAGTCAAGAGTCTGCCGCGCCCGTCACCGAAGACGAGCCCGACGAGTGACTGGCGTCACATCAGTTGTCGACGAGAGACGTCAGTATGGCGGGTGCGAAACGAGTTCGAAACCTCGCTGTGAATCGAAGACGTCCTGTGGACGCGCGGCGGAAGTCGGCCGCGGTCCACTCGGCCTTCATCAGGCCGTCGGGTTCGTGTTTCGGCGACGCCTGGACCAGGTGCCCGATCTCATGCGCCATCGCGCACGCAAGCAGGCGCGCCTGGGGAACGAAGTACCGATCGGCTTCCTCGAGCACTCGTTGGTAGTACACGTAGGCGACCCCGGTGCCCATGGCAGTGCGCGCGGCGACGCCCATCACGGCTCGACTCGGCGATTGCAGCGCGCCACCCTCGTGCGGCAGCACCGTCAGTCGAATTACGCGTGAACCCGTCGGCATGGACCCGGCCCCCGAGACCCATTCAACGATCACATCGATATCGGCCAGGATGGCCGCGACCGCGGTCTTCGTGTCGCTCACGACCGGCGGCGGCACGCCGGCGAGGTCGGTGAATTGGATGACGAGCGTGATCGCGAAGGCAGGGAGCAGCACACACGCATTCTGATCGACGCGCGTGCGTGACGCGATTACGCGAGACGTAGGATCGTCAAACAGCGACGGCGTTCGGCATCGTCGCGAGCCGGCGTGTAAACTGCTCCGTCGCTTCGTCGGCGGGAAAGAAACACTCGATCTTCAGGTTCTGCAGCGTGATGTCGCGCGCGCGTCCGATGAACGACATCGCAGAGAAGAACGTGAGCGACAGCTCACCCTTACGCAGCTGCATGTTGACCAGAGGCGTCGCCGCATCGAGCGCATTCAACGCGGCAAAGCGTTTCGGCACGTCGGGATACGCGAGGACTTCGTCGCGCAGCCTCACCAGCGCGTCGTTCCCGGTCTCGGCGATCTCGCGCTGCAATCCCTGCATCATGCACTCGGCCATCTCGTCCCAGTTGACGATGAACGGCCGGAGGCCGCGCGGGTTGAACACGGTTCGAATGCCGTTGATGGTGACATGATCGGGCACCGGCCCGCGGAACAGCTCGAAGATCCGCCGCGACGCCTCGTTGCGCATGACAATGTCGTGGTACGCGTTCATCACCAGGGCGGGATACGGCTCCTGTTGGCGAAGCATGTACTGGACCGCCCGCCGTACGTGCGTGAGCTCGGGGGCGGTGAGCGGCCGCTCCCCATAAACAGGTGCGTAGCCAGCGCCGACCAGCAGCGCATTGCGCTCCGAAAGCGGGACGTCCAACATTTCGGCCAGCAGCTGCACCATCTCGCGGCTTGGCCGCGCGCGGCCGGTTTCGAGAAAGCTCAGATGGCGCGCGGAAATGCCGGCTTCGCAGGCCAGTCGCAGCTGGCTCATGCGGCGTGCGCCGCGCCAATGTCGAACCAGCTTGCCGAACGATAGATCGCCGGGTTCTCCGAGCAGCGTATTCATGTCGTGTTTTGCCTTATTCGCGATCTTGCTGTCGCCGGGTAGCGAATTCAATTACCTCGGACGTAATGACGATCCTCCGAACAGCACACTGCGCGAAGTCAGAACTGCACACGCTCCGCGCTACGACACTGCCGTAAGGCGTCTCGGACTGCGCACTTCCGCCAGCGCGTCTGCGAGCAATCGAACGGCATCGGCCAGTTCTGCCTCCCGATACCCGGCGTAACCCAGGCGGACGTACGGCAGCTGTTCGTTGTCAAAGGAGAACCGATCGCCGGTCTCGAAGATGACGCCCCGGGCCGCGGCGGCCTGGCACCATCGCTCGATATCGATGCCGGCGGCGACTCGGACCCAGAGCGCCGTGCCGCCGACCGGCACCTCGACCGTGATGGCATCGCCGAGCTGCTTCCTCAGCAGCGCGACCATCGCATCGCGCCGCGCGCGGTAGATGCGCCGGCTCTTGCGCACGTGCCGCTGCACGTCGCCATCTTCGATCAGCTCGGCCACAGCGGATTCCAATGCGCCGTCTCCCTGGGTGTCGAGCAGAGCACGGTACTGGGTCAGGTGCGCAATCACGCGTCGGGGTGCGGCGATGTAGCCAAGGCGGAATCCCGGAGCGAGCGTTTTCGACAGCGTGCCGATGTAAACGACCGAGCCCGCCGTGTCTGCGCTGGCCAGCGGCAGGATTGGCCGCCCGTCGAAGTGGAACTCGTGGTCATAATCGTCTTCAATAATGGCGAAGCGGTGGCGTTGCGCGAGATCCAGCAGCGCGCGTCGCCGCGAGGGGGAGAGGGTCACCGTGGTCGGGAACTGATGATGGGGCGTCACAAAGACCGCCCGGATCGTCTGCCTGTCGGCAGCGGCCGCCAGGTGATGGATCGACAGGCCGTGCGCGTCGACCGGAATCGGAATAACGCGGGCGCCGGTCAACGCAAGCACTTGCCACGCGCGGTTGTACCCGGGATTCTCGACGGCGACCACGTCACCCGGGCGAAGAAGCGCGTGCGCGATGACGGTCAGTGCTCCCTGCGTGCCGCGTGTGATGAGCACGCGGGACGCGTCCACGGCGACGGAGCGCGTGGCGCTCAACATCGACGCGAGCGCCGCTCGAAAATGCGGATGCCCCTCAGCGCCGGTGTACGACAGCGTCTGCCGGCCGCGGCGCTCGACCGATCGCCGCCACGCGCGCGCCAACGCCTTGGTCGGGACAAGTCGCAAATCCGGCCAGCCGGCCAGGTTGTATGCGGCCGGCAATCCCGACGGGCACTGTGGGACCGTTACGGTCGCGCCCAGTTCGAAGGCATTCGGTGGCTCGACGCCGACACTCGTGGTCGAGGCGAAACGGCGTGGCCGCGGGTCAGGCAAGGTCTTCGAGATGAAGGTGCCCCGTCCGCGCTCGGTGGTAATCCATCCTTCCGCCGTCAACTCACCGTACGCAGCGATCACCGTGTTGCGATGGACACCGAGCGTGCGGGCGAGCGCGCGCGTGCCTGGCAGGACGTCGCCGGGATGCAGGCGCCCTCGCCGGATGTCGCCGGCGATCGTGCGCGCGATCTGTACGAAGATTGGCACCGTTGCCTGCGGATCGAGAGAAATCGTGAAGTCCCACCCGCGCATGCGCCCTCCGCTCAGGTCAACCTAACCCGCTGCGCGATCGTTCGACAGATCCACTTTTCAATCGCGAGATGGACCGGCTGGTACCGGTGCAATCGTCGGTCCGGATCTCCACGTGACGCCTCCCGGAGCGGAGAGTGGTCTGTGGAGGTCGCACATGCTGCAAGCGCTAGCGGCCCTCGCGATGACTGCAGTGACCGCTGCACCATCGACCGAGCCGCCGCACAAAACCCTCACCGTTCAGCTTGTTCACCGTTGCGGTCGGAGCACACATTGTCTGTCGAGCAGGATCATCGCCTTGATGAAGAAAGAGACAGAACGTATCTGGTCTCATTTAGACGTACGAATCGCCTGGTTCGATTCGATTGCGGGTGTATCCGCGGCGCCCCCCGCAGGGCTCATCGTCATGCTCGAGGAGGCGACGTCGCCTGAATGGGCGGAACACATTTCCGTGCTGGCGGCGTTGACTCAACCTGGATCCGCCTGCGGGTGGGGGCTGGTGCACCTTTGGGTGCGGCATATCGAGCAGCATGCGGAGTTGGTTCGTCGCGGGGATCATGCGTTCGCGACCTTGCCCCCCGCCCTGGCGGACACATTTCTCGGACGTGCGCTTGGGCGTACGTTGGCGCACGAGATCGGCCATTACCTGCTCGGCACCGGGGATCACTCGGCGCATGGGCTCATGCGAGCGCAGTTCACGCCGCAGGACCTGCTGGAAGACGCGACTCGGCCACTCTATGGTCTGAATGCCCGAGAGCGGGCTGGACTCATGTCGTGTCGCGCATCTCAGGTCGCAGAACCGACGGACAACGACCGCTAGTGATTTACGCAACACGCCGCGCGGCCTATCTCCTTCGGGACCGTGATCACGCCTTCGACGGTTGGGCGGCCACCGCGCAGGCAATGGGCATTTCGGAAGTCCTCACCGGGCTGCCCTCGCCGCCGGTGAACGCCGTGCTGATCGATGCGCTCTTCGATCTTGCGGACATACTGCAACGCTTGATTCGACGCGTAGAAATGACCCGGACGGCGCCGAGTTTCGCTCGTGCGGAGTTTCCCCACATACGCATGCGCAGGCGATCGCCGGGAGCTGGGCTCATCGCCTCATCAGGGCGGGCCAGCCCAGCGCGCTTATCTGCCGACCGCTGAAGGCGGTGCCGCCACGTAGCCGGCGCGCGTCCGAACGGTCAGCGGCTCCACTCCGTGCGCCTCGACGTGAATGCGCCGATAGGTGCCATCGAGCGCCTGATTGGTGGGCGCGTAGGCGATGGTGTACTGATTTCGGATCTGATGGGCCACGTCCGCCACGATCGCGTCGATTCGATCGACGTTCTCCGGATAGTACGCGCCGCCTCCCGTTCGCGCCGTCATCGCATCGAGCTCGTGCCGGCCGCTCTTTGCCTCGGGCGAATCGGCTGCGCCAAACAGACCGACGGCATACACGGCGGTGTCGCTGCTGCGCGACAGCTGCTCGATGTCCCGCAGCGTCACGCGGCTCGCATTGTCGCGGCCGTCGGTAATCACCAGGAGCACGCGGCGATCGTGCGACGCATGATCACGCAGATAGGCCTCGGCCAGCTCCACCGCGTCGCACAGAGCCGTGCCGCCAATCGAGTCGACGCGCGCGATACCGGCTTCCAGTCTCCGTATGTCGCCGGTGAGCGGCACGTCGACGCGCGGCGTATCGGCGAAGTTCACGACGAACATTTCGTCGAGCGGGTTCGATGCGCGCACGAAGTCGAGCGCCGCCACCTCCGCGCGCGCGCGAAGCGAGCGCATGCTTCCGCTGTTGTCGATGAGCAGACCGATCGAGACGGGCACGTCATCGCGCCGGAACAACGTGATCGGCTGGCGCCGTCCGTTCTCGTACACGGTGAAGGCGCCGCGATCGAGATCCGTCACGTCGATGCCGCGGCCGTTCCGTACGGTCGCGCGCAGTACGACGAGCCGTGTTTCCGCGTGAAAGGCGGGTTGCTGCGCGGCGGTGCTGACCGTCAACATCGCCGTGAGGAGAGCCGCCGGAATCGATCGGCCGTTCATCGCTCGCCGATCCGCCCCGGCGCGAGCTGCACCTGGATCGGTGTGTCGGCCTCGAAATGAACCTCCTGGCCGTTCCCGAGAACGTTCGAATAGACGCTGCGCGCGGCGCCGACCATGCCGAACGCGATCCCGAGCGGGCGCGACACCTGACTGAGCACCACGCCAATCGTTCCGAAGCCGATGAGCCCGCCGATACCGCGGGCGAAGTTGTTGCCCCCTTGCGCTGACACCGCAGTCGGTCGTGCGCCGGTTCGGACTCCTCCCTCGAACCCGCGTCCCTCGCCCTGTTCGAGCGAGGCGCGCAGCGCCAGCAGTGCCAGCGCTGGCTCGACGAATCTCGTCTTCGAATTCTGCACGGCCGCGCCGCCTTCGTCGTCCAGGGCGACGCGATCGGCGGCATCGACGTCGATGGCGTGCAGCGCCGCGAGCATCGGGACCGATTCCTCGTCCGGCGGATCGACGCGTTCGAAGAGAAACCGCAGCTGGCCGTTGCGGTGGAGGTGGCGGGCGGCCTGGACGAACGTCACTTCACCCGTGAGCTTCGTGCCTTCCGGAAAGATCAGCCGACCGTCCTCGGCGAACACCGGCTCACTCACGAACGCCTCGAGGAGAGAGCCGCGCGGCGCCACGCGCGAATCGAGCGTGGTCAAGAGGCGCGCGGTCAGAATCGAGTCCGGGACCGGCAGGGTTCCCTGAGGCGCGGCCGGATGGGGCGGAACCCTGCCGAGGGTGAGCGACGTCAGGAGCTCCGCGTCGTACACCGTGCCCTTCTGAAGCACCTGCGGGTAATAGGCCAGCTTGTGAATGCCCCATTCCTTCAGCCGGTCCATGCGGCCGGGCTCTTTCACGGCGGCGATGGCTTCGCTGGCCCGCCGTTTGAGATCGGCGGCGGCCGCCGACGCGCGCGCCTTTGCTTCCGCTTTCGTACGTGCGACGGTGCCCGCATCGCTCGGGGTCTCGGCGTTGCGGGCGACCGCGCGTTTCACGTGGGGCGTTTCGTTTTTCGCGATTGACTGAATCGGCGTCGGCTCGTCGTTGCGAATCACGGATTCGAACCGGAGCTCGATCGCTCGATGCGGCGAAAAATCGCCCGAGCCCATCGATCGGATCCGGCTGGTCTTTGATGGCGTCGTGAGCTTCGTGATGCGTCCTTGGACGAGTGTGCCGACCGGCAGCACGATCCGATCGTACGCATACACGGGCTCGATCAGCCTGCCCGTCACCGTCTGACCGACACGGTGGACGGTGGTGTTGTCGGTCAGCATGACGCGCAGCGGCCGGCCGCTCGGCACCACGAGTTCGACGCTGAGGTCGGATTGCGCCGCAACCGTGCGGCACTCCACCAGACATGCCGCCGCCGACAACATAACGACAAGAGAACGCGCGGCGATCGTCCGTCGCATCGGTTCAATCGTATATATGTTCCATGCGGCGACGACGTAAGCAATTCGTCAATCGACCGAATCGCTGTGACAAACCAGTGTACGGCCGAGATGACGCCAATCGGTTCCTGCGCGTCTGCGGGCAAGGTCCTACAGAATCTGCTCTGCGACCTCCACTCGCAACAGCGTACGGACGTTCTCGATTTGGTTGAGGATTGTCGCTTGAGCACTGCCGGCGAACAGTAACCCGACTGCAACGTTATCGAGAGTCATGACGAGCGAGCCGGAATCCCCTCCTGCCGACATGTTTGTCGTGACGATCTGATCCTTCAGGCGCCCTACACGACCACCGCCATAGTTGACATCAACAGTGGCATTGACCGCCGTGATGCGGCCGGTTGTGAAATTGGTCGTGCGGCCCGTCTTCTTGATCGTCTGGCCGACCATTTGCAGCACTTGAGCGCGACGACGCCATCCGCGCACATAGCCACCCCAGTAGATCTCGCGATCCAGATCGTGGAATTCGCCCTCGGCGATAGCGCAATCAACGAAGTTGTTCTGCGAGGCGAGTGGCACTGGGGGAAACAACTGGATCGGCACGAACCGGCTGAGCACCGCAATCTTGTCCGCCGGATTTACGCCACCGTCGAATGGGCCCGGCTGGAGAATCGGGTCGCCAGGGGCACCAGCATTGACGTTGGCCAGCACATGGTTGTTGCTGAGGATGTAGAACTTGCTCGGTATACCGATACCGTGGACCGGGTTGGCCGGGTCGGTCGACGCACCCGGCAGAAGGTCATAGGCGCAAGTGGAGACCGTGCCAGCTGTGATCTGGAAATGCCCCACGCTGTAGCCGCCTTCGACCGGCCGGAGCCTCTTGGCGAGGGTCTGTGTGCCAATGTCGCTCGGCGACCCATTGTTGCCCGCGAACAACTGGCCCACGGCCAGAACGTCGGTCTGCATGCCTTGCAACGTCGAAGGGACTAAGTCGGCTTTCGAGAGATTTTCCGGTGCCACTTTGTGAGTGACCATCACCAAAACAGCCGGCTCACCTGTGGGCTCTCCATTTTTCCATTTGACGCCGACGCCGATGCCTACGACGTTATTTTTGGACTTGCCTTCCTCGAAGAATTCAGGGGTTGCCGCTTTGACGGCGCGGACCGCGTCTTGCACATCCGCGTCGGTCAACATCATTTTGTTGCCCGCATTGGTTGCCATACGAGAGACTCCTTCCGATCGAGCGAGACTCTTCGTCTTGCGAACAGATCGCGAGGGTTTCTTCACAAGGGCACCTCCATCCGAGGCATCGCCGACTACGGATCTACTTCGACTTGGGCTGCGCTGAGACTGCGCCGATTTCCACAACGTCCGTGGGATACCCAGCGACTCTTTCGGGGAGGATTTCGCTGGCGCGCAGGTCCGACTTCTGGAGTTTGCGCGTCACGAAAACCTTAATCACGGGCTTGCCGTTACGCTCGCCAATGGCAACACCATTAACGTTTGGTTTCGACATC
>JBKPDW010000279.1:0-18318 GCA_046728115.1 Acidobacteriota bacterium | reverse complement strand
GCGAAGGCCAGGGAACACCTGTTGTCATTTTTGAATCCTCAGCAGGCGGGACAGGGATCGATTGGTATCGGGTCCAAAATGCTGTCGCGGGTTTCACGACAGCTTGTGCCTACGACCGAGCGGGCATGGGGTACAGCGATGCTGGACCTGCCCCTCGGACCAGCGAGCGCATCGCAGACGAATTCGCGGAGCTAGTGCGGCGAAGCGGCATGACCGGGCCAGTCATCCTCGTTGGCTGGTCGTGGGGTGGCCTGTATGTACGTGCGTATGCGACGAAACACGAGACCGATGTGGCCGGGCTCGTGTTGGTGGACTCATCGCATGAGGATCAGATCGAGGAATTCGCTGCGGCAGGTTTCGGGTCGAGAATCTCGGTGTTCGCGTCTCTCCTGCCCCGTCTCTTGCCTCGTGCGGCCGCAGTGGGCATGCTGCGACTGATTCCCAATCCGTTTGTCACTCGCCCAGAAACCGTACCCGAGGCAATCCGGGGCTTCGTGCGGGCCACCACGTACCGGCCTCGTTATTTTCAGGCGAACTACGACGAATCGATCCACGAGCGAGACACCGCCGATCAAGTCCGGTCGTCACGCCGGCTACTCTCCATGCCGGTCGTAATCCTGACCGCCGGCCAAGGTCCGATGAACAACACGCGAGACAACGACCGGGTCATGGACATTTGGAGGCCGCTGCAGCGCGACCTCCTTCGGCTGTCTGCGCGAAGTTGTCAGATCATTGCCGCAAACTCGACCCATATGATTCCGTATGAAGCGCCAGACGCGGTGGTGCGCTCGGTTCGCGTGACGATCGACGCGTGGAAGATGTCGTCTACTCCGATGTGTTCGGAGCAAGGGCGGTGGTAAACCTGCGTTACCACTGCACTAGAGTGAGCGGCTTCCGCTCAGTCGGCTCCTGCAGGTAGTCGTCCGTCACGTTCAGAAATCGCGCCGTCGTCGACGTGCGGGCAGGGATGTTGGATCGATTCCAGTTGTGCAGTAAGGAGGATTGATCGAAGGCGGCGGCTTGTGCGAAAACATGTGCTCCGGCGTACACCCCGCAAAGGAGAGCTCGATCCATGGCGCCAGCCGACGACCGACCGGGGCCTGTGTCGCCCGCGCGGCCCCCGACATCCGCATTCGGATCGACATCGCTGCTGGTGGCGGCGATCGCGATGGTGAGCGCGGCCGGAAGCTTTGGTGCCGTCCGCGCCTGGTACCCGACGGTGCGAGCCGCGCTTGCGGTGCCTGCGACCTTCCACCCGACGACCGAGGCCGCCGCTCGCGTCGCGCAGGACTACTTGCCGCGGGAGAGCGAAAGGCCGACAGCGGCTGGACGGCTCTCGATCGTGACCGATCCCGCGGGCGCTCGAGTAGAGGTTGACGGCCGGCCGCGCGGCGTGTCGCCCGTCGTGATCGACGGACTCGCGGCCGCGGAGCACCGCATCACCGTGGTCTCGGACAGCGGAGTCGCGCAGCGCACGATCGCGGTATCGAAGGGCGTCATCACCGAGGTCGTGTTCTCGCTGCCGCGGCCGACGAAGCCTGTCGCCGGGTGGGTGGCGGTGGCGTCGCCATTCCCGGTCGAGGTGCTCGAGCACGACGAGGTCGTCGGTACGAGCAGCGCGGCGACGATCATGCTCGCCGCGGGCAAGCACGAGTTACTGTTGCGCAACGAGAATCTCGGCTTCGAGGCGGCGCGCACGATCACCGTGGTGCCGGGCCGAGTCACCTCCGTTGAGATCGACCCGCCGATGGGACTCCTCAACGTGAACGCGCGGCCGTGGGCAGACGTGCTGATCGACGGCGAGATGGTGGGACAGACGCCGCTGTCAAGCCTGTCGCTGGCGGTCGGTCCGCATCAGGTCACGTTTCGCCACCCGCAGTTCGGCGAGCGGACCGAGCGGATTGTCGTAACGGCGCGAGGTGTGAATCGCGTGGCCGTCGACCTCAACAAATAGCCGAAGCGAGGCTGTACTCAAGGATGGCGTCCCGATCAAGTTCGTGAGCACGGTTGTGATCAATGCCAGCGGAAAGTAGAGCGGGCGTCCTTCCGAAGGCGGTCATCGCCGCGCTCATCGGCAGCGTGGCAGGAGGAACTGCGGGCGTGTGGTCGCTCGGTCGTCCAGCGGCAACGACGCCCGCGACGGACGTGGGCGCCGGTTCGTCGCCGTCGCCGTCCCTGCTGAAGCGGGTCGCACCGACGCCGCAACCAACGCGAGCACGCACGAACGCGGCGGCATCTCTCGCGCAAGATCCAGCTGCTCCGGTCGCGCCCCTGGGCGCGCCGGCGCCGTCGGCGGACGACGAAGCGCACGTATTGCAGCGTGCACGAACGCTGGCGCGCCGACCCGACGTGACGGCGCTGATGGCCCTTCGCGACGACGTCGTCCGCCGCGCGACCGAGCGCGGGATTGCGGACTCCCCGTCGGTCCAGGGCGAGCTGCACGAGCTCGATCAGCGCCTCAACGAAGCGCGAAGGCTGCAGCTGAAGCTCGACGCCGAGGAATTCCGCAAGGCCGATTCAAAGGGGCCGCGTTGACTGAGGATAGGAAATATTGATCGGCATAGGGGCGGCGGTTGCCCGCCGACCCCTGCCACACCACCGTGCGTACGGGTCCGTACACGGCGACTCGAGTCGGTTACGCTAACACCCATCGATCAACGTCGGAAGTCCGAGGGATTTGAAGTACGCATTGGAAAGCCCCACTGAAAGGGCCTTGGACCGGGCGAGGTAGCAAGGACCGCGCCCGCTTCCGGCCGTGTTGCTGGCCAGTTGCGGGCCGACCCCCAAGTCCAACAGCGCCGTCCGGCGACGGCGCGGTGTTTTCCACTGCCGCCACAATGCGGCGCGTAGTCGCAGCCGGACCCAGCAGGTCAGGTACACCAGCGCTTCAGGCGTTTCGCAGAAGCCGAAATAGCCGCGCCAACCCCGCAGATACGGAGCCAGTTCGGCTATCGTCGTCTCGATGCTGACGCCTTTGGCCCGTAGCGTGATCTCTCGAGTCCTGGCTTTGAACCGATCGAGAGCCTTCGGCGCAATCGCGCGCTTGACCTCCGGACCGGCCGTGAACTGAATCCGAGAAACTTTCGAGCCTGTGGTCGCGCCACCGCACTCTTCGTCTCATTGACCTTGAGTTTGAGTGTGTGCGTGATGAATCGCGTGATGCTCGCCATCACCGGTTGACCCGCCCGCTCGCTGCGCACGTAGATGTTGCTGTCGTCCGCGTATCGAACGAAGCGATGCCCCCGGCGCTCCAACTCCCGGTCGAGTGCGTCGAGTACGACGTTGCTGAGCAGCGGCGAACGTGGGCCCCCTTGCGGAGTACCCTCCACGCTTGGACTGACCAGCCCGTTCTCCATCACCCCGCCATCCGCACGTGATTCGGCCACGGACTAACGCCAGCGAAAATCGTTCACGCTGCGCGATCGTAGACGGATCGAGGCTGACCAGGCGCGCGGTTTCGCGTTCGAGGGGACGATTGAATTGACGACCAAGTTGACGACCAACAGGATGGACGCGGGCGAAAGCATGGAACACCGCTGGACGAATCATTCAGTAAAATCGTTCACTCGGTCCGCGGGCGTCCACCGACTTTCGCTTGCGCGTGATTCGTAATCAGCAGGTCACCAGTTCAAGTCTGGTCGCCGGCTCCAGATTTCCTTAGCAAAGATCGACATCGCGAAGTCGCTCGCCGTCGCGTCCGTCCTGCCGCGGACGGATGGTGGACGGACGGAGACCCCACCGAGCTGAGACCGTCTCCAAGGCTCACATTCTTGGGCTCGTAGGTCGTTCACTGATTTCGCGCGCACGGAAGACTCCGGCCGAGCCTCAAGACGCGAGCATGGCTCGTCCGCATGCCGGGCGCCTTCGCGACTTCGCGACTTCGACGGAAGAACGAGCCTTTCAAACAAGATCGAGGATTTCCGCGAGGCGGGCGCGTCGATGTCGATTGCCAATCAATATCCCGCGATTGGGAACGGTTTGGTTCCTGCCGAAGCCCAAGAGATCACCTTGTCGCTACTCTTCGCGAAGGATTCGCATCGGTTCAGCGAGTGCGGTGCGCGCGGCGGGCACGAGTGCGGCCAGCACCGCGACCCCCAGCACAATCGCGACGACACTTGAGAGAGTGGCTGGGTCGGAAGCCGAGACGCCATACAGCATGCTCGAAAGGACGCGGGCGAAGGCGGCCGACAGCGCCAGGCCACACGCGCAGGCGATCACAGCTACACGGACTGCCTGTCCCAGGAAATGGCTCAGGATGCCGACGCGCGGCGCGCCAAGGGACAGGCGCAGGCCAATCTCACGCCGCCGCAGCGTCACGAGATAACTGAGCGTGCCCCACACACCGAGACAGGCAAGCGACAACGCCGTGACGGCGAACACCGATATGACGATCGTACGCAGCCGATTCTGCTCATAGGCGTCGCCGATCCGCTCTTCGAGTGGTGCGATGTCATACACGGACCTGAGCGGTTCGAGCTCTTGAAGTTTCACGCGAACGGCGCCGACTGCCGATGTCGGTTGGCCAGTGGTCCGGACGAGAAACCAGGGAAAAGGGCTCGGGACACTGTCACAAAAATATGCCGTTGGGACCGGCTCGCGGTCCATGCCGAGCTCTCTCGCGTCGCCGACAATGCCGCTAATCCGTCCGGCTTGATAGATGGATGCCTTGTTTGCGAGGTGAACTCCGATGGTGGATCGGCCGGGGAGGTAGCGACCAGCGAAGCTGCGGTTGACCATCACCTCGATTGTGGATCCCGCCCGAACGGCACCGGCCGGCTTCCGTCGACAGAGTTCGCCCGCCAAGACCGATATCCGCATGGTCTCGAAATAGCTAGGAGAGACGTTGCGCCACTCGGCGACCATGGCTGGCTCGGAGGCGGCGCGCCCTTCAACGAGATCGAATTCGGCCGGATTCTGGCGGCCGACGCCTGGCAGCCACGCAGATGTCGCCGCCGCCGCTACACCAGGTAGCGTTGTCAATTCGTCGAGCGTGCGGTGGATGCGCTGGACCACGCGATCGTAGTCCCTGACCTCGTCGTAACTACCGCTCACGTGAAATGTCAGTACGTGCTTGGAGTCGAAAGCCGGATCCACACGCGACAGCTTGTCGAAGCTGCGGAGCAGGAGTCCTGCGCTGGCCAGAAGCGTGACCGACAGCGCCACCTGCACGCCGACCAGGAACCATAGCAGGGGGTGTCGCGCAGATACGTGCGCACGACTCGCGCCTGCCAAAGTGGCCGCGCCCAGTGAACTGCGCACCGCCGGAAACAGGCCGCACACCAACGCCACGAGCACCGCCAACGCCATCGTGTAAAACAACACGCGCGCATCAAGCCCGACCTCTCCGAGACGCGGCAGGTCCGGAGCGAGCACGCGGAACGCGGCCGACACGCCGAGCGACACGAAGACGCCGGCCGCAGCGCCCGCCAGTGCCAAGACGCCCACTTCCGTCAGCAGTTGAAGCAGCACGACGCCACGCGAGGCGCCGAGCGAATAGCGGACGGCAATCTCATGCTCGCGCCGCGCGGCGCGGGACAGCAACAGGGCCGCAATGTTCGTGCACGCAATGAGCAACAGGACGGACACCGCTGCGAACAGCAGCCACAGAGTCCCACGGGCACGGCCAATCATCGTCTCCTTCAGAGGCTCGACGCGGGTGCCGATCCCGCGGTCGGTGTCGGGATACTGTTCAGCGAGCTGCGTCTGAACACGAGCCAAATCCTCACGGGCCTGTGTCAGACTCATGCCGGGCCTTAGCCGGCCGATGCCTACATAGGTCTGGAACTGTCTACGTGTGTAAGGGCTGTTGACGACATCGGGAGACCAGATATCCACGTCGCGTTCCGGAAAAAGGAACGAGATCGGCATGACTCCGACGATTACATAGGGCCGGCCACTCAGGCGGACAGTCTTGCCCACCACGCTCGGATCGGCGCCGAATCGGTTGCGCCAGTACCGATCGCTGATCAAGGCGACGGATGACGCTCCAAGCCGGTGATCGGCATCGGTAAAGCCTCGTCCGACTGCCGGCGCGATGCCCCAGACCTGGACGAAGCGGGGTGACACGCGGGCTCGCCGGACCCTGACCGGAAGATCGCCGGTTGTGTCGGACGAATCCTCCACAGCATAGCCGGTGATCGCCGCGAAGCTCGAGCTCAGACGGTTCCAATCTTCTAGACGAAATGGCGCGATCCACGTTGCTCGTGCTCCGTCCTGTGTCTGCATGACGCGCACGAGCTGGTCGGGGTCCGGGAAGGACAGTGGTCGGAGCAGCACGGTATCGATGGCGGAGAACACGGCGCTGTTCGCCCCGATGCCGAGCGCCAGCGTTAACACAATGGTCGCTGTCAGGCCGGGCGTCCGTTTCAAGGCGCGGACAGCGAAGCGAATATTTCGCCAAATGGTCTCGAACACCGGGAGGCCGTGTCGATCGCGATAGGCGTCCCGCACTTGAGTGAGTCCACCCATGTCACGACGCGCAGCCGCTCGCGCATCGCCGGGCGCGAGCCCATGGGTGCGATACTCGGCTTCGAGCGCATCGAGATGATGGGCCAGCTGGGAATCCAAGTCGGCATCAAGCCGGCGCCGACGGAACACGTCAATGAACCGTCGCCACATCACTCGCCTCCAATCGGCCTGGCGAGGAATTTTGCCATCAGGGATACCGTGGACTCCCAGCTTTCCGTCTCTTCGCCAATCTGCTTGCGCCCTCGCGCGGTCAGCTCGTAGAACTTGGCTTTCCGGTTGTTTTCGGAGATGCCCCATCGAGACGTGATCCACCGGCGCTGCTCCAGGCGGAGCAGTGCGGGATAGAGCGTGCCCTGATTCAGATTGAGGATGCCTTCCGATACTTGGAGGATGCGCTTGGCCAACCCCAACCCGTGCTGCGGTCCCATCGCGTCCAGCGTCCGCAGCACCATGAGATCCAGCGTGCCCTGAAGCACTTCTCTTGACATTCTAGACGAGCATGCCTCGTCTCATTTAGAATGTCAACATGAGAGTCGCTGCGGCTCAAGACCGGGTACTCCATGGCGCCACAAAAGGCAGCGTCTATCCACGACGAGGTGCATCATGCCGGCGGCTAAGCTTTGCGTGGCTCTCCTCGCCCTGGCGAGCTTTCCGCCCGCGTTCGTTTCGGTGAGCCTGCCGCCTCAGGCCTCGCCCCAACGGTCTACACAGGCGGGACTGCTACTCCTGCACAAGATGCAAAACGGTCTGGGCGGAGCGAAAAGGATTGCTGCGGTTTACGACTTTGACGAAACGATACGCGCTGAGGCCTGGGACGAGAGCGGCGCCCCACTGGGTGACGTGCGTAAGCGAACACGCTGGATACGAAGCCCCAGCATGCTTCGTCTGGACCAAAGAGGCCCACGCGGTACTTACGTCCTCTATCTCGACGGCGGCTCAGGTTCTGGTTGGGAGATTCTGCCAGACCTGAGGAGCCCTGACAGATTCAAGACCACTGGAACGCCAATCGAGTTGGCCGGTGGCGAACTGGAATTCGCGAGGAGTTACCTTTCCGGGTTCGAACTCAACCTGTGGCTGGCAGATGTGCGGGGATATACCGTGACTTCTCCCAAGCCAAACGTTCTGCGGATCGAGCACGATCGAAACGCGACCGACTTCACGCTCGATCCTGTCACGAGGCTGCCGGTTAAGACGTCTGGTGTCTCGCTCGCAGACCCAGATCGTCCGGTTCCCGCCGAAATGCGTTATGAAGGATGGAAGGAGATTTCAGGCATTCGCTTCCCGACACACCGAGTTAATTATCACAGCGGCGTGAAACGTGGCGAAGTGACCACAGAAGCCATCCATGTCAACGTCGGTCTCCGGCCGCAGGAACTCGCGGCAAAGCCCACGGACTTTGGACCTGACATACCCCATCGCGAGGGCAAACGATTGCCAATCGGTCGCCACGAATCGCCGCGGCCGAACCGATATTGGCTGCGCGTCGAGCGGGAATTCAACACGCCGCGAAGACGGTCGCGAATAGGATTCCAACGATCACGAGATATCCCCGTCAAATGATGATTTTGCGTTCCTGGCCGCCTATGAACGTGGTGCATCGCTGTCAAAAAGACATGGCGCGTAACGTCATCGTGGCGAACTGAGCTCCAGCACCGGGCGAGGCGGCGCTTGTGGCGGAGGAATCAACCGCAGATTGATTCGGATTGGCCGCTGAGGAAGTGCGGGCAGTGGAACCGGCTGACGAACGAATGACGAACGGCAATATGAGCATATATCTGCTCATTACGCAAGTGCCATTTGTATGGGCGCGCTTTAAGTCATCGGCAGGCGCTGTTCCTGCTCGGGGCTGATGCTGGTCGGTCACTCCTGGCGCAGCGCCGTGACCGGATCGAGACGGGTGGCTCGCTGCGCGGGCAGCCACACCGCGAAAAACGCCACTCCGGCAAGCAGGAGCGTGACCGTCGTGAAGATTGTTGGATCGCGGGGAGTCACGCCGAACAGAAAACCTGAGAGCAGTCGCGCGAACCAGAGCGACGATACAACACCCACGATGATGCCAGAGATCGCCAGGACCATGCCCTGACGCAAGACCATATTGCGCACGCTGTTCTCATCAGCACCGAGCGCCATGCGGATCCCGATCTCGGCGGTTCGCTGCTGGACGGAATACGTCATCAATCCATACACACCGATCGCAGACAACAGCAACGCGCAGCCACCAAAAAGGGTCATGAGCCACGTGTCAAAACGGGATCGCGCGGTTGATTCGGCGACGATCTGATCCATCGATCGAATCCGGGTGACGGGGAGTCCGCTCGCGCGCTGGAGCGCCTTCTCGATCGAGGTGGCGGCGACCAACGGCGGCGTGGCGGTGCGAACCATCCAAACGAGCGGCAACAGCCGCACGTTCAGAGCCGTCACTCCGTCCGGTTCTTGTGCCATCGGCACATACATTGCCGGTCTCGCCGGACGCGTCAGCCCAGTGTCGCGCACGTTGCCGACGATGCCAACGATCTGGCGGAGCGGCTCCTGATCGTATTCACGCCGCATCCCCTTACCGATGATCAATCGGTCGTTCAGAGGATCACCAGTCGGCCAGAAGCGCCTCGCCATTTCTTGGTTGATGATCACGACACCTGGCGCGCCGGCCGTGTCACGGTCCGTGAAGTCGCGACCGCGAATGACCGGAATCCTCAGAACGTTGAAGTAATCTGGTGCGACGAACGTCCAACCCGCGAAGCCGGTGAACGCGAGGCTGCTCGTCCTCGTCAATGTCTCTGCCGCCCGGCCGGACACGACAAAGGGAAGCTGCCACACCGTTTCCAGAGGCATGCAGCATGTGGCGGTCGCCGCGACGACGCCCGGAACAGCGCGAATCCGAGTGGCGCCCTCATGTGTCAGCTCGGCGATGCCAGCCCGCGTTTCGAACCGGGTCGCAGTCACCGAGGTGCGCATCGTCACGACATTGTGGGCGTTGAAGCCCGCATCGACAGCACGCAAAGCCATCGACGTGCGGATCAGCAGCGCGGCACCGACGAGAAGCATCAGAGCGAGCGCGACTTCGGCTGCCACAAGCGCCGCACCCACGTTCGAGTGTCGACCCCCGCGTCCACCAACGACCCGCTTCATCGCGGCGACCAAGTCAACGCGAGACGCATGAAGTGCCGGCGCCAAACCAAAGATGACGCCGGTCACCACTGACGCGGCGATCGTGAAGGCGAACACGCGCCAATCGACGGTGACAGCGGCGCCACCGGTACCAATCCGTGGAATCGCCGTCGTCGTATCGCCTAATCGGAACGGGTTGTTGCCTGGATACATCAGCAACAGCATCCTCATGCCAATCGTGCCGACGACGAGCCCTAGCGCGCCGCTCATGACTGATAAGACGATGCTTTCTGTCAGCAACTGGCGCAGAAGACGACGCCGCCCAGCGCCCAGCGCCGTCCTGATCGCCATCTCGCGTGTTCGGAGGTCTGCGCGAACGAGCAGCAGATTCGCGACGTTTACGCACGCGATGAGCAACAAGAGACCCACTGCGATGAGAAGAAGGTTCAGCGATGAACGCACGCTGCCGACCATCGCGTCGTGGAGCGGTTCCACGCTCCACACGGTCCGGGCGCTAACGCTTCCCGGCGCGTCACGACGGGACCCGGCGGCGGCCACGGCCAATTGGGCGTTCGCAGCGGAGCGGGTTGTCCCTGGCGTGAGCCGGCCAGTGACTGTGAAAAGATTTCCGGCGTCAACGCGGTGCGCGTCGAGCTGAAAAGGCACCCACACATCGGGCAGGGGATCGAATTGTTCAGTGTCGAACTCGGACGTCACAATGCCGACGACGACGTACGGCACGTTGCCAAGCGAGATACGACGACCAAGGACCGTAGGGTCATTCTGGAACCGTCGCGTCCACAACGTATGGCTCAGGACGGCGACCAGGGGGCCACCCGCCCGGTCTTCTGACGCAGTAAACGTACGACCGTTTAGCACCTGCGCACGAAAAAGCCGAAAGAATTCGGCGGTGACGCGTGCAATAGGAATCTGTTCTGGCTCGCTTCCTTCGGTGAGGTTGACGTATTCGAGACGGTGCGCCGACACGTCCTCGAAGACGGAGGTCTGCTGTCGCCAGACCTCGAACGACTGGGCCCCCGCGATCGATGTCGATGCGCCAGTCGTGGTGATGAATCGAACGAGCGAGACCGCATCGGGCGCCTTGAGCGGCCGAAGAACGACCGTGTTCACAACCGAAAAGACTGCAGTGTTCGCGCTAATGCCGAGTGTCAGGGTAAGAATCGCGACGAGCGCAAAACCAGGCTGCCGCCGAAAGGTTCGAAGTGCGTACGCAACGTCTTGCCAAAGTTCACGCATGATCGGAACCCTGCACTCTGTCTGACCCGCTCCTGTGGTCAGCTCGACGGTCGGCAAAGCTTACATGTTAGTTACACACGGCGCGATCATTTCGAACGCCGACGATATTCGTGACACCCGCTCGGTCAACTACTCCTGACGCAGCGCAAGCATTGGGTCGATTCTCGAAGCTCGCGCCGCTGGTAGATATGTAGCCGCGACGACCACCGCCGTCATTGTGACCATCACGATGAGGATTGTCGGGCCATCTGACGCGGAGATCCCGAACAAGAGACTGCGCAGAAAACGCGCAAGGAAGGACGCACCCACGAGACCGAGGGCGGTACCAGCAAGACACAATCGCAGTCCCTGCACCAGGAGCTCGCGCACCACCTGTGGCCGTGGCCGTCACGTAGACGATCACAAATTCATCGATGTGAATCCGATCCGCCTGCGGAAGATTGGCGGCCGACAGCGCAGGAAGCGCTCGCACTCCCACGTATGCCAGGAGCAGCCCGGCGCCGCCTCCCACGAATGCGACGAGCATGTTCTCGGCGAGCACGCGCTGGGCAATCCGCCAGCGCGACGCGCCAAGGGCGGCCATGACCGCGATCTCGCGGCGACGCGCAAGCGCGCGAGCCAGCACGAGGTTCGCGACGTTCGAACACGCGATCAGGAGGACCAGACCGACTGCCACCATGAGAGCCTGCAGTGCCGGCCGAATGGGCGCTGCGAAGTCATCCTGCAATGAATGCAGGACGATCCCTTGCGACATGTTCGTGAGTGACGCATTCGCTTGAGCGTGACGACGGGCAATGGTGTCGATCTGAGCCTCGGCCCGCGGACGGCCGACACCGGATGCGACGCGGCCGAGCACCTGAAACGAGTTCGTGCGGTCCGTACTCACGTCAGGGACCGGAAGACTCAGATACATCTCCGCAGCGCTAAAGGCACGGACGGTATCAGGCGCCACACCAATGACGGTGTAGGGCTTGCCTCCAACGGTCAACGACGTGCCGACGATCGCAGGGTCGCTGGCGAAGCGTCGACTCCAAAACGCTCGTGTGATCACCGCGGTGAGCGTCCGACCCGGGACGTCATCGCCGTCCGTGAACAATCGGCCACGCACGGGCGACACGCCGAGCACGGCGAAAAACTGGGCGCTGACGCGGCATGCGGTAGTCGGCTCCGCTGCGTCGTTTGTCACCAGCGTGTAGCGACCGGCTTTCAAGACGTCGAGAATCGCAAGCGCTGAGAGCGCGCCTCGCTGCGTGGTGAGCGCGAGGTAATCGGTCATTGGGAAGCTGCCACTGCTGCCAAAGGGCGTCCGGCGTCTCACCTGGACGACGTCATCGGCTCGTTCGAAAGGCAAGGGCCGAAGCAGCACCGTGTTAACAATCGTGAAGACCGTCGCGTTGGCGCCGATCCCAATCCGAGGACAACAGCGGCGGTGAGGGCGAAGACCGGCGTCCGCCGCAACGACCGAACGGCGAACCGTAGATCTCGCAAAACGCTTTCGAGGACGCGCCACGAGTCCTGATCGCGAATCGCTTCCTTCGTGTGAGTGAACTCGAGTGCGGCTCGTCGCCGCGCCTCTGCGGGCGTCAGGCCGGACCTGAGCTCCTTCTCGATGTCGTCGTCGCGGTGCATGTATTTCTTCGCTACTTGGCGATTTAAAGTACGAGGGGATGGCCTCAGTCAAGCGGCTCCATTCCGTGCGTTCCGCATCCAGCCGCTTGCGACCAGTCGCCGTCAGCACATAGAAGTTCGCCTCACGGCCGGTCTCGGTCTTGCGCCACTCAGCGATGCGAACCCTGGCGGCACTATCCGGATCTGAGCGCCGCGGCAGGATCCACGCGGGCGGCTCGACTCGCAGGCAGATAGCAGGCGAGTCCCGCCGTGAGCAGCAGCACGAGTGACATGAGCCCGAGCGCGAGCGGATCGGTTGGCGCGACTTCGAAGAGGAGGTTCCGCAGCGCTCTTGCACCGGCAACGGCAACGCCAAGACCCAGACACAAGCCCACAAGCACCGGCTGCATGCCGCGCGCGAACACCCAGCGAAGCACGTCAGTTCGTCCGGCTCCAAGCGCGATCCTGAGACCGATGTCGCGCGTGCTGCACGCCACCGAATAACTGACTACGCCGTAGAGTCCGACCGCGCCGAGGAGCAACGCGAGAAGCGCAAAAACTGACGTCAACATCATCTGGAACTGCCTCTCAGCGACCGTCGACGACACGATCTCCCGCATAGTGCGGATGGCGAGAATAGGCAGGTTGTGATCCATCGCGCGAATCGTGGCGCGAACCGCCGGAACCAGCGCGGCCGAGTCTTGTGCCGTTCTAATCACCAGCGTCATCGGACCACTCCCCCATTGTTCGTAGGGCCGATAGACGACGGGTAGCGGCTCACGATCCAACGCGCCTGGCCGAGCATCGCCGACCACGCCGACAACGGTGATGAGCGGCGAGTCTGTATTGCTTTGGCGGAATTGGCGGCTCACGCTCGATGCGGCCAATTCTTGCGGCCAGAGGCGGCGCACCAGCGATTCGCTAATCACAGCCACGGGACCTGGCTCTCCGTCTGTGAGGAATCGGCCGGCCCTGAGTGAGGTCCCGCTGGCGGCAAAGTAGCCGGAGGTCACACCTCGAATCATCGCCACCGGACGGGTCAAGACGACTTGTTGGAAGATAGCATCGGTGGGAAGGAGAATCGTGCGGCTCGCCCTAGTGGTTGATGCGACGGCGGGCAGATCGCTGATCATGCCTGCGGCCGACACGCCAGGGAGCGCTCGCACGTTGCTGACGAGTTCACGATAGAACGCCGCGCGACTCGGTGCTTTGGCGTAGCGGTCACCGAAGAGCGAGATGTCGGCGGCGAGCACGCGCTCAATCTGGTAGCCGCGGTCGGCCTGCATCACATTGATGAAACTGTGGAGCAGCAACCCTGCAGTGGCGAGCAGTGCTGTCGCGAGCGCCATTTCCAGGCCGACGAGTGCGCGTCGGGAACGGCCGGCGCCTCCAAACGAGCTTCTTGCCCCTTCTTGGAGTGCGGCGGCCATCTGGTATCGCGACGCTCTCCACGCCGGATACAGGCCACAGGCAAGCGCGGTCACGAAGCTGGCTGCGATCGCGAAGGTTAGCATCGGCAGATTCAGCCGTGCGCTGACCATGAGCCGCACATCGTCGGGGCCATAGGAAGCCAGCCCGCGGACGCCGTAGGTGGCAAGCGCCACTCCAATCGCTCCGCCGACCAACGCCACTACGGCGGCCTCGGCTACCGTGAGGCTTACGATTCGGGCGCGCCCGGCGCCAAGCGCAAGACGCGTGGCGAACTCGTTGGCCCGCGTCGCCACCCGCGCGAGGAGCAGATTGGCGAGGCTCGCACAGGCGGTGAGCAGCAGAAGCGCTGATGCGCCGAAGAGCATGAGCAGACGAAGCCGGATCTTGCCTGCGTAGATCTCGCGAATCGGTATCAACTGGACAATCGCGTTGGTCTTGAGGTTGGGCATCTGAACGCGGACCATTTCCTTGATGATGGCCTCGAGCTGTTGCCGTCCGGCTTCCAGGCTTCCGTCCGGCGCCAACCGAACGAGCACACCATGATCCCAGTTCTCGTTTTTGAGCTCGCGGTGTGTCGGTGCGATCGGTTTCCAGACATCCACTCGCGATGCGAATGGTACCTGCGGATGCAGTAGTGCTCCAGTCGGAACCAACAACGTAGGCGGGGCGATCCCGATTACTTCGTGACTCTGGCCATTAATCGAGATCAATCCGCCAACGAGCGTCGGATCTGCGCCGTACCGTCGACGCCAAAGCGCATCGCTGATGATGACGACGCGCTCGTTGCCGGGCTGTTCCTCGTCAGCGTTGAACCCGCGGCCACTGGCGAGGGACACTCCAAGAAAGGAGAAAAAGGTCGCCGACACGCGCGCGCCTCCAACGCGCTCGGGCTCGCCATCGCCGGTGAGATTGCACTCCCAAGGTCCCAGAGTGGCCATCTCGGAGAAATCCGAGCGGGCGTCACGCCATGCGAGATAGGCCTGGACCGACGCCGGAAAACTCGGGAGCTGCTCGCGGCGCTCCGGAACGATAATCTCGGCGCTGTAGATCCGCTCGGGGTCTTTGTATGGCAGCGGCTTCAGCAGCACGGAGTAGAGAATGCTGAAAATCGATGTCGTCGCGCTGATTCCCAAGGCTAAGGTCGCAATGGCAGCCACCGAGAATCCGGGATTCTTCGTCAACAGTCGGTAGGCATATCGGAGGTCATATCGCACGGCACGGAGCCACTCGATGCTGTTCATCGTGTAGATCTCTTCACGCACGCGCGTCGTGTTGCCGATCTGCCGTCGAGCGGCGAGGCGCGCTTCGTCGGGAGCCATTCCGGAGCGGACGTAGCGGGCGGCGAGCAACTCGATGTGCGTCTCGAGCTCCTCGGTCACTTCATCCAACAAACGGCGCCGAGCCGTCACAAACCGAAGTCGCGCCACGAACGCCCGCAATTGCGAGAGGGCCTTCACGACTGCTGCACCGTGCTGAGGAGGCGGGTGATCACGCCGGCAATGCGCTCCCAGTTTTTCGTTTCGGCCGTGAGCTGGCGGCGGCCCGACCGGGTGATGGCGTAGTACTTCGCTTTTCGATTGTTCTCGGACGTGCCCCAGGTCGCGGAAATCCAGCCGCGCTGCTGCAGGCGCATCAGGGAGGTGTAGACCGTACCCTCGTTCAGCCGCAGGGTGGCCTCGCTGATTTGCTCGATGCGTCGCGCGATGCCATAGCCATGCAGCGGGCCCATGCTCTCGAGCGTGGTCAACACCATCAAGTCGAGCGTGCCCTGCAGCACATCGATCTTGCCGGGCTGTGTTCCTTTGGCCATTGCATAGAAGTAGCCGAGAACCTTTGGAATGTCAATAGGAAGGCACGTCTGGTCCTTGGCCTGTCACTGTCACGGGTCTCAGTTGAGGGCGATGTGTCACAATGTGCACATGAAGACGATCTCGATCCGTGAACTGCACCTGAACACCGGCCGGTGGGTTCGCCATGCTGCCAGCCGGGGTCCGATCGTGGTCACGGATCGCGGTCGACGCGTCGCGGCGCTTCAGCCGTTTGACGCCTCCATGACCGGTCGGCCTCTGCCCAACCGAGAGGCAGCGATACGCAAACGGTCGAAGGTCCCGGTCGATTCCGTCGTATACCAGTCCGAGCTGCGCGAGGATCGGTGATCTACTTCGACGCCGCATATATCGCCAAGTGCTATCTCAATGAGCCATGCGCGGATCGAGTCCGCGAGATAGCGTATGGCGCCGACGGCCTCGCTTCGTGTGAACTGGCGCGACTGGAGTTTGCATCGATCCTCAAGCGGCACGTCCGAGAGCGCCACGTCACTCGTCGGGAGATGACAACGATCTTGCAAGACTTCGAAGAAGATGAGCAGAACGGTGTGTGGCAGTGGTTTGGTGTGACCTCTGAATTGTTGGAAAAGACCCGCAAAGCCGTCCTCGATCTTCCGAGCACGGTCTTCGTCCGATCTGGTGGCGCGCTCCACCTGGCCTGCGCCGAGGAGCACGGCTTTCGAGAGGTATATACAAACGACCGCCATATGCTGAAGGCCGCGCGGTATTTCCACCTGGCTGGCGTGAACGTTCTCGGCGAAAACGGCTGAGATACGCAGCGCAGCCGCAGGACCTCATTCACTCATCGCGCAGCAAGATCAGCGGATTCACGGCGAGCGCACGCCGCGCCGGGATCCACGTGCCGAGCAGGCCGAGAAACGCCATCGCCATCACGACGCCGGCGAGGACGATCGGATCGCGAGGACTCGCCTGATAGACGATGACGGCAAGGACGCGGCTCGCGAGGATGCCGAGCACGAGTCCGGCGAGTGACCCGATCGCCAGCAGCTTGATCGCGCGGCCGAGCGCCGCCTGCAGCACCTCCCGGCGCTGCGCGCCAAGAGCGATGCGGATGCCCAGCTCGCGCTTCCGCCTGCTCAGCGAATATGCCGCCAGCCCGAAAATCCCGGTGACCGAGAGCAGCGCGCCCATCGCGCCGAGCACGCCGAGCGAGGCCGTCGCCATGCGCGGCCCGAACTGCGCGGTCCCGCCGTTCAATTCGTTGTCCCACGTCTCGGTCGAGATCGGCAGGGCTGTGTCGAGATTGCGCTGCATCGTTCTCGCCGCCGCTGCCAGTTCCTGCGGATTGCGGGTCGAGCGGAGGACGAACCACGTCGCCGTGGATGGCGACTGCAGAAGAGGAAAGAACATCGCGGGCTCCGGGTTCTCGGTGATGGAGCCGTACTTGCCGTCTTCGACCACGCCGACGACTTCGATGCGCGTGCCGTCGCGCAGCTTGAAATGGTTCCCGATCGCGTCCTGCGTGGAAGCAAAGAGCCTCCGCGCGAATTCCTGGTTGATCACCGCGACGCGCGGCGCGCTCCTGTCGTCGTGCCACGTGACGCTCCGGCCCGACAGGAGCATCGTGCCCGCGGCCTGGAAGTAGTCGTGCGACACGCGATAGATCACCGGTTGGGCAGCGGCAGTGGCGGGGCGAAAATCGGTTGTGCGATCCGTGAAGATCATCATCGTTGTCGGACCGGGCCATAACGGCGGTTGATCGATGTATCCCACCGCCTCCACGCCGGGAATCGCTGCGAGTGCGTCGAGCATGCGTTTCTGCATCCCGGGTACGGTGTCCGACACATAACCCGCCATCGTCAGATCCGTGTCGACGAGCATCGCGTGATGCGGGTCGAAGCCGAATCGGCTGTGCGTCGACCGGACGAGTCCGCGGATGGCCACGAGAGACGAGGTAACCAGCACCGCGCAGATCGCGAGCTGCGCGACCAGCAGGAGATCGCGGATCGCGAAACGCTGCGCCGCGGAGCCGATCGAGCCCTCCTTGATGATTTCGTACGGAACGGCCCTGAGCGTCTGCCGTACCGGAACGGCGCCGACCAGGACGCCGCACGCGATGCTGACGAGCAGCGCGAATCCATAGACCTTCGCGTCCGGTGTCACCGGCATGTGGATGGGAAACCTGGTAAACGGCTGCCAGCTGCTCAGTCCACTCAAGACGAGGCCGGCGGTCGCCACTCCGGCCGCGCCGCCGATGAGGGCGATCAGCACCGCTTCGACAAAGAGCTGGCGCAGAACGCGCGTGCGGCTCGCACCGAGGGCCAGCCGCAACGCCACTTCGCGCGAGCGGTCCGCCGCGCGAGCGGCGAAGAGGCTTCCGAGATTTGCGCACGCGGCCACGAGAATCAGTCCGGCGAGCAACATCAATCCAACGAGGAATGCCTGCACTACCGGGCCGAGAAAATCGCCGTACAGACCCGGCCGCGCCAGCGCGAACGTCATCTGCCCATCGTCTTTCGGATACGTCCTTTCGAGATCGGCACCAATCGCGTCGAGATCGGCGACGGCTTGGGCGACGGTCACTCCGGGTTTCAGATGGCCGATCACTTGAAACAGCCAGTGGTTGCCGCGCGCGTTCAGCCGGTTCGTACCCCTGATC
>JBKPDW010000278.1:0-5479 GCA_046728115.1 Acidobacteriota bacterium | reverse complement strand
GTACGTGATCGAGTGATACGAGAACATGAACGCGCCCATCAGAACGGACGTTTGGATCGTGACCGCGACGAGATCCCGGCCGACCAACTGACGAAGCGAGATGCCGTGATGCTCCTGCCGGTCGGCGACGTGTCGTTGCCGCTCGAGCCACACTGGACTTTCCTTGACGCTCGACATGATCCAGAAGACGAGCAGTGACGGCAGGATGCCGATCCACATCATCACGCGCCACCCCTGATCGCCGCGGCTGCCGACGAGCGGATATGCAAACTGGTACACGAGCGACGAGAGCATGTATCCGGTCGAATAGCCGGACTGGAGCATTCCAGACGCGATTCCCCGCAGATGCGTCGGCCAGTGCTCCAGTGTGAGCGGCATGCCCGCGGCCCAGACACCGCCCATGCCGATGCCGAAGAGCGCTCGCAGCGTGAACAGCATTCCGTAGGTGGTGGAGAACCCGCTCAGGAACGCAAACAGCGAGTACCAGAGGATCGAGAACATCAACGGGCCCTTGCGGCCCCACTTGTCCGCGGCGGTCCCCGACCCGATGCCGCCAACGACCCGGAAAAGGAGAGTGATGGTGCCCAGCGCACCCAGCGCCGCCTTGTCCACGCTGAAGGCGCGGCCGATGTCGGCCAGCAGGAACGTCAGGATCGTGAAGTCGAAGCCGTCGAGCACCCACCCGAGGAACGTGGCGAAAAAGGCCTTCCACTGCGTAGCGTTGACCTGACGGTACCAGGGCGCGTCACGAACGTCGGCGACGATCGTCATCGCGTGGCCGGCCCGGATCCGGAGTCCGGCTGCGTTCCCGGCCGCGTCTGAAGATAGCGCGCGAGCCAATCGAGTACCTCCCGATACCAGAAGGCGCTGTTCTGCGGCTTCAGGATCCAGTGGCCCTCATCGGGAAACACGATCAGCTTCGACGGCACCCCTTGTCGTTGCAGCGCCGAGTAGAACTCGAGGCTCTGCGTGTACGGAACGCGAAAATCCAGCTCGCCGGCGATTACCAGCGTCGGCGTCTTGTACTTCCCGAATTCCTGCGCGTACGTGCTCGGAGACAGCTTCTGGTAGACAGCGGGGTTGCTCCAGGGCGTGCCCCCGAAATCGTGCTCCGGAAACCAGAGCTCTTCGGTGGCGTACATGCTGGTCTGGTTGTACACGCCCGCGTGCGAAACGAGCGCACGGAACCGGCCTTTCGATTGAGATGCCATCCAGTCGATCATGAACCCGCCGTAGGACGCGCCGGCCGCCGCCACGCGATCGCGATCGGTGAACGAGTACTTCGCAAGCACGAAGTCGAGCCCGCTCATCAGGTCGTCGAACGCCTTGCCGCCCCAGTCGCCGGCGATTTCGTCGGTGAACTTCTGGCCGAAGCCGGTCGACCCGCGCCGGTTGATCATGACGATCACGTAGCCGGGCGACGCAAGCGCCTGCGCGTTCCAGCGGTAGCTCCAGGTGTCGGAGAACTGCGTCTGCGGGCCGCCGTGCAGCACCATCACGACCGGATATTTCCTCGACGCGTCGAATGCAGGCGGCCTGACCAGGAAACCCTGGACCTCCGTTCCTCCCGCGCCGCGGTAGGTGAACGATTCGCCCTTGCTCACATCCAGCGATGCGAGGAGCGAGGCGTTGTGATGTGTAAGCTGCCGCGCGGATCCAGTGTTCTCGACGGCAAAGAGTTCGACCGGCGAGGCCAGGCTGCTTCGAGCGACGACGAGCGATCCGTTTGCGCCCGTCTGGAATTCGCCGTCGAACATTCCCGGCGTGACCGCCCGGGGCGTGCCGCCGGTGCGTGCGATTGAGAAAACGGGCATCGCGCCGCGATCTTCGGCGTTGAAGAGGATCGTCGCGCCGTCTCGAGACCAGAGCAGCGTGTCGACGCTTCGATCGAACGAATCCGTCAGGCTGGTCAATCGTCCCGATGCGCGGTCGAGCACCATCAATCGCCATTTGTCGGCTTCGTAGCCGGCACGTGCCTGCGAGCGATAGGCGATCCAGTTGCCGTCGGGCGAGTAGGCTGGTGCGCCGTCGAAGCCTGGATTGGTCGTCAGTCGCCTCGGCTGGCCTCCATTCGTGTCCACTTCGAAGAGGTCAGCGTTCGTGGTCGTCGCCTCGACGGGATCAGTCACCGCGATGAAGCAGATCGTGCGGCCGTCCGGCGCGAACGCGATCGGATGGGGACCTTCGCGCTCGCGAGGAGGCACGTCGTAGTCGGCCCCTTGCGTGAGATCGCGCGGCGTGCCGCCGGCGATCGGGACGATGAAGAGATGATTGCGCTTGCCATCGCTCCACGATGTCCAATGGCGGTAGAGCAGACGCTCGTACACGCGAGCGCGCACCGGGTTCTTCTCGCGCTCCTCGGTCCTGGCCGCGTTGCACCGAGCGTCGGCGCAGTCCGGGAACACGTCGGCGGTGAAAGCAATCGACCGGCCATCCGGCGCCCACACGATGTTGTCCACATCGCCCGAGATCGTCGTCAGCTGTTTCGGCTCGCCCGAACCGTCGGCGTTCATGAGGTAGAGCTGCGTGCCGTTGCGCCTGTTCGAGAGAAACGCGATGCTCGTGCCGTCGGGCGACCATCGCGCACCGCTTTCGTGGCCGTTGTTCGTCAGATTGCGCGTCTCGCCGGTGGCGAGCGACACCATCAAGACGTCACGTGCCACACGATTGGCGTTCATATCCGGCTTGGCCACCGTGTACAGAACGCGCGTGCCGTCGGGCGACGACTGCGGATCGCTCACGCGAGCCATCGCCAGCAGATCGGCGGGTGTGATCGGACGCCCCGCCGCGAGCGCCGATGTCGTGCATGCGATAGCGGCAAGAAAGCCGAAGCTCTTGAGCTGCATGAGGCGATGATACACGTGCCGACCTCCGTCCCGGCGCCAGGGACGGAGGTTCCGGCGGGGACGGAGGTTGTTTACAATCGCACGATGGCGAACCCTCGATACCGTCTGATCGCGACGCCTCCTGACGATGATGCCGGCGAAGGCCGGATGGGATTTCTGGAGCATCTGGATGAGCTCCGGCAGCGTCTGATCCGCTCGTGCATCGCGATCGGCGTCGGCATGCTGGTCGCCTTCTTCTTCTACGATCGCATCGCGGACTTCGTCCTGGCTCCGACGCTGCGGGCGCTGCCGCCCGGCACCGATCTCATCTCGACCAGGCCGGGCGAAACGTTCTCGTTCTACGTGAACGTTGCGCTCATCGGCGGCGTCGTGCTGGCGGCACCGTTCGTCATGTACCAGGTGTGGCGCTTCATCGCCCCGGGACTGTACGCGAGGGAGAAAAAGCTGGTCGTCCCGTTCTTGCTGTTGACGGTTCTGACCACGCTCGGCGCCGTGATATTCACCCACTACGTGATGTTTCCGGCGATGATGACGTTCTTTGCGCAGTTCAGCAGAGGGCGTCTCAAATTCCTGCCGCGTCTCGAGGACACGTTCGATCTGTACGTGAACATGCTGCTCGGCATGGTCGTGGTGTTTCAGATCCCGACGCTCGTCCTGTTCCTCGCCAGACTGCGCGTCGTGACCGCCAGATTTCTCTGGCGCAACATCCCATACGCCATCCTGATCATCTTCATCGTCGCAGCCGTGCTGACGCCATCAGCCGATCCATGGAATCAGACGGTATTTGCGGCGCCGATGATCGGACTGTATCTGATCAGCATCGGCATTGCCTGGATCGCCGCCCCAAGGCGCGATAAAGACGCCTCCGACGTGCCGAAACTCCGGCTGGTCATAGCCGCAACGGTCCTCGACCAGGCGCGCAGACATCGTCACATCTGAGGCCGGGGTGTGTTACCCTCCTGCCAGGAGGGCCGATGAGCAAGGTGTCAGCACTGCTGCCGCTCGCGATTGTCGCGTGCGCGCTCTCGACCGGTCCTGTCTACGCCCAGGGTGCCGCAGCCGGATCGACGGCCGTGGAGCTCAAAGTGGGAGACATGGCGCCGGATTTCACGCTGCCGGCCACCGACGGGAAGACCTACTCCCTCAGCAAAGACCTGAAAGGACGCTGGGTTGCCCTCGCGTGGTTCCCGAAAGCATTCACCGCGGGTTGAACCGCCGAATGCAACTCGCTCCGTGAGAGCGGGGGGATGATTCGGAAATTCGACACCGCGTATTTCATGATCAGCGTCGATACGCTGGCCGACAACAAGGCGTTCGCCGAAAAAGAGCACGCGGACTTCCCGCTGCTCGCCAATCCCGACAAGAACGTTGCGCTGGCCTACGGCGTGATTGCGCCGGACGCGCCGCCCGAGCGGCAGTTCGCCAGGCGCTGGACCTTTTACATCGATCCCACCGGCAAGATCGCGGCGATCGACAAGGCCGTCAAACCGGGATCCTCAGGTGAGGATCTCGTCGAGCACTTGAAAGAATTGAAGGTCCCCGAGAAGAAATAGGCGGCACGGGCAGGATAGGGTGGGAGGGCAGGACGGCAAAACCTTCCTTTCTGCCCGTCCCGCCGGTCAGCTGCCAGTGATCTTCCTTCGCGCTTCTGCGACCCGGTCGCGATCCACATCTCCGTCACCCCAGTACTGCACGAACCGCCGGTAATACTCGGTGGCCTTCGCGTTGTCGCCTTTGCGCTCGTTGATCTGACCGAGAAAGTACAGGCTGCGAACGTACTGCAGCGGGTCGCCGCCGCGAAGGAGGCCGCTCGTGACGATCCGCTCGAATCGCGGGGCGGCCTGCACGTCATCGTTCGCATCGAGATAGGCCGACCCGAGCTCGAACAGGAATTCCGTGTTCGAGTTGCCGGGCCGGAGCAGCTTCTCCACCCCCGTCAGTTCGCGGATCGCGACGGCGGTATCGTGGCGATCGCGGGCAGCGTTGGCCGCCTCCACGTGCTCGGTGAGTTGCCGGAGGTCGTTGCTGGGCAATTGGCTGCGCCGCTGGGCGAGCGTCTCGCGCACTTGCGCGGCCTCGCGCTGATGTCCGAGCCGGCTGTGCAGCCGTTCGACGAGCATGAGGCTGAAGTAGCCTACGGGACCTATGACGCCGGCGTCCGTGGCAGCGCGTTCGGCGGCGGCGAGCGCGGACGAAGGCTCACCCCTCTCGACGAGGAGACCCGCCATCGCGAGCCGCGCGCTGGCGCTCTGCACCGATCCGCGTGGTCCTGCGGCGGTCGCGGCGGTGTCGAACAAGCGGACGGCATCGGCCGTTCGGCCTTTGTATATCTGCTCGGTCGCCTGGCTCAAAAACGCGTTGAACTTCCACTGCGGGTCGGTCGATGTGAGGAGCGTCTGGTTGATCGCCTCCACGTCGGTCCAGCGATCGGTCACGCCGAACACGCCGCGCTTCGCTGCGGGAATCGACAGGTCGCCCGGCGCGAGCGCGGCGGCCTTGTCGTAGGTGGCGAGCGCCTCGTCGTACTTGCCCCAGACCGCGAGCAGGTCGCCCAGGCCGCGATATCCTTGCGCGACCGCCGGGTTCGCTTGCACGTATTCCTGCAGGACCTCGTACGCCTTCTCGTACTGACC
>JBKPDW010000277.1:0-4209 GCA_046728115.1 Acidobacteriota bacterium | reverse complement strand
CGCAAATCGGGGCGATCGGCGCGGCCCGTGAGGCATCGCAAGTTGTTGGTGTTCAAGAATTTCTTTGGCTGGGAGGCAGGGATTCGAACCCCGATACCGTGGTCCAGAGCCACGTGTCCTACCGTTGGACGACCTCCCAGTGCCGTGCGCTCGGTGGAGTGGAACTTCCGATTATAGCCAATCGCTCACGATCGGCCAACGCGCCGGCGCCTCGACACTGGGGGCTCTCGAGCGGCAACGGCCGGGGCGAGTTAGGAGAGCGCGCCTCCGCCGTCAGTCCCGATCATCTCCTTGGGCGAGCCGTCGTTCGGATTGTCCTCGCCCAACGGACCGTGCTGCTCCTGCTTGTGCCGATGACTCGCCATGCCGCCCTTGCGACCCGCCTCGCGCGCTTCCTCCGACGTCCACTCGTGTGCCGTTCCCTTCTGATGGGCGGCCTTGCCGCCCTTGCTCGCAATCTCGCGCTGCTTGCTTCGATCCATCGATGCGAATCCACGATCCTCTTTGGCCACATCTTCCTCCCGCCCGGGTAAGGTTCGTCGAGCCCGGGCCGCACGCAGGTGCTTGAAAATGCACGGGCTGCAACCGATATGCCAGCCGAGGACTGTAAATCTGAGCGGTAAAAGCACTTACAAGTGCACTGGTGGCATATCGAGCGGAAGAGGTCGACAGTGAAGATTTGAACGTACTCAGGGAAATCAGACGGCTGCCAGCGACGCGGCCTGCACCAGTCGAGCTCGGACCTTCTCGCGGCCAACCAGGGCGAGGACGTCGAACAAACCCGCGCTCACGGAGGTTCCCGTCACCGCCACCCGAGCCGCATGAATCAGCGCTGCGGCCTTCACGGCTCGCGCCTCTGCCGTCGCCCGCAGCGCGGCTTCTATCGAGGACGCATCGAACGTCGGCAGTGTACCCAGCGCGGCCTCGAGCGCCACGAGGTGATCGCGCATCCCCTCGACGCGCAGATGCTTCGCCACCGCGCGATCGTCGTAGTCGATCGATGCGGAAAAAAAGTAGCGGCCGTGCTCGACGAAATCGCCAAGCCGCCGCGCGCGCGGTTTCAGCAATTCGAGCACGGCAAAAAACCAGGCGTGCCGATCGCCGAGATACTCGTCGTTCCACAGGCCTGCCGCCTCGAACGACGGCTGTACCCGGCGCGCGAGTTCATCCGGCGCCAGCCGCATCATGTGCTGCTGGTTGAACCAATCGAGCTTCTCGGGGTTGAACACCGCATTCCCGCCGCTGATGCCGTCGATGGCAAACGCGGCGACGAGCTCGTCGCGCGAGAACAGCTCGCGATCGTCGCCCGGCGACCATCCGAGCAGTGCGAGAAAATTCACCATCGCCTCGGGCGTGTAGCCTTGCCGCACGTACTCCATCACGGACGTCGCACCGTGACGCTTGCTCAAACGTTTCTTGTCGGGACCGAGGATCAGCGGCACGTGCGCGAACTGCGGAACCTCCGCGCCGAGCGCTTTGTACAGCAGGATCTGTTTCGGCGTATTCGAAATGTGATCGTCGCCCCGCACGACATGCGTGATCTTCATCTCGAGATCGTCGCTCACCACCGAGAGCTGATAGGTGGGGTGACCGTCGGACCGCAGGATCACGAAGTCCTCGATGTTCGCGCCGTCGAACTCGATCGGCCCATGCACGAGATCGTCGAATCGAACCACGCCCTCGGCGACGCGAAACCGGATCGCGCGGGGCACGCCGTCGCGCTCGCGGGCCGCGACGTCCTCAGCGCTCAGCCGGCGGCACACACACGGTGTCTCCTTGCAGTAGCAGTAGTACGCACCGCCGTCGTCAACGAGACGATTCGCCATCGCACGGTGCCGATCGAGGCGCTCGGACTGAAAATACGGGGCGTACGGTCCGCCGATGTGCGGCCCTTCGTCCCAGTCCAGACCCAGCCAGCGCATGCCGTCGAGGATGCCTTCGACCATCTCGGGCGACGACCGCTCGATGTCGGTGTCTTCGATGCGAAGGACGAACATGCCGCCATGGCGCCGCGCCAGCAGCCAGTTGAAGAGGGCGGTGCGGGCGCCGCCGATGTGGAGATATCCGGTGGGCGAGGGAGCAAAGCGGACGCGAATCATGTTTCCGCAGCTGTATATCGTACCTGAGCTCATAGTCGTGTCTGAGCCGGAACGCCGACACCGCTACGGTCCCCACTCCAGTCGCTGCGCTTCGCCACCGCCAGTCCACGAACACGTGCCCGCGAATTCAAGCCCGGTCGGCGGCCCGCACCTCGATGACTTTCCCAATGTAGCGCCGCGATCTCGATTGATGCGTGCTGACCCGCATTCTCCGCGAAGAACGCTGGTGTGTCCGACCAGTTGTTGTTGATACGTCCTGCAACCGGGCGATAATTCACGAAGTTCAATCGAATAACTCGAGGTGATGAAGATGGCGTTGCTGCCACGGGCGGCTGCATGACGCTGAAGAGCCGTTCTGCGAAATCGAGGCATGTCCAGTCGGGACGCGGATCCCGCGGTCGTCGACACACTCTCTTACGCCTTGCGGCTGCTGTCGTCGAAAACGATCGAATCGGTCTCGCGCTCCTCGTCGTGGTCCTCGGCGTCGGAGCGGCGCTCCGCGCCTGGTTTCATTCCACGACGATGGCATCTACTGGCCCGACGAAATTTATGAGAGCCTCGAACCGCACACCGACTCATGTTCGGGAACGGCCTGATCTCCTGGGAATTCATCGAAGGTGCGCGTAACTGGATGCTGCCGGGGTTTCATCGCCGCGATTCTAAAGCTCTCGAGTGTTCTTGGGCTGAACGATCCTCGGCAATACCTGTCGGTCGTTCGGGAGGCCAACACCGCAAACCCGACGCGCGCCGCATCAAGATCGGCCCTGGAAGACGCGCTGTCGTGAGGGGGGAGGGGCTGACGAGGGTCTGAGAACGGGCGTTATTGTCTAACCGCGAGACGGCCCTAATATTTCCTATCGTCCGTTGAAAACTAATATCTCAGTGGACGAAACACAGTCAACAATCACAGTTTCACTGCACTGCTGAAGCGCTGGCGATGAGCGGTCGAGTTGGCCGTCGGAGCCGCTGCCGTTTTTGAGATCCTGAAGCCAGGCCCGTTGCTGCCCTGGCGATGCACACGTCGCCGCGGCGTGAAGCCGGAAGAAATTCTGCGAAGCGCGCACGTGGCTGAGGCCTTGCCATGCTCCGTCGAATATGGCCAAGGCCTTTCGCCGTGGTGGTGTCGGCCGTTTCGGGCTCCCATTCCTAGCCGTTCTCGGTTTATTCGCGTCGTCTGCGGCCGTGGCGCAAGTTGCGCCAGCAAGCACTCACGCGGGCTTTGCCGCAGCATGGCAGCAGGGCAGACCAGTCGATGTGACGGGCCCGGTTACCGTTATTTATTCCGATGACTTCGTGAATCGCCGGTCAGAGCGTCTGTACTGGGTCAAGGACCGGCAGACGAGGCAATCCTACCAAATACGATTCGAGAAGGACCCGACGACGAACTTGCGGACCGGCAGCATCATACGGATCTCAGGCAGAGCCGTCGGCTCGGACCTCTACGTCCTTGCCGACCAAACCGAGTCGTCCGGCACGGGGACGTTCAATACACAAACGGTCGTACCGGCCGCGACAAGCACGAGCGGCGACCAACGAACGCTCGTCATCGTCGCGAACTTCGGGGACACAAGCGTCAGCTGTTCGAACGATTTCATTAACGACGCGATGTTCGCCGACCCGACCGGCCTTTCGGTCAACTCACTCTACTCTGTCAATTCATTGGGGCAAGTGTCGCTCTCTGGTAGCGTCGTGGGACCGTATATCTTGAACGCGAACAGCACCGATTCGTGCAACCTCACGGGATGGGCAGATGCCGCTGACGCGGCGGCCACCGCAGGCGGCGAGAATCTGGCCGCGTATACGCGCAAGCTGTACGTGATGCCGCTGAATACCTGTCCAGGTGCCGGATTCGGCACCGTCGGCGGCTCGCCGAGCGCCGCTTGGGTATTCACGTGCGATCTCAAGGGCGTGTATGCCCATGAAATCGGACACAATTTGGGTATGGATCACGCGGCTACTCCAACCTCCGAGTACGGCGATACCACGGATCCCATGTCATTTGGAAGCGATCCGCTGCGTGGCGTCAACGCGCCGCATCGCCAGGAGCTCGGCTGGCTCGGCGCGAACAGCACACAGGGAGTGAACAGCGACGCAGTGTACGATGTGGCGC
>JBKPDW010000276.1:0-17019 GCA_046728115.1 Acidobacteriota bacterium | reverse complement strand
AGCCTGGCTTGAGCCCGGCATCGAGGGCGCCGGAGTTGGCGCGCCGATCGAGCTGGTCGCTTTTCTCGCGGAACTCGACTTTGCCGGTGAAGACGCCGCGCGTCAGCCCGCGGCCCGGTTCACCCCTCGCGTCCAGCGTGTTTGCGCGAATCGTCCGACCCGGCTCTTCGGAATCTGGTGGAAACGTGAGCAGGACGCCGTCCCGGCCGGCCAGCGCCGTCGGTGTCGTCCCATCCGGCGCCATCGTGACGTCGATGAACGGCGCGGTGATCTGGCGATTCTGGGTTCCCGGTTCACCTGCGAGCTGAATGACGGCGTCGCCCGTGATGAGCGCGTGCTGCAGCACGTCGCCATCCGAGCCGTACTTCAGATCCATGTCGCGTGCTGTCAGATCCTGCAGCGCGCCGACAGGCGGCTTCTCGGTGGTGACGTGGGAATTGCCGCGGAGCTGAACTGAATCGATGTGATTTTCGTCCTCGGTGAGATACCCGACGGCTGTGTCCGCCCGGATCGTCTGTCCCGGCCGGTCGATCCTGACACCCTGCTCGAATCGAATGTTCTTGTCGCGTCGCGCGAACCCGGCGGTTGCCGAGGTGACGTCGGCGGCGCCTGAGCCCTTTTCATCGGGCGCTACGCGGACGTGCGCATCGGCCAGCAACCACAGGACGTCGGCGTTCTTGTCGTACGTCATGCCGGTGCCACTGCCACTGACCCGGCCGCGTGTGAACTGCGCCGGCCCGGGGACCCGGACAATGCCGTCGGTCTCGGCGTACGTCGCATGTTCAGTGCGCGCCTCGAGGCCGTCCGACGCGGTCAGTACCACGTCGCCGTCGACCGTGAACGTCGACTCCTTCTGCCCGACCTGACCCTCTTTCGCCGTTACTGTGAACGTGCGCCCGCCGCTGCCGCGCTCCGGCGCGACGATGCGTATGCCGAACAGCTTGCTCGATCCGTTCTCATAGGTGAGTTGGCGCTCGTACTTCACCATGAACTCTTCGCGCGAGGAACTCACGCGGATGCTCTCGCCGCCGGTGCTTTCGACCACCGCGCCGGCGTCGGTGCGCGCCACGGGGGGCGGCGCCGCCGCCTGCGGCACACGTTTCCTGAGCTGCGCCGCCACGAAGACGGCAAACACGATCCCGAACACGCCTACGATGAAGCGGACGTACTTTCTCACGCGCGATCAGTTGGAAGAGTGCCGAACGTCCGCCAGGGTCAGCTCGACAAACGTCTCACCATTGTACTGGTTCTGATCGAGCGAAAAGGCGACGTCCAGCGCGGCTTTGTGCGCTTCGATGTATTCCTGACGCTCGGCCGCCCTCCAGGCCACGGCTCGGAAGATGCGGCCTTCCTGCTTGAGCGCCATCTTGAGATGCCGCTCTTTCAGGGTCCGCGGCCCGTCGATGATCTCGACGCCACGAGCCGCAAAGACGGGGCGCGGATTGCCGGCGCCAAACGGCGCGAGCGAGGCGACACCCGCCGCCACGCTGCCGGTAATGCTGCGAAACGTCAGGTCGCCGTCGATCCGCAGCCGTGGCATCAGGTCGTCGGGGCCGATGGTTTCGTCGGCGACGTCGTTAATTGCCGACCGCAGCTCCCTCACGCGCGCCGCCTCCATCGTCAAGCCGGCGGCCTGCCTGTGACCGCCGAAGCGCGCAAACAGCGGCGCACAGCGTTCCAGCGCGCCGAGCATGTCAAACGCTGGAATGCTCCGACACGAACCATGCGCGAGATCGCCCTCGATCGAGAGCACGATTGCCGGCCGATAGAACGTGTCCACCAGCTTCGAGGCCACGATGCCGATCACGCCGCGATGCCAGCCTTCCCCTGCGACGACGAGAACCGAACGCGCGCCGATCTCGGGATCCGACTGGACGATCTTCTTCGCGGCGGCGAGGATCTCCGCTTCTTCTTCCTGGCGGCGCAGGTTCTCGGCATCGAGCTGCAGCGCGAGATCCCGTACCTCTTCGCCGAGGGTCTCATCGGCGGCCAGGAGCAGGCGCGTGGCGATGTCCGGCGTGCTCATGCGCCCTGCCGCGTTCACGCGCGGCGCCAGCATGAACCCGATGTGGTAGCTGTCGATCGTCTTGCCGGCGAGCCCGGAGACCTCGATGAGCGACCGCAGGCCGACCTTGTGCGGACCGCGCGACAGCAGATCCAGACCGATTTTCGCGATCACACGGTTTTCACCGACGAGCGGCACGACGTCAGCCAGCGTTCCAATCGCCGCGACCTTGAGGAACCCGGACAGCCAACTGTCGCGGCCCGCCTGCCGACACAGCGCCTGCACGAGTTTCAGCGATACGCCGACGCCGGCAAGGTACTTGTCCGGGTACGTGCAATCGTGCCGCTTGGGATTGATGATCGCCAAGGCCCGCGGCAGTTCGACGTCGGGCTCGTGGTGGTCGGTGATGATCAAGTCCACGCCGAGCTCGCGTGCGCGGCGCGCCGCATCGGCCCCCCTGATGCCACAGTCCACCGAGACGACCACGCCGACGCCGTCGTGATGCAATCGTTCGATCGCCGCGGGCTGCAGTCCGTAGCCGTCGCGCAGCCGCTCCGGGATGAAGTGCGTGACGTCGGCGCCGAGCAGCTCGAGCGCGCGGCGCAGGATCACGGTCGACGTGATGCCGTCCACGTCGTAGTCGCCGTGAATCGCGATCCGCTCCCGCCGCGCGATCGCCCCCATCAACCGATCGACCGCCACGCGCATGTCGGCCAGCAGCATGGGGTCGTGAAGGTGATCGAGCGACGGATTCAGGAAGCGAGCGGCCGCCGCCGGTTCGGACAGGTCGCGCAGGCACAACAGGCGAGCCACGATCGGCGGAATCGTCAGGGCCTCCGCCAACCGGTTCGCCGCGGCATCGTCGCACGAGAGCGAGTCCCAGCGGGGGGCGATGGCAGCAGGCATCAGGGGCGGCCCGCGGCTGGCAGGCTTCGCCGCGCGACGGTATTCACCGCACTCTCCACGACACGCTCCACCACGGAGGACACCGGGGAGACGGAGGCAAAACTTCTATGCGTCATGAGGACATCACCCACAAGGTCATCACCGCGGCCATGAACGTTCAGACCGCTCTCGGTCCAATGTGCCGCACTTGCGGCATGGGCTCAAACGACTCGTCAACGGGTATCCAGCAGCCACTCGAGAATTCTTTACCCCCTGTTCCACGCGTCCCCCGTGCTGGAGAGTTGAGCCAAACGGTCGCGCTAACCGTTTTCGACGAAATCCACCCCCGCCCTCCCCATGTTGCGAAACTTCTCGTACCGCTTCGCCAGCCGCGTCTCACCGCTGAGCGCACTCACTTCCCGCAGAATGCGTGTGAGCACATCGTCCACCAGCGCCGATGCCTTGTCGGGATCGGTGTGAGCGCCGCCCACGGGCTCCGGGACGATCTCGTCGATGATGCCGGCCTTCAGCAAATCCGGGGCCGTCAGCTTGAGGGCGGCGGCGGCTTCGACTTTCTTCGCGGGTTCGCGCCACAGAATCGCCGCGCAGCCTTCCGGCGGGATGACGCTATAAATCGCGAACTCCTGCATCAGGACGCGATCGCCAACCGCGATACCGAGTGCACCGCCGCTTCCCCCCTCGCCGCTCACGATCACGATGATCGGCGCGTCGAGCATCATCATGTCGCGCAGGTTCACGGCGATCGCTTCGGCGACGCCACGCTCCTCGGATTCGATGCCCGGAAAGGCTGCCGGCGTATCGACGAACACCACGATCGGGCGCCGGAACTTTTCGGCAAGCCGCATGGCGCGCAGCGCTTTGCGATAGCCTTCGGGCCGCGCGTAGCCGAAGTTGCGAAAGATCTTTTCCTTCGTATCGCGACCCTTGACGTGGCCGACGACGAGCACCGGCTGTCCTTTGTACTCGGCGAAGCCGGTCATGATGGCGTGGTCGTCGGCAAATCGCCGATCGCCGTGGATCTCCGTAAAGCCCGTGAAAAGGCGTTGAATGAAATGGTCGAGCCCCGGACGCTCCGGATGTCTGGCGACGAGCACCCGCTGCCAGGGAGTCAGCGTGCGATACAGATCGGCGCGGACCGAGTCGATTCGCCGGCGTAGTGTTTCGATTTCGCGATCGCGGGCGTCTGTTCGCGGCTGGAGGGCCAGCGCATCGATCTCCTTGAGGAGAGCCGCGATGGGCTCCTCGAAGTCGAGGGTTTCGATGGGCATGCCGTTATTCGCTGGTCAATCGGCGACCCTGGTGGGTTGGCGAGTTGATTCCCCAAATCACCACTCCACGAATGCGCCAACCATTCATCGCAGTTCCACCGAACCGGCGCCCACCACCTGCTCGACCTCCGCAACCAGCGCCGGCGACGGCTTCACGCGAATCTGCGCGGTGACGTCGAGAGTCACCCGCAGTCGGTGTGGTGCTTCCCCGGTTTCGACCTGAAAGGATATCTTTCGATCGCCGCGATGCCGCGCGAAGATTTCGCCAAGCGTTTCGAAGACGCCGCGGCTCACCGGTTTGCGCAGGCAGATTGCGACTTCGCGCGCCGCACGCTCGCGAACGCTGTCGAGCGGCGCAATCTCCGAAGCCAGCAGCCGCATCGACTCGTCGTCGCGCTCCAGTTTGCCACGCACGAGCACTAGCGTCCCTGTGTCGATTAGCGTTACCGATCGCTGGAACGCTTCGGGAAACACGATGACCTCGACGCCGCCCTGGGAGTCTTCGAGCGTGAACACCGCCATGCGCTCGCCCTTGCGTGTCTTCAGCTGCCGGACGGCGCCGACGATGCCGCCGACCGTTGTGTCGGCATCGATCGGTTTCGGGCCGCCCGATCCCCAGCCGTTGTCGCGTGCAGCGCCTGTCGGCTGTTCTGCCAGTTCGCCGATCGTCTTAGCGCCGAGATCTCTGAGAGGCGCCGCATACCGATCGACGGGATGGCCGCTCCAATACAGGCCGAGTGTCTCCTTCTCGAAGGCGAGATGTTCGATCTCGGTCCACGGTTTGGCGTCCGGGAGCAGCTGCGGCGTCGCGCCGTTTCCCGGGTGACCGTCTGCCGTATCGAAGCTGCCGAACAACTGCGCCTGCCCTTCGTCCCGATCGCGCTGCAGCCGCGTGCCGTACTCGCACGCGGCGTCGATGCTGGCAAGCAGTCGCGGTCGAAAGGCTGCGATCGGCAGCGACTCGTGAGGCGTCCTGTCCGCGAGCGTATCGAAGGCGCCTGCCTTGATCAGACTTTCGAACACGCGTTTGTTCACGAGCCGCAGGTCGAGATCCTCGCAAAGCGCCGCCAGCGAGGCGATCCGGCCGCGCTGTTTTCTGACCTGGAGCAGCGAGTCGATCGCCCCGTCGCCGACGTTCCTGATACCGGTCAAGCCGAATCGGACGCCCTTGCCGGGTTCAACGGTAAATCGCCGCTCGCTGGCATTGATATCCGGCGGCAGCACGGGCACGCCCCGCTCCTTGCATTCGCCGAGATACAGCGCCAGCTTGTCGGTGTTCTGCGCCTCGATGGTCAGGAGCGACGCGGCAAAGTGCCACGGGAAGTTGGCCTTGAGGTATGCAGTCTGGTACGCGAGCAGGGCGTACGCCGTCGAATGCGCCTTGGGAAAGCCGTAGCCGGCGAAATGTTCCATCAGATCGAACGTCTGGCCGGCTTTTTTCTCATTGATGCCGTTCGCCTTCGCGCCGCTCACGAATTTCGCGCGCTGGGCCTGCATCACGTCGGCCTTCTTCTTGCCCATCGCCTTGCGAAGTATGTCGGCCTCGCCGAGCGTGAATCCGGCGAGTTCGCGCGCGATGCGGATCACCTGCTCCTGGTACGCGATCACGCCGTAGGTCTCGGCCAGGATCGGCTCGAGCTTCGGCAGGTCGTACCGGACTTCGGTTTTCCCCTGCTTGCGCGCGATGAAATCGTCCACCATGCCGCTGCGCAGCGGCCCCGGTCGATACAGGGCGTTGAGCGCGATCAGATCGTCCAGCCGCTGCGGCTTGGCCTTACGCAGAATGTCGCGCATGCCGCTCGACTCGAACTGGAAGATGCCGTAGGTCTGGCCCTCCTGAAAAATCTGGTACGTCCGGGCATCGTCCAGCGGAATCAGACCGATCTCGAGACGCTCGCCCGTCGTCCGCGCAATCTCCGCGATGGCATCATCGATCAGCGTCAGCGTGCTGAGCCCGAGAAAATCCATCTTCAGAAGGCCAACGCGCTCGATGTCCTTCATCGACCACTGTGTGACAATCTCGTCCCGGGCGCCCTTGTAGAGCGGCGCGTATTCTGTGATGGCGCGCGGCGCGATCACGACACCGGCGGCGTGGACTGACGCATGACGCGTCATCCCCTCGAGGCGCCTCGCGACGGCCAGCAGCTCCCTGACCTTCGGATCGCCCTTTTCCATCTGACGGAGCGGCTCGCTCTCCTCCAGCGCCTTGTCGAGCGTCATGTCGAGCGCCGGCGGAATCAGTTTCGCGACCTTGTCGACGTCGGCGAATGGCATCTCCAGCACGCGCCCCACGTCGCGCACCACCGCTTTCGCCTTCATCGTGCCGAAGGTGATGATCTGCGCAACGTTCTCCCGACCGTACTTCTGCGTAACGTAGTCGATCACCTCGCCACGACGCCGTTCGCAGAAATCGATGTCGATATCAGGGAGCGAGACGCGCTCGGGGTTCAGGAACCGTTCGAAGATCAGCTCAAAATCGATCGGGTCCACGTCCGTGATGCGAAGGCAATACGCCACGAGGCTCCCAGCCGACGACCCTCGGCCCGGTCCCACGGGAATGCCGCTCTCGCGCGCGTGACGGATGAAGTCCCAGACGATGAGGAAGTAGCCCGGGTATTTCATCCGCTTGATCATCTCGATCTCGTACGAGAGCCGGCGCTCGTACTCGTCGATCGTGTGATGCAGCCGTCCGGCGGCAGCAAGCTGGCGCAGCCGGGGCAGGCGGAACGCGAAGCCCTCGCGGACCACGTGCTCGAAATAGTCGTCGACCGTGAATCCAGGCGGCACGTCGAAATTCGGCAGATGGTTCTCGCCCTCCGCAAGCCTGACGTTGCATCGTTCCGCAATGCGCACTGTGTTGCGCAGCGCCTCGGGAAAATCCTTGAACGTCTCGGTCATCTCTTCCGGCGTCTTCAGGAAGAACTGGCTGGCCTCGTAGCGCAGCCGCTTCGGATCGCTGAAAGCCTTGCCCGTCCCGATGCACAGCAGCACGTCGTGCGGATGAGCGTCGGTCTCGCGAACGTAATGCACGTCGTTCGTGCACACGAGGCCGAGTCCGAGGTCGCGAGCAAGCGCCGGGATACCGGCGTTCACGACACGCTGTTCCTCGATGCCGTGCCACTGCAATTCGAGAAAGAAGTTTTCCGGCCCGAGAATGTCCCTGTAAGCGCCCGCGGCGGCACGCGCCTTTCTTTCTTGCTGCCGCGACAGTCCTTCGGCCACTTCGCCCTTCAGGCAACTGCTCAGCCCGATGAGGCCCTTCGAATGGGCGGCGAGCACGTCCTTGTCGATGCGCGGCTTGTAGTAGAAGCCCTCGGTGTAGCCGGACGATACGAGCTTGATCAGGTTGTGAAAACCTTCTGCCGTTTCGGCGAGCAGCACCAGATGATTTGCGGTCTCCCCAGGATTGCCCGTCTTGCTGCGGCGGTCGCCCGGCGCCATGTAGACCTCGCAGCCGAGAATCGGCTTCACGCCCCGCTCGCGGGCGTGATCATGAAAAATCACTGACGAAAAGAGATTGCCGTGCTCCGTGACGGCAATCGCCGGCATCTTCAGCCGCGACGCCTGGTCGAGCAGTTCGTCGATCCGGCAGGCGCCGTCGAGCAACGAGTACTCCGTATGAAGATGCAGGTGAACGAAATCGGGCACTGATTCCTGGTCCTTGTTCATTCCCACTCAATCGTCGACGGCGGTTTCGAACTGATGTCGTACACGACCCGATTGATCCCCTTCACTTCGTTGACGATGCGCGACGAGATCCGGCCAAGGAGATCGTGTGGCAGACGCGCCCAGTCCGCCGTCATGCCGTCCTTGCTTTCGACCGCCCGGATCGCGGCAGTGTATTCGTACGTCCGCTCATCCCCCATGACGCCAACGCTCCGTAGCGGTAGCAGGATTGCGAAGCTCTGCCACAGGCGCGTATACCAACCCGCACGTTTGACTTCCTCGGCGACGATCGCGTCGGCCCGCCGCAGCAGCGCGAGGCGCTCGTGTGTGACCGCACCCAGGATCCTGACGGCCAGCCCCGGCCCGGGGAACGGCTGGCGCACGACGAATTCCTCGTCGAGTCCGAGCGTGCGCCCGACGGCTCGCACTTCGTCTTTGAAGAGCTGGCGGAGCGGCTCGACGAGCGTCATGCGCATCCGTTCGGGCAACCCGCCGACATTGTGGTGACTCTTGATGAGCGATGCCTGTCCCACGATTGATACGGATTCGATGACATCGGGATAGAGCGTCCCCTGCGCGAGAAAGTCCACGTGCCCCAGCTTCGCCGCCTCGGCCTCGAAGACGTCGATGAACGTCGCGCCGATGATTTTTCGTTTCCGCTCCGGGTCGGTCACGTCCGCAAGGCGCTCGAGAAACAGCGTCGAAGCGTCCACGAAGACGAGCGGGAGTTTCAGCCGCTCGAAGCGTCTGCGGATCTGGTCCGCTTCGTCCAGCCGAAGCAGTCCATTGTCGACGAAAATACACGTGAGCCCATCGCCGACTGCTCGACGGATGATGAGCGCAGCGACCGTAGAATCCACTCCGCCGCTCAGCGCACATACGACGCGTCCCGATCCGACTCTTTCCTGAATCCGCGACGTCGCCTCGCCGACAAACGACGCCATCGTCCAGTCGCCGGTGCAGCCGCATATGCCGTAAGCGAAATTCCGGAGAATCTCGAGGCCGCGTTCCGTATGCACGACTTCGGGGTGAAAGAGGATCGCATACAGGCCGCGATCGAGATCCTGCATGGCCGCGACCGGCGCGTTTGCGCTCGTCGCAAGCACGGAAAAACCGCCAGGCGCCGCGCTGACAAAATCGCCATGGCTTGCCCACACGCGGATTTCGGGCGGCACATCGACAAACAACGGTCCGGCGGCCCCGATGCGAACGGTCGCGTGGCCATACTCTCGTTGCGGCGCCGGTGCGACGGCGCCGCCGAGCGCGTCGGCCATCAACTGCATGCCGTAGCAGATTCCGAGCACGGGGCGTCCGAGGCTGTAGACGCCCCTGTCGCACTTGGGGGCGCCGGGATCCGACACGCTCCTCGGGCCACCCGAGAGGATGATGCCTGCTGGGTCGCGCGCCCGAATCTTGTCGAGCGGTGTATCCGGAGGCCACACCTCCGAGTAAATCGACAGCTCCCGCAATCGCCGAGCGATAAGTTGCGTGTACTGGGAACCGAAATCGAGAACGATGATGGTTTGGTGTGTCACCGGAAGGGACCCGAAGGATGACGCTATTATAGCGGTGTTGACCACAAGATGTTGTAGTGCTACAGCGCTGATAGCTCTGTCTGTCGTGAGTATCGCGGCGTTTCGCGACCCCAAACCCGAGCCGTTGTCGCTGTTTCCCACCAGGGCGATCTGGGCGCTCGCCCTGAACAATCAGCTGTCGGTGCCGCCGGCGTTCGACGGCGAGCGCGTCTACTTCGGCATCGAAGGGGAACGCCTGGTCGCGTACACGCTGCTCGACGGCGAGCAGCAGTGGCTGGTCGCGGCTCAACCGCTCTTGCAGCCGGCCGTCGGCGACGGGCTCGTCTTTTCCGTTGAACCTGATTCGATCGTTGCGCGCCGCGTCAGCGACGGCTCTGTCGCGTGGCGCCTCGAGCAACACGAAACGTTTCCCGTCCCCCTGGCGTCGGACCTCGGTTGGCTGGTCGCAGCCACGTCAAATGGTTCCATCCTCACGTTCCGCGCGACTGATGGTCAGTTGGTCTGGCGGCGCGAGATCGAATCGCCCGCGCGGGCCGTGCCGGCCCTCTCCGGCGATCGCGTCTATGTTCCGACGGAAGACGGCCGCGTCGTAGCGCTAAGCGTCGACACGGGAGCAGCGGTGTGGGAGCGGCGCCTGGGCGGTCCGGTCAGCGAGGTAATCGTGTTCAAGGATCGCCTCTACGCCGGGTCGCAGGACAATTTCATGTACTGCCTGATGACGAAGAACGGCAGCGTCGATTGGCGTTGGCGAACAGGAGGCGACGTCATCGGCCTCCCGGCTGTCGACGAGCATCACGTCTACTTCGTCTCCCTCGACAATGTCCTGCGCTCGCTCGATCGCGTCAGCGGCGTGCAACAGTGGATGCGCGCGCTGCCGATCAGACCCGTGTGGGGTCCGGTCAAGATCGTCGACAGGTTGGTCGTCGCAGGTCAGTCGTCGGTGATGCAGGCTTACAACGTCAAAGATGGTACGCCCGGAGGCAGTCTCGATCCGGGCGCGGATGTGGCGGCGCCGCCGCACATCGTCGACGATCCGGTTTCGAAGCTGCCGACGGTGATCGTGGTGACGCGCGATCTCGCCAAGGGCGCCGCCGCGCAGCTGGTCACACGCCGGCTCGACCCGATGTCCAGCATCCTCACCGAACCGCTGCCGAATGTGATCTCGATGTCGCCCGCAAAGCCGAAGCGGTAGGACGGTTTCTTACGCCGGGTGCTGAATCGGGGATTGGACCGCCGTGCGGCGCGGCACTTCGGAACGGCGTGCCATGTACCCTTGATAGAGCGTCGCGTAGGCGCCCAGAGCCGTCAGGCCGAGATATTCGAACACCAGACCGCGCACCAGGAGCGCGACCAGCTGTAGTGGAAACACGGCGAGGCCCACGAGCGGAATGAACGCGATCAGGCCGACGCCGGACCAGGCGAGAGCCGATGCCAGCATGGCCGCGACCACCATCGCCAGCACGACGAAAAACACCAGAACCAGATCCCGGAACTCGGACCGCACGAACCGGACGACCGCGCGTGCCCCGTCGACCAAGCCGATATTGTCGGCCGCCATGGCGATCTGCATCAGGAGATACGCGAGATTGATCAGCGTGATCCATCCGACGAGTGCCGCCGCAGCGAGGGCGGCAATGAACGTCCAGCCGATCACGAGCACGCGTCCCTCGGCGATGCGGTATCCGTAGACCACAAACGTGACGTAGCCGACGATCGAGACACCGTAGACGACGATCAAGAACAGACCGAGCAGGAGATACCTGCGGAAGAGCCGCGCGCAGCCCGTCGTGAACAGCGGCACGGTGAAGCGGGACGCGCCGCGCAGCGCTTCGAAGCTGAGGGGTTGTTGTTCGATCGGTCCCGCTGCGGCGTTCGCGGCCAACAGCACATCGACCGTGCCGCCTTTGACGACGAACATCAGCACGGAACCGCCGAGGAGGACGAGGCAGAACGCGGTCATGAACGCGACGAGAGCGACAGGCTCGGACAACAGCGCGCCGGCGATCGTCGAGAACATCTCCCGAAGACTCCCTTGCAGGAGATCAGCGAGATCCGCGCCGAGGAGCACGGTGATGAGGATGGCGGCCCCGATGATGGGAACGGCAAGCAGCACCTGAAACGTCGCCTGCGCCACGAATTGAATGGCGACGGTCGGCCAATTGGCGGCTGCGATGAGCGCGCCGCGCTTGAGCAGGTGCTTCAGATCCAAGCGATTTCGCTATTGTATCCTGTGAGTGGCGTGTCGCTCATCTTGCGCGTCATCCGGGCCGGAGTCGCAGCCGCGGTGTTGGTTGTAACGGTTGGCTGGATCGTCGAGCGCATCCGCTTCGGAACCTCCGACGAGGCGGCGGTTGCCAGGCTCGAAACGGAAATCGACGAGCGCTTCGGCAGCGCCGCCGCCTCCCTTCAGCGGATTGCCGGGCCCCTGACCGCCGCGCGTGACGCGATAGACCTGGCGCCGCACGATCAGGCGCAAGCCAAACGCCTCTTCGATCTCGTCGACAACGCTGTCTCCACCGAAGCGCGCGGCCGCACCGGCGTGACCATCTACGACGCCGCCGCCAATCCATTGGCGTGGAGCGGCCGCGTGTGGGATCTCCCGAAGGAACGCATCCAGGGACCTCGTGCCGTCTTCTTCGCGCCAGGCGCTCTCGGACCACGACTGATCCACATCGAACCGATCGTCGAGGCCGCCGGTCAGACGACGACACGACGCGGCACGGTCGTCGTCGAGGAGTCGCTCGGAACGCTCCAGCCCACCCCCGGCAGGGGTTTCGTGATGCAGTCGTCCATCGCGCCTGTGACGGTCCGACCGCCGGTCATAGGCGCAGAGAGCCAGGAACCGTTCAGCTTTGCCGTTCGTGCCCCCGATGGATCTGCGCTCGTGGCCGCTGAAGTCGAGCGCGCCGATCTGGCTGACGCCAGAGGGCGCTTGAGGAAGACCGTCCGGACCGGACTCCTCCTCGTCGTCGCGATCACCCTGCTTCTCTGCACGGCGCCGTTCATCGATCGACGCCGAGTGGCGCCCGATATCGGAGGCTTCGCCATCGCGACCGCCTGGCTCGTCGCGCTCATCGTCGCCGTCCGGTTCATCCTGTACGCGGCGCTGCTGCCGCTCGCACCCAGTCCGGGCCCGACGCCGCTCGACCTTCTCTTCACGACGCTCACCATGTCGGCGCTCGTCTGGATTGGCGTGGACCTCATCGAGCGGCGTCGCATGGCCCGTCCCCGCCCAGCCATCCTGACCGCGCACTCCTCGGCGGCGATCTTCGTCGTCGTCGCGTTCGCGCTGGTTGGCGCCGCCGATGTCGTGCTGCTGTGGAACTATGAGCGGCTTCTCCGTCGCGTCGTCGCCGACAGTCCCTTCGACGTACTCCGTTTCTCCCTGCATCCACTGAGTGCGGCACGATTGGGGATTTCTTTTTCCCTGGTGCTGCTTCACGCGACCGCGATCTGGACCGCGGCGGCGCTGATTCGGATTCCGTCGCTGCTGAGACGGACGCCACGTGCAGTCGCGGTGCGTCTGGCTCCGGTCGCGTGGCTTGCAGGCGGTGCAGTCGCGGTGGCGCTATCGGGTCGACGCCCCACGATTCCCGTCGGTCCGATGATCGTTGGACTCGTGGCGGCCGGCGCCTGCGCCGCGTCTCTGGTTCGGCTGCGCACGCGATCCCGACGGGCGTCGCAGACGGCCCGAATGTTCGCCTTCCTGCTCGCCCTGGTTCTGCCGTCGCTTGCAATGTATCCCTCGCTCTACGCGTTCGCCACCGACGCCAAGGACCGCCTCATGGCGACAGACTATGGACCGCAGGCGCTCGGCCAGCGTGAGCGGCTCAAGGAGCAACTCCAGGCGACCGTCGACGAGATCGACGCGCTGCCGGCGCTGAGCGACTTCGTCGAAGGACCCTCATCGACGACCGCCGTCTCCGATCGGGCATTCCTCGCCTTCGTCGTGTGGTCGCGCACACCGCTGGCCGTATATCGGCTGAAATCTGCCGTGGAACTGTTCGATGCCAACGGCCGGCTCATCAGTCGCTTCGCATTGAACCTGCCGGAATCCGAAACGGCGCCTTATCGGCCCGCGGACTGCACGTGGGATTCACTCGAGGAGGCGTCGCCGTTTGGATCGACCGAGCGCCATGTGCTCCGCGCCAGCCGCGGGATCTGTAATTCCCGCGGTCGTCCGATCGGCGGCATCACGGTGCGCGCGATGCTGGACCCGGAGGATCTACCGTTCATTTCCTATCAAAGTCCCTATCTCGAAGCGCTCCGCCCGACGTCGCGTCCGCAAGAAGCGGTATCGGGCCGTGACGTCGAATTTGTGATGTACGGATGGAGCCGCAGCCCCATCTACGCGCTCGGCACGGACGTGTGGACGCTGCCCGATTCCGCATTCGCGCGCGCGGTGGCCTCGCGCGAACCGTTCTGGGCAGAGGCCGACCGGGACGACGGCAGATTTCGCCTCTTGATCCTGAACGACCGCGGCGGCATCTACGCGCTCGGCTATCCCCAAGTGACGTGGGTTGGTCATCTGATCAGGCTTGCCGAGCTCATTCTGTTGGTCTTCGTCCTCTACGCTCTGCTGTTCATCGTCGCCACCCTCTTCACGGCGTTCATGCTCCGTTCGCCGCACAGCGGCCGCGGCTTGCTCCGCGAAATCCGGTCCAGCTTCTACCACAAACTGTTTCTGTTCTTCGTTGCCGGCGCGGTCGTCCCCGTCGTGATCCTGGCAGTCGTGACCCGTAACTACTTCCGTTCGCAAGTGCTTGCTGGCGCCGAGGACGCCGCGGCGCGCACTGTCACGACGGCTCAGCGTCTGGTGGAGGACTACGCCACGCTCCAGCAGCGCGGCACAGCAGGGCTGGCTGCTATCGATGATCAGGTGATGATCCTCGTGCGTCGCGCGGTCAACGAAGATGTCAATCTCTTCGACCGTGCTCGCCTTCAGGCGACCAGCGCTCGCGATCTCTTTTTGGCGCAGCTCTTGTCGAACCGTACGCCCGGAGAGATCTACGAGAACATCGTGCTCAATCGGCTGCCGGCGATGGTGAGCCACGAAGAAGTGGGCGATTTTCCGTATCTGCTGGCCGCCGCACCCGTTCGCAGCGGTGGCCGCGAGGAAATCGTCACCGTGCCGCTGACCAATCGGCAGCAGCAGATCGAGGAGCAAATCGACGAGCTCGACCGCCGCGTGATGTCGGGCGCGGTCCTGTTCAGTCTGCTGGGCGCCGCCGTCGGCTACTGGATGGCGGAGCGCATTGCGGATCCCGTCAACCGCCTGACGCGCGCCACGCGCCGAATCGCGCGCGGCGACCTCGATGCGCGCATCGCCGCGACATCGTCCGACGAGCTCAGACGTCTCGTGCAGGACTTCAATCAGATGGCCGACGACCTCAAGCGACAGCGCCGCGAGCTCGAGCGCTCGCAACGCCTCGAGGCCTGGGCCGAGATGGCGCGGCAGGTCGCGCACGACATCAAGAATCCACTCACGCCCATTCAGCTGTCAGCGGAGCACGCACAGCGCGTGAACATGGACCAGGGTCGTCCGCTGTCACCGGTTCTGGACAACTGCGTCAACGCCATCCTTTCGCAGGTGAGACTGCTCCGCCAGATTGCAGCGGAGTTCTCGAGCTTCGCCTCGTCGCCGATCGCGCGACCCGAAGCGACGCCGATCGCCGCGCTGATCGAGGAAGTCGTCGAGCCGTACCGTGCGCCATTGGCCGGCCGCATCACAATCGACGTCGACGCGCCAATCGATCTTCCGGCCGTGTCGATCGATCGGACGCTCTTCGCACGCGCGCTGACCAACATCATCGAGAACGCACTGCACGCGATGCCTGGCACCGGCCAACTGAAAGTCGGTGTGTCCGCAAATCAGGAAACGGTCTCGATCGAAATCACCGACACTGGCGTCGGAATGGATGAGGATGCGGCGGCAAGAATCTTCGAGCCATATTTCTCGACCAAGGCAATCGGCACAGGGCTTGGCCTCACGATCGCCAAACGGAATATTGAATTGAATGGGGGAACGATCGAAGTCCGCAGCCGACGCGGCGTCGGCACAACGGTGACGATGAGGCTGCCCCTGCTTCAGCCCGCCGCAGTGTCGCGAGCATGAACGTCGTCGTGGCTGGGCTCTACTGCAGGCGCCCCGCCCCGATGCCTGAAGCGGGCAATGGCCATCCCTACGAATGCCGACGCCAGGTAGCCGTACGCCATCAGCACCAGTACGACACGCGGGTGTGTGGCGACCAGCATGATCGCGGCGGCGAACAGCAGCAGGACCGTGTAGGGACGTCGCGTGGGCGAGGCGAGCGTTTTGAAGCTCCGGAACCGGATCGTGCTGACCATCAGCAGCGCCGGAATCAGCACCATCGCCAGCGCGGGCATCGCCTCCCGATAGTCGGAGAGCCCTGACGGGTACGCGAAGACGGTGGCTGCTGGAATCGCGGCCGCCGCGGGACTTGGCATTCCGACAAAGTACCGTTTGTCGCCGCCACTCGACGCCTGAATATTGAAGCGCGCGAGCCGCATCGCTGCAGCAGCGACAAACAGAAAGCCCGCGGCCCAGCCAAGGCGGCCGAGCGCGGTCAGGCCCCATTGAAAAGACAGGATCGCGGGCGCCATACCGAACGAGATCACGTCGGCCAACGAGTCGAATTCCAGTCCGAACGCACTCGTGGTTCCTGTCATCCGGGCGATGCGGCCGTCGAGCATATCCAGTACGACTGCAAAGCCGATGTATGGCGCCGCGGTTTCGTACTCGCCGCGCATGGCGTACACGACGCATGCGTATCCGCAAAACATGTTGCCCAGCGTCAGGAGACTCGGCAGCAGATAGACGCCGCGCCGGAATCGCGACCGGGGCCGATCGGCGGCGCGCCTCAGGAAGCGCAGACGCGGCTGAGGCTGGGTCATACGGTCGATTTTCAGTGTAACACCGCTATGACGGTTTCGCCGCCGCGCACGGTCTCGCCTACCTTGACGCGCAGAATAGCGCTTTCGGGCACGAACGTATCCATGCGCGAGCCGAATTTCATGATCCCGTAGCGATCGCCGCCGCGTACATCCACGCCGACCTGCACTCGACAGACGACGCGACGCGCCAGCACGCCGACAATCTGCCGCACCACAACCATGGCGCCGGCGTGATCGATCCAGATCTCGCTTCGCTCGTTCACGGCGCCCGCATCGTTTCGGTAAGCCGGGAGGAACCGGCCCGGCGTGTAGGTCACGCGCGTGACGCGGCCCGAGACCGGGATCCGGTTCACGTGCACGTCCATGGGCGACAGGAAAATGCTGATTTGCTGCCAACTACCGGGCGGAGCGCCCGTGGTCGCAGCAGGCCCGGCAACGAGGACGCGCCCATCAGCCGGTGACAAGACATCCTCATCACGGGTCTCCGATGTCCGATCGGGATCGCGAAAGAAGAAGGCGAAGAAGGCCGCGAGGATCAGAAACAGAATGCCGAACGGCCAGCCGATCGCGATCCCCGAAACGAGCGCGAGGACCAGCGCGCCGCCGATGAACGGGCGCCCGGCCGGGTCGAGGCGAATCATGGGCCAGGGTGAAAACCAGGGAACCGAGATTGGGGCTTGGGGACTCGGGATTGGACGAACGTGCTCTCGGCTAATCCCTGATC
>JBKPDW010000275.1:0-34051 GCA_046728115.1 Acidobacteriota bacterium | reverse complement strand
TACACGTACATCGCCGCGTACATGCTGATGCCGATCTACGTTCTCCTGACGTGTGCGGTGCTTTATCGACGGCATGAGAGGTTGAACCGTTACGCGGCATTCGTGAGTGGTTTCCTCCTTCCGCTTCTGCTGGCCGCGGCGTTTCTGGCCCGGCATCCAACCGTTATCCGGAACATCGCTCAGTACTACCAGCGCGACGCGTCGCAGAGCCACACCACACTCGAGCTGATCGGAGCATGGTTCGGTCCGCACCGGATCGTGCGCGCCATTGTTCCGTTTGCGCTGTTCTGGAACCCGCGGTTCCTGTTCATCAACGGCCCATCGTGGATCGCCCCATCGATGTGGCAGGCCGGCGTCCTGCTCGTACCGGTCGCCGGGCTGCTCGCGGTCGGCGCCGCAGGAGCGCTGCGGCATTCATACGATCCCAAAATGATGCTGCTCGTTGGCGGGCTCGTCACGGCGCCAATGCCGTCAAGCTTGATCAGTGGACCCGAGAATATTGAGCGATCGCTCGTGGTTGTCCCGTTCGCCGTGTTGCTCGCGATCCAGGGACTTCGGTATCTGTGGAGCGCGAACACGGACGCACTCCGATCCACCGCGTTTTTCGTGCTCTGGATCGTCAATCTGGTGCTCGCCATCGCGAGCCACGAATACGTGCCGCATGCGCAGGCCTACGTCCGGGCAGCGACCGTGCCGCTGGCAGTGGCCGGCCTGGCGATGTTTTTCGAACGGACCCCGATCGATCGACTGAGTCTCAAGCAGGCGGCCATGGTCGCGAGCGTGCTGATTCCGGCGATTCAGCTTGCGTACTTCCTGGGAACCGGTGCCCTCGTGACGGCAGCCCTCGTGGGACTGCTGATCTGGGGCGTTGTGACGCCAGGTACGACACAGCGGCCGGCCCGCCTGTCGATCACGATCGTGATGCTGGTGGCTCTGTCGAGCACCTTGCCCTACTACTATGTCGATTACGCGGCCCACCGATCGGGTTGGATACCCGCGTCCGCCATCGTCTTCGCGTTACGCACCCTCTCGTCGTCAATCCTGTTGTTCGCGTGTATCGTCGTGATGGGCGCTGTGCACCGCGCTGGAGCCACCACCCGGCTGGATCCGGCCGTCGCAGCCGTCGCACTCGCCGCCGTCGCATGGATTGAGTTCGCGTACTTATACATCGATTGGTTCTCGCATCCGTTCGTGCGATGGGTTCAGGTGGCGGCGATCCTGCTGCCGGCCGTCGGGCTCGGTGTGTTGTTGAGGCATCCTCCGGCGAGCCGCCTGCGACTCGGTCCCGTGACCGTCGTCGCGGCGCTGGGACTCGCAACCTTTCAATTCACGTATTTCTATCTCGACTACTTCAGAATGTTCCACGTGCGCGGCAGCAGCGATGTCGAAGGCAATATCGCAATCGCGCTCGAGGCAGCGATCCAGCGCGCACACGATCATTTCGTTCCTGTCATCTATCTGGAGCGGGCTCGAGGCGAGTTGGGCGGAGGCGACGTGTCCGGGCTCGGCAGCAAGTACGCGAGCTTCTACATGATGAAGCACCGGCGGCCGGATCTCATCCCGCGAACCATTGAAGGAGAGGATTACGGCGCGTTCGAACCCGACCGAATTCGCCGCCTGCCCGCAGACAGCATCGTGATCGCGAATCGCTCGGCGCAAAACGATCGATTCGTTGCGCAGATGGTCGCGGCTGGCGAACTCAAGAATGGCGCGCTTCTCAAAGCGCCGGACGGCACTCCAGTCTTCTGGATTCTCGAAAGGGGCGCGGACTGATCAACGCAGGTGGACGCGATACGCGACAAGTGCGGTTGCGACTCGTCCGTCGCTGGAGTCACTGCCGCCTTCATGCACGGCGTCGGGCGCCAGGTACAGAAGGTCGTCTCCGGAAACGGTCATGCACGCGCGTCCCGCCACTGCTGCCGAGGCTTCCAGCGTTGTGGCTCGTGTGACGGCTCGTCCACCGCTGTTCAAATCGAATCGCACGATCCGATTCGAGCCCTGCTCGGCGGCGACAGCGATGAGCGAATTTCGATACCACCGGATCTGTTGGAGCCGAGCCAGCGAGATGCCTTTGGGAACGGCGACAGGCGTTGCCGTGTGCGTTCGCATGTCGAACCGTGATACACCGTTACTGTGGGCAACGTAAACGATTGCCTCGTCGGTACTGGCCGCCACGCTCACCGGCGCAGTTACATCGATCCGCGCGATGGTTTCCACGGACGCCGCGCGAGGACGAAGGCCGAGAATCCGTCCGCTCGCAGCATCGAGAACGACGATCGTGCCACCGGGGGTAATCGTCAGATCGACGAGGTCGACCGGTCGGCCGGCTGGCGCGACACGAAATGCCTTGAGCGGGCGGCCGGACACGAGCTGCAGGCGATGCAGTGTTCCGGCGCCGTCCGCATCTGATCCGCTCGTCACCCACAAGTCTCCCCGTTTGTCGTCGATGTCGATGGCGGAGATGTCGTGAAATCCCGCGGAGTCTGCGCGCACCAGGTCATCGCCGTGATTCGCACCCTCTCTCACCGACACCAGCTTGCGGCCGAGCCTGTCGCCGACGAGGACCCGTCGCGAGACGGCATCATAGGCAAGGCCGACGACTGCAAGTCGGCTGATCGAGAATCGAGCCGCTTCTGACTCAGGTGCCGATGCTCGGGCGGACGCCGCGGGAGCCGCGGGAGCGGCCGGCGATGTTGCTCCGCGAAGCCGCTCGATGCGCGCGGCCACCTCCGGCCAGCCGGGAAGTTGTCTGGTGCGGATAAAATCGTCGTTTGTGTCGGCGTCGGACGGTACGCCCATCTGCGCGAGGCGGTCCAGCATCACGAGCGCATCATGCGGTCGTCCGCTCAATACCTGGGCGCGCGCGAGGAAGTACATCAGCGCAGGATCTCTCGGTGGTCCCGTCTGCACCGCGCGCCAGGCGAGATCGTGAAACGTTTCGTATTCGCCTCGCTCGGCCGCCGCCTCCGCCATCGCGCGACATTGGTGCCACTCGTGGCAGCCAAAATCTCGATCGGATTGAGCAGCCAGCAGCGCCGGATCGCCCCAGCCCCACGCCAACGAGATCAGGCCGGAAAGCAACGTGATGATCATCGCCAAGATTTTGAATAGTACCGCAAGGTGCGCTGACGAAACAGCAAGTCGCGTCAAATGGCATGTAAAATGCGAATGGTCGCCGCGGTCTTCCAGCAGCGAGAACGGTAACAGGTGGATTGTCGTGCAATTTGGGCAGTCCAGAGCGCGCGGGCGCTGGGCTGCAAGGCACGACGACTGACGATAGCCGGAGTACCGGTCGGAGTAACTACGAATCCACGGAGGCTACCAATGCAATCCACGAAGGTCCTACCCCTGACCCTAGTCGCGATGGTGGCTCTATCGGCACCGGCGATTCGGGGCGACGTCCAAGCTCAGCAGCCGCCCACCGTGCAAATCCCACAGCCTGGGGTGCCGCAGATCATGACGCTCGAGGGCGCGTACATCCGCGCGGCATACAACAACGAAGGTTATTTCATCCTCGGGTACCGTCTTGCCAATGCGTCGATTGGTGAGGAGTGGATGCTGCTGGAGGTTGGCGCCACCGTTCGCGATGGCGTGCCGAATTACACGATGACGCGCGATGCGCTGTCGCTCGAGACACCGGACGGCAAGACGATTCCGCTGCCCTCCAACGCCGATTACCGGAAGGCCGACCTGCGCGGGTTGGAGAATCGGGAGAAGGTCATACGCGACTCGATCAATTATTTTCCGCCGAGCGCGTCCCAGTCGTGCCGAATCGGCTTTTTCGCGGAGCTGGGCAACACGCGATTGATGGCATACGACCAGGTCGAGCTCAGCTCGCAGCGCGCGTGCGTCGGTCGGATCTACTTTCCGATCCCTGGCGGGATCAAGTACGGGCAGCATTGGCTGAACGTCAAGTTCGAGAAGAGCCTCGTGCGCGTGCCCTTCAGGATCCTGACCAAGGAAGAGGACCAGATGCTGTCCAAAAACTACAAGGACATCAGGAAACAGGTCCAGGAAGCGTTCAAGAAAAAGAGCTGAAGGGTGCGGCGATAGCCGTTTCGGCTTCGATTCGCTACGGCCTCACCCTGACGTACTTCTGCAACCGTTTGGGTCGAGGCTCGCCTCCATAGACGTTGCCGTCGCGGTCGATCGCGACGAACTCCGCTCCGTCGCCGGCGGTCTGCCGTGGATCGCCCCACGGAAACAGAATGAATGCGTTGACCCATCCGGTCTTCGCGTCGCCGATGCGGATCCCCTCTTCCCACCCGGGGTTCTGGACGTCGTCGGATTCCGAGTCCGCGACATAGACCTGATCCTTGTTGTCGAAGGCGATTCCACTCGGTTTTCCAAACTGGGTCCATGGCGTCGTGAGCGACTTTCCCTCCTGGTCGAAGATCTGAATGCGGTTGTTCCCGCGGTCGCCGACGAAAATGCGCCCCCGGGAATCGATCGCGATGGCGTGGAGCGCGTGGAACTCGCCTGGAGCCCAGCCGCTATTGCCCCAGGCTTTGACGAACGTTCCGTCCTTTGAGAACTTCACGACGCGATTGTTCCCGTTGTCGTTATGACCATCGGCGACGAAGACGTCACCGCTCGGCGCGACCACGACATCGCTCGGGGAATTAAAGTGATCGGGACCGCTGCCCGGCTGCCCGGGCATTCCCAGCGTCATCAGGACTTTTCCCTCCGGGCTGAACTTGACCACCACCTGTCCGCGTTTGTCCCCTTTCGGCGTTCGATTTTCGGTGACCGCGTCGGTGACCCAGACGTTGCCGTCCTTGTCGACGTCGAGCCCGTGCGGCCAGATGAACATTCCACCACCGAATGACTTGACAACCTTGCCCTCCGGGTTGAACTTCATGATCGGATCCGTCTTCGAGTCGCGACATTCGTCGCCGAACCGAGCCGGATCGTCGAGGCGATCGCATCGCACGATTGCCCAGATGTGCCGGCCGTCGGGATCAATCGAGACCTTGCCGACGGCACCCATCGGTCTGCCGTTCGGGAGCTGGGCCCAGCCTTGGACGATGCGATACGGATTGGGAAGGACCTGCGCGAGTACGGTCCATCGGACGCTCTGCGGAGCGACGAAAGCCAGGCCGATTGCTAAGCCGAGTCGCTGCACATTTCGCATCACTGCACCTCGCTGTCGTACTGAATTTTCAGCGCGCGGGAGCCGCGACACCCTGTCCCCGCCTCCATTTGCAAAGATTCTTGGCCGTGAAGGCTCCTGGCGAAGCTGGGTGCCAACGCTGCCCGCGGTCGCGTATCGGGTAATCCTAAGATAATCGCGGGTCGGGTCGCGAGCCGACGATCAAGACCGCGCTCATCGCTCGTGAACGCAGGCTCCACAGTGACAGCGCCCGCGGCCCCGAAGCCGCCGGCTCTTTTTGTGCGATTCTTACAGTCATGACCCTCCAGCGCACCGCGATCACGATTTCGCTGGTGACGGCCCTGGCCTCGAGCGCCCTGTCGGTCCGTGTGCCCGCGCGCCAGACAGCACCTGCGCCGCCGGCGCAGATCAACGCGAGCCTTTTCGCCGAGATGCAGTGGCGCAACATCGGACCGTTCCGGGCCGGCCGCACCAAGGCGGCCGCCGGCCACGCGAGCCAGCCGTATACCTTCTACATCGGCATGTGCAACGGCGGTGTCTGGAAGACCACTGACGCGGGTCGCACCTGGAACCCGATCTTCGACGACCAGCCGACGGGGTCGATCGGGTGGGTATCGGTGGCGCCGAGCGATCCGAATGTGATCTACGTGGGGTCGGGCGAAGGCCTGCCGCGGCCCGATCTCTCGGTGGGCGACGGCGTCTACAAATCGACGGATGCCGGCTCGACGTGGACGCATCTCGGTCTGCGCGACGCGCAGCAGATTCCCAAGATCGCCGTCGATCCGACAAATGCCGATCGCCTGTTCGTCGCGGCGCTCGGACATCCCTATGGGCCGAACGAGGAGCGCGGGATCTTCCGGTCGACCGATGGCGGCCGCAATTTCGAGCGCGTCCTCTTCAAGGACGTCAACACGGGCGGCAAGGATGTTGACATCGATCCGTCGAATCCCAATGTCGTCTACGCGACGATGTGGGAGCAGCGGCAGGGACCGTGGGAGAACGCGGCGTGGGGCGGAACGAATGGCGGCATCTTCAAATCCACTGACGGCGGCACGACATGGAAGCAGTTGACGAACGGATTGCCGGCCGTCATCAACGCCGAGGTGGCGGTGGCGCCGACCAACACACGCCGTTTGTATGCGACCGTGGACGCCGGTGGGAACGGAACGGCTCTCTATCGATCCGACGACGCGGGCGAGACGTGGACGAAGGCGACGTCTGATACGCGAATGGTCAGCCGCGTGAACGAAGCCGTGCCTCACGTCAATCCCAAGGACGCCGATACGCTCATCGTCACCGACGTCGTCAGCTACAAGTCCACTGATGGCGGGAAGACGTTCGTGCCGTTCAAAGGCGCGCCTGGCGGCGACGACAACCAGAACATCTGGTGGAACCCGAACGATCCGAACATCATGCTGATGGTCATCGACCAGGGCGCGGTCGTGACGCTCAACGGCGGACAGTCGTGGAGTTCATGGTTCACGCAGCCGACGGCAGCGCTCTATCACGTAATGGCGGACAACGCATTTCCGTATCGCGTGTGCGGGGGCCAGCAGGACAGCGGGTCGGTATGCGTGGCGAGTCGCGGCAACGACGGGCAGATCACGTTCCGCGACTGGCATCCGGTGGGCGTCGAAGAGTATGGCTACGCCGCGCCCGATCCACTTGATCCCGACCTCGTCTACGGCGGCAAGGTGACACGCTACGACCGGCGGACGGGCCAGGTGTCGGACGTCGGACCGGTTCGCTCAGGGCGCGGCGCCCCGCCTCCGCCGCCTGGATCCAGCGCGGCTTCGGCGCGGCAAGCTCCGACACGGCTTGGATCCAGCGCGGCTTCGGCGCGGCAGGCTCCGACCTATCGCACCGTGCGGACGCAGCCGGTGGTTTTTTCGACAGTCGATCCGCACACGCTTTTCTACGCCAACAACGTGCTGTGGAAGACGACGGACGGCGGCGTCAACTGGAAGCAGATCAGCCCCGATCTCACGCGTGAGACATGGCAGGTGCCGGCGAGCGCCGGTACGTACGCATCGCAGGTCGAGCGACGAGAGCGCGGCGCGATTGGCGCGCAGATCATCTACACGATCGGCCCGTCCTACAAGGACATCAACCGGATTTGGATCGGCACCGACGACGGCGTGATCGCCACCACGGCGGACGGCGGCGCGACATGGATCAACGTGACGCCGTCGCAGGTCACCGACTTCATGAAGGTGTTCATCGTCGATCCAGGCCGCTTCGATGCGCTGACGGCGTACGCTGCCGTCAACACGCTGCGGATCGACGACATGAACCCGCACATTTTCCGGACGCACGACGGCGGGAAGACGTGGAAGGAGATCGTCAACGGCATTCCCGGCGGCGCGCCTGTCAGCGTCGTGCGGGAGGATCCCAAACAAAAGGGTCTGCTGTTCGCCGGATCGGAGACACAGGTCTACGTATCGTTCGACGATGGCGACCACTGGCAATCGCTGCGGCTCAACATGGCGCCCTCATCGGTGCGGGACTTGATCATCAAGGACGACGACCTCGTCGTGGGTACGCACGGACGCGGGATCTGGATTCTCGACAACATCACGCCGCTGCGTCGGATCGCCGAAAGTGGCGCGGGGCCTTCGCCCGCAGCGGGGTCCAGCGTGCCACGCCGAAGCGTGCCTCGATCGCCCGCGAGCGGAGGCGGGAGCCTTTCAGGCGAGCGCAACGCCAACGGCAGGGCGAACGCTCCAGTCGCCGGTAGCAGGACGGCCTTAGCCGAGCGAGACGTCATATTGTTCAAGCCGCAGACGGCGATGCGAGTGCGCTGGAACATGAACACCGATACGCCGCTGCCGCCCGACGAGCCAACGGCGCCGAATCCCCCGGAAGGCGCCATGATCGACTACTACCTGAAGTCGGCAGCTTCCGGGCCGGTCACGATTGAGATCACCGGGAGCGACGGAAAGCTGGTTCGGCGCTATTCCAGCAGGGACGAAGTATTCACGCCCGATCCGGCGACGAGCACCATTCCGCTGTATTGGTATCGTCCGCTCCGGGCGCTTCCGACCGCCGCCGGGATGCATCGTGTGACGTGGGATCTTCATTATCAGCCGCTGAGTTCGGCGTCGGTGCGCCTGGGCGGTCCGAACCTGCCGATTGCCGCAGTTGGACACAACACGGTGGCGGCCCCGACAACCCCGTGGGTGAATCCGGGGCAGTTCACGGTGAAGCTCACCGTCGACGGGAAAAGCTACGCGCAGCCGATCGTCGTGAAGAACGATCCGCGGGTGAAGACGCCGGCGATCGCCATGCAGCAGGTATATACGCTGTCGAAGGCTGCGTACTACGGCGCTGTCGACGCGGAGACAGCCGCCACACAAGCGAGGGGCGTACGCAATCAGATCGCCACGCTGCGGCCGCAGGCGTCCGGCGCTGTGGCTGACGCGCTTGCGGCAGTGGACAGGAAACTCGAATCGCTCGCACCGCCGCTCGATCCAGAGGGCCGGGGTTCGGGCGGCCGTGACGCTGGCGGCCCAGGCGGCGGTCGCGGCCGTGCTGGCGCGCCCCAAGCGCCTCCGGATTCGCTCGCCGGCGCCAGCGCCGCGCTTGCCGGCGTGATGAACCTGCTGCAAGGGGCGGACGTGCAGCCGACCGCGGTTCAGCTGTCCGCGATCGAAAATGCGAGAGCGAACGCGGCACAGGTAATGACGCGCTGGACCGCGATCAAAACCGTCGATCTGGCTGCGCTGAACGCAAAGCTCAAGGCTGCCGGGTTGCCGGCGATTTCGTTGCAGCGGCCCACGATCTCGGCTGAGTAGCGACCAAACCCCGCATGGGAAAATCCTGCCAGGACAGGCAGAAAAGGACGCGGATCGAGTTTCGTCGTTAAAATGTGCCGCGTCAATCGTGGCAGATTTGCTCGAGCAGGAACGGCTTCGTCAGGATCTCGGTCTCGGTGGGAAGCTTGCCGAGCGCAGTCGCGCACGGCTGGTCAATCACGACGGCACTTTCAACGTCCGTCGCAATGATCTGAGTGCGTTTCATCCCTACAACGCCTACCACACGCTCCTCTCCCTGCCGGTTCCGCGCCTGATCGCGTTGTTGGGGGCCGCCTATGCCGTGACGAATGTTGCCTTTGCCGCCCTGTATTGGCTGAACGGCCCCGGCGCACTCGACGGCGCGCAGACCGCGCCGCTCGCGCGGTTCGAAGATTGCCTCTTCTTCAGCGTTCAGACCCTCGCGACGATCGGATACGGCAGGCTCGTTCCCATCACGCGCATGGCGAACGTTCTCGTGGCGATAGAGGCGCTTGTCGGTCTTCTCGGCTTCGCGGTGATGAGCGCACTGTTGTTCGCGAGGTTTACGCGTCCAACGGCGAAAATCTACTTCAGTCGCAACGCCATCATCGCTCCGTACAAGAATGGCTGGGCGCTGATGTTCCGCCTCGTCAACCTTCGCAATAACGATCTGACGGACGTCCACGCCGTCGTGTCGTGGGCGCGCTGGGTTGACGAGGACGGCGAGCGCCGCCGTCGCTTCAACGTGCTGGCGCTCGAGCGCGAATCGATCATTTTCATGCCTCTGCACTGGGTCGTTGTTCATCCCATCGACGAAAGCAGTCCGCTGCGAGGGCTGTCGGCGGCTGCGCTGGTCGAGACCGATCCGGAACTGGTCTGCCTCGTCAGCGGCGATGACGAAACGTTCGCGCAGAAGGTCCACGCCAAAACCAGTTACGACAAGAACGACATCGTGTGGGGCGCCCGCTTCCGCGACATGTACCTCTCCGACATGGAACATGTGGCCATCGATCTCACACGTCTCGATCAGTTCGATCGTGTCGACGCGCCGCCGACGGTGTGACGCGCTGCTGATCTAACCCATACGACCTTCCCGACAAGGTCGCGTTGTAGGCGGAGCCTGTCCCTTGCCGAGGTTTCGGCCGATGGCAAAGCGCTCACGGCCAGAAGCTCCGGGAGCATCGATCAGGTGATTGCGTGCGATCGCCAGCCAGCCGCTGTCAGCGTCCTACGAGAACTCTGACGCGCGCGACGACACCGCCGAGGTCTGCTTCCTGAAACGCGGCGGATGCGCCGCCTACACCGATCGAGTCGGGCACGCGCGAGTACTGCACTTCGAACGCGCTTGCGACCCACCCGTTGCGAAACTCGACGCCGCCGAGCACGTGATAACTGGCGAATCGCCCGTCGACACCTTCGCCGGCATTCGCGAAGTTAAAGTGTTCCTGATAGTGGAGTCGTCCGACGCCGCCTCCGGCGTACGGCGTGGCGTGTTCGTGTACGAATCGCCAGCCGGCAGTCACGGTCACCGGCGTCAGGGAGATGGTGACGGGAACGCCGAGCTTGAACACCTCGCCATCCGATACGTAGACGCGCTGCCCTTGGTCCTTGAATCGGTTGAACGACCCGTTTAGAAAGAATCCGCGTCCAATCCGCACTTCCGCTCCGCCGCCGAGAAAGCCGTCCCCGCCCTGTCCCGTGACGGCTCGAAAACTCTGCTGCGCCGCGAAATGCGCGTACCCGAATTCGCCGAAACCGAAAATTCCGACGAGGTGCGATGATTCGCCAGGCTGCGCTACGGCGTCGGCGGGCCGCTGGGACACCTGCGTTGTGGCCAGCCCGCTATTCGTGTAGACGTACGCCTTGTAGACGAAGCCAGTCTTGCCGCGAAAGTCTCCCGGCAGCGCGACCTCATACCATTCCTGTCGCTCTCCGACGACCTCCAGCGTCGTTCCCGCTCTGACGACCATGACCTTGGATCGAAAGTCGGTGGTCCAGATAGCGGTCCGGTCGTGCGTGACCCGAACGGTCGTTTCGGCCAATGCGGGCGCTGAACATACCAGCACACCCAACATCCAGGCGATGCGAACAGCGAAACGTGAAAGGGCAGTCATCGGTTACCTCGCGAGGCCGAACCCAAGGAGCGCGGCCCTGGGCTGGATGAGGCCATAGCCGTATTCATCATTTCGGCCGGGAGTCGCGGCGTTTGGAGGTCCGAGAAAGCGTCCGGTTCTCTTGATGAGCGATTCGATTGCGGCCGGTTTCGTGACGCCCTGGCTGATGATGAGCGCCGCGATACCTGCCACGTGTGGTGCGGCCATCGAGGTGCCCTCATAGGCCGATTCAGCGTAGCGATCGAAGCGAGGCGAAATCACTCGTCCGGGATCCGAGTCTCCGCGAAAAATCGTCGCCTGCCAGATCATCCCGGCTGCGCCGCCGTCGCGATCGTCGCCGCCCGGCGCCGAGATCTCGAGGTGCGCACCGGTGTTGGAGTAGAAGGCGCGCGCGAGCGACGGGCCGACGGCGCCGACCGACATGATCCCGTCGAGATCGGCCGCATATGCGGCCGGGTACGAGATGGGGTTGCCGTCCTCGTACTCGTTCCCCATCGCAATGGCGACGAAGGCACCCTTGCCGACGGCGTAACTCAGGGCATCGCGCACAATCGGGGCCGGCTCCGTTCCACCGAGGCTGAGGTTGATGACCTTTGCGCCCATGTCGGCCGCGAACCGAATGCCTTCCGCGACTTCCGACGTTGGACAGCCGCCGACGTCGGTCGGGACGAACCCACGGTAGCCGCTCGCCGACATCACGAACTGCACTTCCCAGTAGCCGACGCACACCTTGACCGGCATCAGCTTGACCCGGCTGGCGATGCCCGCTTCGGCGAGCGAGTTGTTTGCGTCCTCTCCGATGGTCGACGCGACGTGCGTGCCGTGCCCGTGCATGTCGAGCACCGGTCCATCCCAGAAAACCAGGTCGCGCGCATCGACGATGCGGCTGGCCTTGATATCCGGGTTCATGGTGAAGGGGACTGGCACGTTCTGCGTCGCGCGTCCGTTCCACGTTTGAAACGTGTAGGTGCGGGCGACCGAGGTGATCCCGGTGTCGAGTACCGCCGCAATGATCGTGTCGTTGGCGCCGGGGTTGATGTCCCATGCGCGCGGCATGTCGAGCGCCGTCATGTTCCATTGCCTCTGGATGAATCCAGGATCGTTCGGCGTGTGGCTCGTTCGATACAGGTAGTTCGGCTCGGCGGATGCGACCTCGGGCTGGGACGCCAGTTGCGCGGCGAGGATGTTGGCGTCGAGCTCGTTGCGATCGGCCACAATCGCGACGTCGCCGATCCAGCGGAGGTCGTCGACGGAGGGCCGGCTGCGGAGCGCGGACAGCGCGCGCTGCTGCGCCGTGCCGGTGACCCCTGCCCGAAATCTGACCAGGACCTCGCCGGGGACGTAATCGAGTTTTCGATCGCGGGCGAGCACGATCGCCAGCGCGCGTTCCGGCGTCAAAAGCATGCGGTGCGGCGGCGTCCACTGCTCGGTTTGTGCGTACAGCGATCGGGGTCCCGATTCAATCAGTACGAGCGATCCGATCGCGATCGTGACACCGGCGTTTCTGGCGACCCTGCGAAGGCGCTGCATCGAGCACTCCCACGTACGGTTTGTGTAATGCGATCACCGATTCGTAACTCGCCGAGCGGAGGCCGTCGACCTGACCGACCGGCCAAGCCGCGCGTGCTGAATCGGTTGACTGTCCGCGGTCCGTTCGAATCCGCGGCGCTCGCAACCTGCGAATCATCCCGTGTGCCGGCCACCGCGAGCGGAGTCCACGCGATCCGTAGCGCGAAGCCCTTCGACTTGCTCAGGGCAGGCTTTCAGGCGAGCGGGTCGCCCTTTCGTCGGACCGTCGCCGCCCGACTCGCGGTCATGGCGCCTCGCCCACAGCCATCGGCCGATTGCAGGCCGCACCGGTCAGGCCACATGCCGACGCCATATTGCGAACGAGCTGCCACGAGCCTTGACGGCCAAGAAACTTTGCAACTGAGTCGAGTGTCTCCGTCAAGGCGACCGCCCCGCCGGAGGCGGGGCAAACAACATAGCGGCTAGCGAGGCGGAGCAGCCTGACATGCTTGCGCGGTCTGAGGCTCCGCCTCGCTAGATTGTCCATCGACGCGGCTGCGCGCCGCCGGCGCTATGATGGTCCCCGGCTGAAGAGGTCCTCATGCGCCAGTTTCAGCAGGATATCGGCCTGTCGGCGGTTGTTGGCTTCGTTCGTCATCTTTCTCATCCTGGTCGGGCGGTACGTGTTCAGGTCACGTTAAGGTAGCAGCAACGATCATGGCCGACCTGAGCGGACACGTTGCGCTCGTGACCGGCGCCAGCCGTGGAGTCGGACGGGGCGTCGCGCTCGCTCTTGCCAACGCCGGTGCGACTGTTTTCGCAACCGGCCGAAGCATCGAGCAGGCAGACCTCGGGACCACGATCACCGCAATCGCGTGCGACCACACGGATGACACGGCCGTCGCTCGAGTATTTCGACGGATCGACGAAACGGCGGGCCGGCTCGATATTCTCGTGAATGTCGCCTGGGGCGGGTACGAACGAATGGTTGAAGACGGCAAGTTCACGTTCATCGCACCGTTTTGGGAACAACCGGCGTGGCGCTGGGACGCGATGGTCACAGCAGGAGTAAGGGCGGCGTTCGTGGCCAGTCAGTATGCAGCACGCATGATGATTCCGGCACGTCGCGGCTTGATCGTGCACATCTCGACCTGGGCGGCGCAGAAGCACATCGCCAACACGCTGTACGGGCTTTCGAAAGCCGCCACAGACAAGATGGCGGCGGATATGGCGCACGAGCTGAAACCGCACGGTGTGACCGTCGTGTCGCTCTATCCCGGCCTCGTCCGCACCGAGGCGGTCCTGGCGGCCGGCGTGTTCGACTTGAGCAATTCCGAAAGTCCGGAGTTCATCGGCCGCGCCGTGGCGGCCCTGGCAGCCGATCCTCACGTGTCGCGCCGGACCGGTTCCGTCCTCGTCGCGGCCGCCTTGGCCGAGGAGTATGGCTTCACCGACATCGACGGCCGGCAACCGCGTCCCCTCACGCTGGCCGATGTATGAGTGAAGCTGGTCAACGACGTTGAACGGAGGAGGCGGCTGTGGCTCGTTTCCATCTGGCACAGGTGAACATCGGACGGCTTCGGGCGCCGCTCGACGATCCGATCATGGAGGGCTTTCGATCGCAGCTCGATCCGATCAACGCGCTGGCCGACCGAAGTCCAGGATTCGTCTGGCGGCTGCAGACCGAAGACGGCAATGCGACGGCGATCCGACCGTTCGAAGACGAGCGCATCGCCATCAACATGTCCGTCTGGGAGTCGCTCGAAGCGCTCCAGCAGTTCGTCTACCGGAGCGCGCACGTTGCGCCGCTTCGTCAACGGAACCAGTGGTTCGAGTCCATCGCGGATCCGATCCTGGCTCTTTGGTGGGTTCCCGCCGGACATGTCCCGACAGTCGCCGAAGCGCTGGAGCGTCTGCGGCAACTGAAGGAGCGCGGGCCGTCACCTGATGCGTTCACATTCAGAACGCCGTTTCCATCGCCGGATGGCGATGCCGTCGCGGGCCTGGATGCTGCGTTCTGCGAATGGGCCACCTGACGTGAGGTGGTCCAGGATCCGGAGTAGATCATGAAGACGTACGTCATCATCACCGGCGCGCTATTCGGGCTTCTGACAGTAGTCCACCTCTGGCGGATGGTCGAGGAGCCTCACCTTGCCAGGGAGCCGTGGTTTCTCCTGCTCACTGCCGTTTCGGCCGGGATCTGTCTCTGGTCGTTGCGGATTGCCCGCCGCAAGCCGCAACTGTGAGATCGGCGGAGGATCGGGATTATTCAGGAGGCGCGACATGAGAACAAGGGAGCTGTTCTTCGTTTCGATGATCACCCTGCTCGTCACCATGCCCATGACCGCTCAGGAACGCGGACAACGCGGCGCCGCACCGGCCGGTCCGGCGATGACCCTGACGATCCCGGCGTTCCCCGATGGCGGCCAGATTCCGGTGAAATTCAGCCAGGCTGCCGAAGGCGTCGCGCCGGGCGAAGGAACGTCCCCGGCGATCAGCTGGGCCAACCCGCCGGCGGGTACGCAATCGTTCGTGCTCAACATGCGCGACATGGATGTCGCCCGCAACCGCACGACCGACGATCAGGCGCACTGGGTCGTGTGGAACATTCCTGCGACGGCCACCGGTATGCCGGAAGGTGTTGCGAAGGGTCCGCAATTGCCGGACGGCGCCTATCAGATCAGCGCAACCGGTCAGATGTATCGTGGTCCTGGTGCACCGGCGACGGGCCCCCAGCATCACTACATGTTCGAGCTCTATGCCCTGGACACCAAACTCGACGTCCAGCCGACCGCCGACGCATTCGAGACGCGCGCGAATGTCATGAAAGCGATGCAGGGGCACGTTCTCGGCAAAGCGGTCTACGGAGGACTGTTCAAGCGTCCGAGGTAGCCGAAGGCTGGCGATGTTCAAGACGACGTTCATCCTGATGCTGTCTGGGGCGCTCGCCGGAGTGTTCATCGCAGCGTGGATCGTGCCGCCGACGCTGGCCTGGTACAGCGCGCCCGGCGGGCTTCCGCAGGGCGCGCAGGTCCAGGCCGTCGTGCAGATTCCAGAAGTCATCCGCTATTCGACGGACAAGTTGATACGCTGGCAGGCAATTGCGGCCGCTATCGGTGCGAGCGGCGGGCTCGCGCTCGGCGTGTTTTTCGCCCTGAACAAACGTCAACGGCGCGGTGACGTCGCCGCCACTTCGGCCTCGACGATTCCCCAGGAGATACGTTCCAGCGAAGAGCGAAGGCAGGACTCGTGACCGTTACGGTCGCTTGTCGCTAGGTCGCGCGAACACGGCAAGGCTGCTCGCAACCGAGCGGCCTTCGGGGTTATCCGACGATACGTTCAGCACGGCTGCGGTGCCGGTGGCCGGGTCCTCCCACGCCATAGTTGTCGATCCGCCGCCGTCGAGGTTGAGGGCGCTCCACACGGCATAGTCTCTGATCAGGGTCTCGGCCACTTCGGGCAGAGTCATACCGCCGCTGCCGCCTCGCACGTCCACCGTGAACAGCGTCAGGGTGCGGTTGTTGCGCGACAGGCCCGCCGCCGTTCTGGCATTGGCGACCTCATACCACGATCGCGCGTTCGAGAAGCCGTTGTTGGGCCCGCCAGGAGTCAGCAGACCAGTCGGGTGTTCCGCATCGCGGTATGCCGGCACACTGGGCCGGCCGTTGGTGACAATCTGGGCGGAGCCTGCAATGACATTCCACAATGTGACACGCTCGCGCACGTGATATCCGTCAGCCCGCTTCGGGTCTCGATGAACGATGCGTGCGCGGTTGCGCGTGTCGATATTGAGTGCAGGTGCGTCGGTGACGATCGCGAAGCTCTGTGCCGGCGCCTCGAACGCGGAGTACACGCGACCGTCCGATGCCGCGAGCCCGATCGTCCAGGCATCCGTCTCGTTCGACGGAAAGGGCAGAAAGAAGTGCGCGTTGATCGCCAGCTGCGCGCGCTCCTGTCGCAGGTACTCGACGGTTCTCTGGCGCACCGTCTCGCGACTCCCGCCAGGCGGAGAGACCTTGAAGCGAAGGCCTGGCGTCTGGAGATCGATTTGCGCGACGTGCATGTGCACCGGGCGGGGCGCAGCCTCCACGCGGTCGATGTACGTAATCCCACTGTAAGGATGAGAGACGTGTGTCTGTGCGCCTGGTGTCGCGACGAGCGCGATGGCCAGGCAGGCCGCTGCGACAACGCGAACCGAAATGCTGGATGGCCGACGGCTGTCCTGCACCCTCAGACGTTCGCCGCCCTCAACGCCGCCCGCACCCGTGCGTCTCTGAACGGCACTCGCCTGAGCCGTACACCGGTCGCGTCGTAGATGGCGTTGGCAACCGCCGCGATCATCGGCTTGCAGGCAGCCTCGCCGGCGCCGTAGTGGGGCAGATCCGGCCGATTCGGATTCGGATCGCCGTTCACCAGCACGACATCGATCCGTTCAGGCGTGTCGGCGTGCGTCAGCGTCGGACTGGAGTTCCAGTCCACGCTCGTCACTTTCTCCGCGTCGAACTGGACCTCCTCGCGAAGCGCGCGGCTCAGTGAGTGCAGCATCGCGCCTTCGATGGTGCGGCGCAGCGCCTCCGGATTGATCACCAGACCGCAATCGTGAGCGCAGACGAGACGCTTCACCCACACGCGACCGGTGTCGCGATTCACCTCGACCTCGGCGATCTCGGCAATGATCGTCTGGTTCCGGAACGAGTAGGCGAAACCGCGGCCCGCGAGGATCCGTCCGGTGCCTCGCGGCATTGGCGACGGCCGCACGTCCCAGCCATACGCCTTTGCCGCCGCGTTGACCACGGCGATCGAACGCGCGCGCCTGAACCCTTCGTCGTCTGCCGAGCTCGCTCTGAGCATCTTCAAGCGGAATTCGACCGGATCCGCCTTTGCCGCTGCGGCGAGCTCGTCGATGAACGACTCGGCCGCGAACGTGGACTGCGGACCGTTGGGATCGCGCAGGTTGCCCGTTCGCAGCGGCGTTTCCCACACGAGCGGCAGCGACACCACCTGCCCGGTCATGCGCCGGTTGGGAATCGCATACATGTCGGACATCAGCGCCGCGCTGCCGCTGGCGGGCGTCGCGCGGCGCGTGCCCATCAGTTGCGCGATCAGCACCGTGTCCGGTTCGTTGTAGCCGACGTGGTTGTAGTCCGCGGAGCGCGCTTCGTACTCCAACCCGACCACGTTGCCTTGTGCATCCAGGCCCCCGCGCATCTTCACCACGAAGGCGGGACCCTTCGTGTCCCACGCCGTTTCCTCGTCTCGCATCCACTGCACGCGTACGGGGCGGCCGATCTCCTTCGCCAGAAGCGCTGCCTCGAACCCGGCATCGTCGGCCGCCGTGCGACCATACCCCTGCGGCCCTTCCAACCAGACAACGCGGACCCGGTCGCGCGGCATCTGGAGAAACTGCGCGACGCCGGTTCGCAGGCCGTACGACTTCATGTCGTTCGAGTAGATCGTCATCTGGCCGTTCGATGGGTCGGCCATTGCATGCGCCGGCGCGAGCGCCGTGTGACCCTGGAACGGGAACTCGTAATCGGCTTCGATAACCTTTACCGCCCCAGCAATCGCTGTCTCGGGATCGCCGACAACGTTCGGTCTGCCAGTGGAGGTAGGGCTCACGCCGCGCATGTACTCGAACAGCTTGTCGGACGTGGGAAACGGCGGCGCCGAGGGTTTCTGCCAGTTCACTTTGAGTTGCCGGGTGGCCCTGATCGCCTGCTCCTCGCGCTCGCACACCACAGCGACGTAGTTGCCCTTGCTTACCACCTTGATGAACCCCGGGATGCTCTTCACCGACGACTCGTCGATGCCCATCAGTTTGGCGCCCGCGACCGGGGGCCGCACGTTGCGCGCGTGCACCATGCCTGGTGCTTTCGCGTCCACGGCCCACTGCAGCGAACCGTCGACTTTCGCGGGGATGTCGTAGCGCTGCGGCGACTGGCCGACCATCTTGAGGTCCTGCACCGCCTTCACCTTCGCGACACCCGTCGTCGCGTCGATGTTCCTGCCGGTCAACGCGACGTTGAACCGCCGATCTCCGATCAATTCTCCATAGCTGATCTTCTTGGACGGATCGCTTTTCACCGTGATGATGCCTGCGCTCACCCCGAGTTGATCGACGGGCACGGCGAATTTTGTCGACGCCATCTCCAGCAGCACGCGCCGCGCTTCGGCGGCGACACGGCGCATCGGCCAGCCGTCCACCTGAATGGCGTCTGATCCGCCCGACCCGCCCTGGTCGACGGTCACGTCCGTGCTGCCCATGATGCAGGTCGTTTTGTCGTACGCGATGTCGAGCTCGTCGGACATCATCTGACGGAACGCCGTTCCGGTGCCCTGGCCGCAGTCGGTCTTGCCGACGTAAAACGTCGCGGTGTTGTCCTGATGGATGACGATCCACGAGTCGAGTTGTCTGAAGTCCGGATCGGGGTATGGACCGGCGGCCTGTTCAGCGGCGGCCTGTCTGCCCGCCATGGCGCCCAGCGCATCGACGCCGGCGATTGACGTGACGCCGAAACTCACGACGAGCATGCCCGACGTTCTGAGGAAGTCTCGGCGCGACGAGCTCTCGAGCGCGTCTTCGACGTGTCTGGGAACCTTCGTGAAGGCGGTCATGCAGCCACCTCCTTCCGCGACAACATCTTCGCAGCGCGCTTGATGGCGAGCTGGATGCGGTAGTACGTCATACATCGGCACAGGTTGCGATTCATCTCCTCGCGGATCTGTGCGTCGGTTGGGTTCTGATTCCGATCGAGCAGCGCCTTGGCCGTCATGATCTGCCCGTTCTGGCAGAAGCCGCATGCCGGGACCTGCTCATCGATCCATGCCTGCTGGACCGGATGCAGCGTGCCCTTCGGCGCCAGCCCTTCGAGCGTGGTGACCTCGCCCCGGACGCCGGACACCGGCGTCACACAGGAACGCGTCGCCACGCCGTTGATGATCACGGCGCACGCGCCGCATTGGCCAAGGCCGCAGCCAAAGTGCGGGCTATGCAGTCCGAGATCGTTGCGCAGGATGTACAGCAGCGGCGTCGACGGCTCGACGTCCACCGTGTGCGCGGCTCCGTTGACCGTTAATGTGATGGTGCTCATGAGGTGGAATTCTAGCGCGCTCGTCAGGGCAATCGCTCGAGTTGATGCATCCGCATGTCACGAACCGCCGAGTTAGCGCGTCGCCCACTTGCCTCGAAGGGGTGTGGTGGTCGATAATGGACGTTCAGCCCCCTCCAGCGGAGACACTCAATGACGCGCGTCGTGTTTGGAATCGCCATCGGTCTCGCACTTTTGTGTGCGCCGCCTGCGCACGCGGCATCATGCGAGGATCTCGCGAAGCTGGCGCTGCCGAATACGACCATTACTTCCGCAACGCTCGTGCCTGCCGGCACTTTTGTTCCTCCCCCTCCTTCTCCGCCCGGAAGCCAGAACCCGAAGGTCCATGCGCAACCGGCCGTTCCCGACACCTACAAGTCTGTGCCGGCGTTCTGCCGCGTCTCGGCGACGCTCAAGCCGTCGAAAGATTCGAATATCGGAGTCGAAGTCTGGCTGCCCGTCTCGGCCTGGAACGGCAGATTCCAGGGGGTCGGGAACGGCGGCTGGGCCGGCACGATCGATTATGCGGGCCTCGCACGCGCGGTGAGAGCCGGCTATGCCGGCGCGAGCACCGATACCGGCCACGTCGGCAACACCGCGGCATTCGCCGTCGGCCATCCGGAGAAGTTGATCGACATGGGCTACCGGTCCGTGCACGAGATGACGGTGCAGGGCAAGTCGATCGTCAGCGCCTTCTACGGACGTGCTCCCAGCGTCTCGATCTTCAATGGCTGCTCGCAAGGCGGCCGGCAGGCCGTTACTGAAGCGGATCGCTTTCCAAACGATTACGACGGGATCATCGCGGGCGCGCCGGCGCTCTACAACATGGTTATCCACACCGCACGCGTCGCGCTCAACGCGGCCGCTCAGCGCACTCCCGACAGCCGGGTCCCGCCCGAAAAGTACGCGATGGTGCACGATGCCGTGCTGCGGGCCTGCGACGCGCTCGACGGGGTGAAGGACAGCGTCATCGACGATCCGCTGCAGTGCAACTTCGATCCGAGCGTGCTGGAGTGCAAGAACGGCGACGCTCCGTCGTGCCTGACGCCGGCGCAGGTCGAGACCGTGCGACTCCTCTATTCGCCGCTGAAGAAGGCGAGCGGCGAGGTCTACTCGTCGCCGCTGCTGCAGCCCGGCACCGAGTTGGGCTGGAGCACGCTCGCCGGTACGCAGCCGGTCGACACCGCGTTCGAGGCGTTCAAGTACGTCGTCTTCAAGACTCCGAACTGGACGGTCCGGCAATTCAACCCGGCGACTGACATCGATCGAGGTCTCAGAGCCGACGAAGGAATCCTGAGCCTGACCGATCCGAACCTGCAGGCGTACTTTAACCATGGCGGCAAGCTAATGCTGTATCACGGCTGGCAGGATCCGCAGGTGCCCGCGCAGAACACGGTCAGGTTCTTCAACGACGTCGTGAAGACGATGGGGCCACCAGTCGTGGCCAAGTCGATTCAGCTGTACATGGTGCCCGGGATGAACCATTGCAGCGGCGGTCCGGGACCGTTCGTATTCGACAAGGTTGCGGCGATCGACGAGTGGCTGAAGACGGGCACGGCACCGAAGCAGATCATTGCGTCGTACGAAACGAGCGGGACGACCGATCGGACCCGTCCGCTGTGCCCGTACGGGCAGGTCGCGCACTGGAAGGGTTCGGGCAGCATCGACGATGCGGCGAATTTCACGTGCGTGGCGAGTCAGTCCGACAAACAGAGCCTGCGGTGACCGGCGTATCTCGACCTCACGTCCGGGCCCTGAGATCCCACCTAATCATGCCGAAGGGCCGTCGTCGGATTCATCCGCGCGGCGCGCCGCGCTGGGATGAGGCCGGCGATCGTTGCCACGATCAGCAACACGCTGACGGCTGCCGCGATCGCCGTTGGATCGATCGGCGTGACACCGTACAGCTGGCCCTGCACGAGCCGCATTGACGCCCATGCGAGGGGGAGGGCGAGTGCGATGCCTGCCGCGACGATCCACACAACGTCACGCAGAATAAGCCACGCGACGTCACGCGCAAGCGCGCCGATGGCCATGCGGATCCCGATCTCGCGCGTCCGTTTCGTCACCATGTACGCCACGACACCGTAGAGCCCAACCATCGCCAGCAGGGTCGCCAGCAGGCCGAAGATCGCCGACAGGGTGGCGAGGAGCCGTTCATTGGCCAGCGATTGATCGAGCTTTTGTTCGAGCGTGTGGACGTCGTGCAGCGGCAGGATGGGATCCAGATCGTGAACGACAGCGCGCGCGGTGGGCACCATGGCCGCGGGCTCGGCGTTTGTCCTCAGGAATACGATGAAGTTTCGAGGGTCGCTCTCGAATGCCGGGAAAAACAACTGAGGCCGGATCTCGTCGCGGACGCTCGTGTACTTCGCATCGCTGACGACGCCCACGATCTCGATCGGCATGGGCGTGCCTGGATCGTTGCCGAAGCCGACGTGGCGGCCGATGGCCGACTCGCCCTCGAGGTACTGCTTCACGAACGCCTCGTTTGCGATCGCCACCCGGAACGCGTTGTTGCCGCGGGGCGCTGCCGTCAGTCGCTCGTCTCGGTCGTCGAACGCGCGGCCGCTCACGAGGCGCATGCTCATGGCGTTGAAGTAGCCGGGGGTGATCATGTTGTTCAGCGTGAGACGCCGTTGCCCGGAATCCGCCGGACGGCCCTCGATCGTCATGGCCGTGTTCCACGATCCGCCTTCGAGCAGGCCGTGTGTGGCGGCGCCCGCGGCCACCACGCCGGGCGACGACTGAAGCCGCTCCACCATGCTCTTCACGAACTGCTTCGCGCGGGCCGCGTCGTACCCGTTCTCGCCCGGATCCACGGTGAACGACAGGATGTGCGCGGTGTCGAAGCCGGCATCCGCCGTGACCAGGTTGTGCAGCGTGCGAATGAAGAGTCCCGCGCCGATCAACAGCACGAGCGATAACGCCACCTGAGAGACGACCAGCGCGCGGCGCAGCCGGCCACGACCACCGCCGGCGCTCGCGGCCTCGCTCTGCAGTGTCCGCGAGATCACAGGCGCGGCGCTCTGCCACGCCGGCGCCAGACCGAACAGTACGCCGGTGACGGCAGATACGGCGAGCGTAAACGCGAGGATGCGGCCGTCCGGCGACGTTGATACGGTGAGGATCCGGTCGGCATTCACGAAGAAGCCAAGCAACAGTCGGGAGCCCCAGCCCGCAAACGCGAGTCCGGCCGCTCCGCCCACGAGCGCAAGCAGGACACTCTCGATCAACAGCTGCTGCACGATGCGGCGCCGGCTCGCTCCAATTGCCAGCCGGATGGCCACCTCGCGCTGGCGCGTCGTCGCGCGCGCCAGCAGCAGGTTGGCGACATTCGCGCACGCGATCAGCAGCACCATGCCGACGATGCCCATCAGCGCCCACAGGGGAGTGGCCAACTGACGCCGCAGGTCTGATTTGCCTTCACCCGCAGGCCGGACAACGAGGGTGCCTTGCAGGAACTTCGATCGGACTGTCGCCGACGCCCGGGCGAACGCGGGCTCGCGCTCTTCGTATGCCAGTCGTGACGAGTAAAACGGTTGTAGTGACGCTTGCGCCTGTGTAGCCGTGAGGCCAGGCCGCAGCCGGCCGAACACGTTCAGCCACCGCATGCGGCGGTCCTCGAGGGCGGTCGTCAACGGCCCGCCTATGACGGACGGCGCGAGCCGCATCGGCAGGAACACCTGCGTCGCGTTGCCGAGATTGGTGCCGTGGAAGGCAGGCTGCGCCACGCCAATGACGGTGAGGCGGTTGTTGTTGGCGAGTAGCGTTCTGCCGACGACCGCTGGATCGGCGGCAAACCGGCTGGTCCAGTAGGCGTGGCTGAGCACGACGATCGGCTGCGGATTGGCGGCGGTGTCGTCGTCAGGCGCGATCACACGGCCGCGGGCTGCGGTGATACCCAGGGTTGGGAAATAGGTACCCGACACCAACTCGCTGGCGACGCGTTCGGTGCGGTCGGCCGCGCTGAGACTCAGCGCGATGCCAAACCGGCAGAACATTCCGGTGAACACATCGTTGCGATCGCGGAGATCCTCATACATCGGGTACGACAACTCGTTGCCTTCACCCCAGGCGCTGCCATATTGAGTGCCGCGCACCGTGACGAGGACCAGTTCGTGCGGTCGCGCTACCGGAAGCTGTCGCAAAAGCACCTGATCGACGAGAGTGAAAATCGCCGTGTTGGCGCCGACGCCCAGTGCGATCGACAGGACGGCGACGGCGACGAACGCCGGCGACTGACGCAGCGTGCGGCTGGCGTAGCGGATGTCCGACAGGATGCTTTGCCAAATCCCTGAGAATCTCATTGTGGACCTCGCATCATTGCGCGCGCGACGCCGGTCGCGGCCGCGGTAACGTAGGGACACCGAGAGCGCCTCGCGCCAATACCAGAGCGCGGCGCTTCGCCCGTCCGTTGTGCGTTCGCGAAACTCTTCGAGCAGATCGCCGAGGATCGTTGTGCCGGCCGCGCCCTCGGGGAGCGTCATTCTGAGGAGCCATTGCGCCAGCGTGGGCGGCGTGCGTGGCGTCACGTGGTCGGATCCTTCAGTAGGGGTTCGATGCCGCGCCACATCCGGCGCAGGACCTCGCGAGACTCGCGCAGCGCCGCCACGCCAGATGCGGTCACCGTGTAGAGCCGCCGAGGCAGATGGTCGCGGAGAGGTGAGCCGTCCGCCTCCCTCCAGCGCAGCAGCCCCTTCTGCTCCAGTCGATCCAGGGACGAGTAGAGGGCGCCTCGGGAGATTCGCCGGCCGGCCCGACTGGCCAGTTCCCTGGCGATTTCGAGGCCGTAGGCGTCGGCGCCCAGCCGGAGCACGGTCAGGAGCAGGAGGTGTTCGAATTCGCCAAGGGCTGCGGACCGCATGGAGTCTGCTTTGTAGACTCTTAGACGGGGGGAAAGCCTCGAAGGTTGGAGGCGCTCGGCGGCGCGCGCGAAACGCGGCGACAAACGCGACCCGGCGGCGGGCGGGACAGACTCGCGCTCATCTTAAGTCCTTGCGATCTTCGTTATGCGTTCCGGGTGATGTCGCGGACACCATCGTTCGCCGTTGCGGTCGTCAGCGTGCTGGCGCTTGGCATCGGTGCCAACGCCGCGATCTTCAGCATCGTGAACGCGGTCCTGCTGCGCCCCTGCCTTTCGAGGAGCCGGAACGCCTGGTGCGGATCTTCACCCGGACGCCGGGCCCGGACGGTCGACTCTTCGAGCTCTCCCCCGGCAAGTTCTACGACTGGCTGCGGGATGCGCAGTCGTTCGAGGGCATGGCGATGTACCGCTTCAGGCAGTTTGCCCTCAGCGGCAGGGGCACCGCACTGGCGATCGAGGCGGGAGCCCTCAGCGCGGGCTTCTTCGAGATCGTTCGCGCCCGGCCGGCGCTCGGACGCGTCTTTCGGTTGGAGGAGGACTCGCCAGGCGGCAAGTACGTCGCGATCCTGAGCGATCGATTCTGGAAGACCGAGCTCGGCGCCGCCCTTACGTGATCGGCCGCACGTTGAAGCTCAACGATGAAGGGTACACCATCGTCGGCGAACGCGTGGACCGCGGCGATGAAATGATCGTGGCGTGGTTTGAGCAGAGCGGGCGACGGGAAGGGGCTCGCCGTTCATTTCGTAGCAGAGCAGGTGCGCGGGTCGAGCGCATCGTCGAGCGACATGCTGCGGGCGAACTGCTCGGTGATCGTCAAATCCAGTCCGCCACCCGCATCCGGTTCGACGGCGCCCGTCAGCCCACGTCGCCCGGCTGTCCCAGTGATTGCGACGGGTCAGGCTGGTCGTCATCCCACGCGTGTTGCTCTCGATCGTTGTCCTGAGGAAAGGCGCGGGCCGGGCCGGCCACCTGCAGCGACAGCCCTGCCAGCGCCGCACCGCCACCTTTCAACAACGTGCGCCGTGAAACGTCTCGATGCTCCATGGGGTCGCCCTCCTTTTGCGGACGGTTGTTCCCAGGGTTCGTGTCAGCGCGGAAGAATCCTACACCCGCCGGACACCGACGGCTTGATTTTGTTGGGTGAGCGGGAGAGGGATGCCGGTCATGTAGGGCCAGTCAGCAGCCGCCACCCTTGACCACAACGGCTGCCCTCACACCCCTACGCTCTCGAACGGCCGTGGACACCGCATCACCCTGCCGCGAATGGCGAACGCGAGATCCGGACGGCTAGCGGCGCTCAGGGGATTCACCCCGCCACGCACCACAACTGCGAATACCGCGGGTTGCGAGCATGCAACCGATGTTTACTCGCGAGTGACGCCGCAGTGTTTTCCAATCCTGAGTGGGGGCTTCACGGGTCTTCAGGCCGTCATCCGCGTCAACGTTTTGCGCCCTGATCTGCTGGCGATCTCTACGAAGGCGCTAGACTAGAATCTCGCTGACGATGCTTACGCAATGACGCAACTGCAGAGCGGCGATAGGCTCGGCGTGTACGAAATCGTCGCGCTCCTCGGGCGCGGCGGCATGGGTGCGGTGTATCGCGCGGTTGATACGAGACTGGACCGACCCGTCGCCGTCAAGGTCGTGGACGAGGAGTTCAGCGAGCGCTTTCAACGGGAGGCGCGCGCTATTTCGTCCCTCAATCACCCCGCGGTCTGCACGTTATACGACGTCGGTTCGAACTATCTCGTGATGGAACTCATCGAGGGCGACACGCTGGCAGACAGGTTGAAGGCCGGTCCGCTGCCAGTCGATCGCGCGGTGGAGTACGGCGTGCAGATCGCTCGAGCGCTTACGGCGGCGCATGCGAAGGGCGTGGTGCATCGCGACCTGAAGCCGGCGAACATCATGGTCACGAGGACCGGCGTCAAGGTGCTGGACTTCGGTGTCGCGAAGGTGGGCGTGATTCCGGGCCAGACGGCGACCATGAGCGGCGTCATCGTCGGCACACCGGCGTACATGGCTCCCGAGCAACTCCAGGGCGGTCAGGGTGACGCCCGCTCCGATGTGTTTGCGCTCGGCCTGATCCTCACCGAGACGCTGACCGGCGCGGCGGCCCTCGCACGGCACCCTGAAGTTTCCACCGAACGTGCCGGCTCGTCTCGCCCGCGTCATCGAACGGTGCCTCTCGACGGACCCCGACGACCGCTGGCAGGCCGCGGCTGACGTGGGATGGGAACTGACCTCGTCGGAGCCGGAGAAGCCGCCAGCACGTTTCAATCGGGAACGATGGATCTGGGCCGCAGCAATGGTTCTGCTGGCGGGAATCGCGGCTGGAACGTGGCTCAAGGCGCCTGTGCCGAGCGAGTCCGCGCCGCTGCGCTTCACGGTGCCGCCGCCGGAGAACGGACGGTTCATTGCCGACCTGGGCGTCGTGGTCACCCCGGTGATTTCACCGGACGGTCGAACGCTCGCGTTCGTCGCGAGCGTCGAGGGGCAGACGCGCATCTGGATACGGCCGTTGGACTCCGATTCACCGCGCGTCCTCGCGGGCACCGAAGGTGTCCAGCAGCCGCCCTTCTGGTCGCCGGACAGCCGGTCGCTCGCATTTCTTGCAGAATCGAAGCTCAAACGGATTGCCATCGCTGGCGGTCCGCCACAAACCATCTGCGATGTATCGGCCGGGCCAGGGGTGGGCTCGTGGGGGTCAAAGGGCGTCATCGTGTTCGGGTTTGGGGCGACGCTGTATCGCGTGTCCGCCGACGGCGGCGCCGTCTCCGAGATCAGAAAACCCGATCGGTCGCGGGGTGAAGACGGCGTGCTGTTTCCGGAATTCCTTCCCGATGGCGACCGGTTTTTCTACATGGCTGGCGTCAAGAACCAAGCGGGCAACCGTTTGTATCTCGGTTCGCTCAGTTCGCCGGAGAGCACTTTCCTCACTCAAGCGAATTCACGACTGGTGCATGCGTCACCAGGCCACGTGATGTACGTCCGGGAGCGCACGCTGATGGCGCAGCGCTTTGACGAACGCGCGGGCCGCCTCGAAGGTGATGCCTCACCGGTTGCCGAAAACGTCGACTATTTCAGCCCCGTAGGAATAGCCGGCTTCTCCGTTTCGTCGAACGGCGTGTTGGCCTATCACGCCAGCGACAGCACCGCGCAGCTCACATGGATCAATCGTGCCGGCGTCCAGACGGGCACCGTGGCGGCCATTGCAAGGTATCAGTCGGTTCGCCTGGCGCCGGACGGCAAACGCCTTGCCGTCGATCGCGCCGAGCAAAGGACCAACGCCACGGATGTGCACGTGCTCGACCTGACGCGCGGCACCGACACTCGGGTCACGTCGGCGACGGGCTCAGAGTTTGCGCCGATTTGGTCTCCCGATGGGCGGCGTCTCGTCTTCGCGTGGGACAAAGACGCGCCCCCGTATCTCCACCAGCTTGTGCTCGACAGCGGCGCGGCGGCGGAGCCGCTCGTGCAGCCGAGCGGCGCTGTGCACACTCCGGGCGATTGGCATCCCGACGGAATGTTTATCGCGTACGAAAAAACCGATTCCGTCACGGCATCGGACGTTTGGATTCTGCCGCTGACGGGCGAGCGCACCCCGACGGCCTTCGTGAAGACTCGGTTCAACGAAACAGCGCCGCGATTCTCGCCCGACGGACGGTGGATCGCGTACGTATCCGACGAAGCCGGCGAGCGGGACGTGTACGTGCGGCCTTTTCCTGGACCGGGTGAAGCGCATCGCATTTCAACCGGCGGTGGCGCAAATCCACGCTGGCGTCGAGACGGCAAAGAGCTGTTCTACGTCGTGGGTCAGCGGGTGATGGCAGTACCCGTCAGCACGACCGCGAGCTTCGATGCGGGAGTGGCCAAGGTCCTGTTCGATCGGAAACCCGCGCGCATCATCGACTTCGATGTCGCCGCCGACGGGCAATCGTTCCTTATCAACAGCGAGGTGAGCGGTCCCGAAACGAAACCAATGAATATCGTCGTCAACTGGATGGCTGCGCTGAAAAAGTGATTGAAAATCGCCGATCTGCGATTGGGTCACGTGTGATGTAGAACGACAATGCGGCATTCCCGGAGAAGATGAGCACTCTCATTCCGCTGCTGCAAGCCTTCAAGGCTTCGAGTCAGGTTCGAGGAGTTGAAGGCAGAGTCAATCATGCCGCAGTGCAGCCATTGGATCGATTCGAGACGCGTGACGCGCGGGAAGGTAGCCCGCCAGAAGGGCGGCGCTCAGCAGAGTCATGCCACCCAGTGTCAGCGTCAGCGGATCGTTGGGCTTCATGCCGTATAGAAACGCTGCGATGAATCTCGACGTGGAAAGCGCCGCGACCATGCCGATCACCTGGCCGCCCACCACCATGACCAGGACTTCACGCAGAACCATCCGCACAACGCCTCCACGTTGGGCCCCGAGCGCGATCCTGATGCCGATTTCGCCGGTGCGTCGGACGACGTTGTACGATACGGCGCCGTAGAGACCGACGCAGGCGATCACTGTTGCCAGGATCGCGAAGCCGCTGCACAACTGGGCGAAGGTGATCTCCTGGTTGATTGTCTTGTCGATGTCCGCCGTCTGGGTTCTGATGTCGGACACCGGCACGCGCGCGTTTGCCTGTCGTACCGTTTCCCGAACGGCGTTCACATACAGGAGAGGATCGCCCGACGTGCGCAGCACATACACCATCTCATTCGGCTGCGGATAACCCTGGTCATAGGGAAAATACACCACCGGCGGGATGTCGCGAGTGAGGCTGCCATATCGTGCGTTCCTGGATACGCCGACGATTTCCATGTCACGCCCAAGACCATTTCTGCTCATGAGCAAGTGCTGCCCCAGCGGGTTCCGGTCACCGAAATTCGTCTTGGCAAACACTTCGTTGATCACGGCAACGGGCGTCGAGCCGGGCCGGTCCCTTTCGTCGACATCACGGCCAGCGAGGATCGGAATCTGCATCGTCGCGAAGAATCCCGGTCCGATGGCCAGGTAACGCGTCGCTGGATCGGGGGGCTGTCCGGGTAAGTGGATCGGCGTCCCCGATCCCGCTTCGATCAGCGAAGAATCGGACAGGCTCGCATGGCGTACCCCCGGCATGGCGCTGAACGTCTTCAAGAGATCGCCGTAGAAGGCGTCAATATCCTGGTCACCGTAACCGGCCTTCCTGGCGTCCAGCTGAAACAGCAGCACGTTCTCGCGATTGAAGCCGAGCTCGATCGATTGCAGATTCGACAGCGTCCGCACGAAGAGCCCCGCCGCCACCAGCATCAGCAGCGAGATGGCGATCTGTCCTACAACGAGCGCGTGGTTCAGAGGTACGCGCCCGAACCCGTGCCGCGCGCCCGGTTCGCCGGCTCGTACCTCCTTCAAGGCTGGTATGACGTCGACGCGGGTCGCCCGAATCGCCGGCGCGAGACCGAACAGGATGCCCGTCAGCACAGACAGCGCGGCTGCGACGCCCAGCACGTGCCAGTTCACCTCCGCGTGCAACGTAAAGTCGGTCCGGCCGTTCGCGAGCAGGAGCGTCAGGAAGCGAATACCCAGGATCGCGAACAGCACGCCGAGCGCTCCGCCGAACGACGCCAGCAGGACACTTTCCGTCAGGAGTTGCCGCACGACGCGAAGCCGTCCTGCGCCCAGACTCAGGCGCAAGGCTATTTCGCGCCCTCTTGCTGTTGCGCGTCCCAGCAGCAGGCTGGCGACGTTGGCGGAGGCCAGCACGAGGATCAACCCCACCATCGCCATCAAGATAAAGAGCGGCTGCGAGTACGTGCGGCGGAGGGTGCTGAGTCCGCCTGCGCCACGGTTGATCGCCAGCTCGGGAAGTTGCGCGCGCTGCCGATCGTTTGTCGCCGTGCTGGCCACCCATTGCTGGAATCTCGGAGCCAACACGGCCTGCGCTTGAACCAGGCTGATGCCGGGACGCAAGCGGCCCATGACCTGGATCCAGTAGTAGTGAGGATCGAGATACCTCTCGGCACGGAATCCAAACTGATCGGCCGCTCCCACCAATTCGTTGGCGTGCATCGGCAGATAGACGTCAGGAGCGGCGGCGGGATCGACGCCGAAGAATCCAGGCGGCGCCACGCCGAGCACCGTGAACGGCAAGTTGTTGATCAGCACGGCCTGTCCGACAGCGTTAGCGGCTCCTCCGAAACGATTTACAGCCACAGCGTGGCTGACCACGATGACCGCGGCTGCTCCCGCCCGATCGTCGTTGGGCATGATCAGTCGGCCGGCGGCAGGGAGGATGGCGAGCCCGCGAAAGAAGTCGCCGGAGACGGTCAGACCGCTGGCCAGATCCGCCTGCCCGTTGATCGTCAGGTTCAGTTTTCTCGCTTGCCTCGGCTGGTAGTACGCGAACACGCTCGAGAACACCGAGTCGTCCTTCTGGATTAGCTCGAACGCCTCGAACGGGAACATGCCGCTCGTCGTTCCCGAGCCAGGGTCGTCCCAAGTGCTGCCGCTCATGGCCCGCATGACGAAGTCGCGTTTGGATGCGACCTTCGCGTGCCAGTTGAGGACGACCAGCGAGTCGGGATCGGCGACCGGCAGCGAGCGCAGCAGGATCGAATCGATGAAGCTGTAGATCGCCGTGTTGGCGCCGATGCCCAGCGCCAGGCACAAGATCACCAGCGCCGTGAACAGCCGGTTGGCCGCCATCGTCCGGAAGGCGTAGCGCATATCCTGGCCGAGCTGCTCCAGCATCGTCCATCCCCACACAGCGCGCGTGTCTTCCTGCACCAGCGCGAAGTTGCCCAACTCACGACGCGCCACGCAGCGGGCCTCTTCTTCCGTCAGTCCTTGAGCTTGACGCTGTTGCGCTTCCTCTTCCAAATGGAACTGGAGTTCCTCGCGGAGTTCGGCTTCCTTGCGATCCCGCTGCGTCAACCAACGCAACTTACGAAAGAACGCGTTCATCAGCCCTCCTGGCCGACTGGATCCAGGATCAATCCCATCGCGCGGGCGAACGCCTCCCATTTCGACTGTTCGGCAAAGAGCTGTTTTCGGCCGAGCGCCGTGAGGCGATAGTACTTGGCCCGTTTTCCCTTGTCGGAACGCTCCCAGGACGCCGCGATCCAGCCTTTCGCCTCGAGCCGATGCACGCACGGATACAACGACCCGGTTTCGACCTGGAGCAGATTTTCAGACGTCCGCTGGATGTGCTTCGCGATCGCGTGACCGTGCATCGGGCCGGGGCGAAGGGTGCGGAGGATCAGCAGATCGAGCGTGCCTTGCAGCAGCTCCACGCGCGAAGGCGTCTTGAGGCTCATTGTGTAGACAGCCTACTATATTTATGTGGACAATCTACGTTATTTTTCTCGCGCTATCGCGTTGGTCCCACGCGGCGGGCGCGTCAATCTAGTTGTGTAGCCACGATCCGACTAAACGGCCATTCTTCACTCGTAGCGTAGGGCGTTAAGCGGATCGAGGTTCGCTGCGCGCCGCGCAGGCAGATACGCCGCCAGGAGGGCTGCCGTATGAGTGCGAGGCACACCACGGTGATCGTCGTGGGATCCTGCGGACTGACGCCAAAGAGTAGCGACCGTAGCCACGAGGCAGCCCCGAGCCCGAGCGGCACGGCCGCTGCGACGCCCGCGGCAACGGGAAGCGACGCCTGTCGTAACATCATTCGCAGGACCGCGCCACGTTCGGCACCGAGTGCCAAACGAATTCCAATCTCTGTCGTGCGCTACACGTGTGGTCCGCTCACGCGAGGTCAGCTTGTCTGACCAATTCGCCTACTGCGGCGCACCTGCGCTTGCCGGCACTTGCGGCTCCCAATCCTGAAGACGTACAGCCTGGATGACCACGCGCCTGACGAAGTGGTCTGCGGGCTCAAAGGCGGTCACGAGCACGCGCGATTCGGACAACTGCGGCCCCCCGACTGGGTAGCGGACGAGGCCCGAGGGATCGTAGAAGGGCAATCTGCCGCCGAATCGACTAACTGCGTCTGGAAACGTGTGGCCCGGGTACGGCGTGTAATCAGGCACGCAAAGAGAGACTTCGGGATTTCGTTGTCCTGTCGAGGGATGCTCGAGGACGACCGCGAGGCACGGCGGCCGCTCACCGGGCCGAAGGCACTGAAAGAGCACACGAGTCCCTGCGTCATCCACCTTCGTCGCGCACAGTCCAATCGCAGGCATCCGCTGATCGCCACTTTGCGCGGGAAGCGCGTAAGTCGCGTTGGGCCGGAACAGCGTGAACCAGTAATCGAGTTGAACGTCGAGCCGTTCGGCCTTGAAACGACCGTACAATGCCCCAGGCACTCGAATACCCTGATGAACGACGGCGTTGGCGCCTGTCGCGCGAAGCTCAAGGTCGTTGCCCGTTCCCCGATATATAACGCGGCCGTCGCGATCGGTGACCGTCACCTCTGACCGGTCGGCGAGCAGCCTCACATCCGGGGCCAATCCGGATACGTGAATCGGCAGAAACACCGTACGCGTGCCCTCTGCGCGCCGTCGCTGATTCTCCGCAGCGACATCCACTGCGCCCATGCCCGGCTTCTCCTGAACATCGTCCAGTCCCTGACCCGGCGCCGGCCGAAATGTTCCGGCGCCCTGTGCAAATGAGATAGCGATGGTGCGATCGTCTCGCGCACCGCCCGTCAGCAACTGTTCCAGTCGCACCGTCGTCTGCCACGGCAGAAATGAGACACAGAGTCCAGCAACTAATGCCACGGTAAACAGCCCGCGTGCAGCCCACGTGTGCCGCCAGCGGTACTGCAGAATCAACACGCCGACGGCGGCGATGAGCAGCAGCCCCTCCCGTAACAGAGACGGCACCCAGGCGAAGCCGGTAAGCGCCGCTGCTCTCGTCGCACCGACCAGCCCTGGGATAATCAGAGACGCAAGCATGACGGCAAACACGCCAAGCGCGCCGACGAATGTCTCCGTCATGGTGGCCGTGAGCGCCGCGAACGCAAGCACGGGCAAACTCAGTGTCAGCAGGACCCACACCGCACAGGCTGTCGCCGCTGCTGCCGATTGACCAAATGAGAAACCGTTCCCGAATCCCTGCAGAAGGTCCGTGACGAACCACGGACCTTGCACAAACAGGATGACAAAGAGCACCTTGGCGAGGAGAAGATCGCGGCGAGCAACGGGACGAACCAACCAGTCTTGACGAACTCCTGGAACCGGGTCTTGAAGTACAACCAGCGTGATGACGGCAGCGGCCGCTAGCAGTTCCAGGAAGGCGGCTGGCGTCGTAGGGAGGCCGATGTTGAAAATCCCGCCTCTGAACCGAGCAAATGCCAAAAGACCTTGCAACACCGCCAAGGCCGTGACGAGCGGCCATAACAGCGTCCAATCCTTCTTGACGATGTGCCACACCATCACGACACGACTCCATTACGGGCAGTGGGCGCCAGCGTGGTAAAGATCGATCGCAGCGTCATGGGCTTCACGTCGATGTGACGGACGCCCTCGCAAAGCGTTCGGACCAGTTCACCTATCGCGTCGTCCGAGAATTGCGTTTCGACGAACATCAGAACGTTTCCAGTAGCTCGCGCCTGAAGCCAGTGCGCCGGCAGCGGATCCGGCACACGCGCGGTCGAATCGAGCGTCACATACAC
>JBKPDW010000274.1:0-6417 GCA_046728115.1 Acidobacteriota bacterium | reverse complement strand
CTTCATGTGCAGCTCCTGATGGCAGACATGCTACTGCAGTCATCTTTTCGTGTCCCGGCTATCGGGACTCTTTGGGGACGAGACTTTTGAGGGTGTCAACCCAGTTCTGGACGAGCGTCAATTCAACCTGGTTTCCTGCGGCGTCGGGAAAAGCGTTAAACAAGAAATGTTCCCCGTCCGATTTCGGTGCCTCCGCGGGTCCACACCGGGCCTTTACCGCCCTCAGCAGGGCGCCCCAGCGAGGGCGATTCAGGAGCTGGCCGGACACAAGGATTTGAAGACCACGCAGCGGTACATGCACCTCAGTCCGGCGGCAATTGAGGGCGCAATCCGGCTCCTGGACGCATCGAGAACCGGCACGCCGTTTGGCAACATGTTGGCAACGGGATCTACCGAGATCGGAAACTCCTCTCGGTAGAACACGCTAAGTGGTGGAGGCGGCGGGAGTCGAACCCGCGTCCGAGAGTACGCCGTCGCGGAACTCTACATGCGTAGCCGCTCTTGAATGTTCGCAACCCCCGTCGAAGAGCGACGGAAACCGAGGACTGCTAGCCCCGGAAGATCTCGCCGGCGCGCTCCGGAGGCCCTCGCGCCGACCAGCCTGCTTTTATGACATCCAGTCCGGCCCCGCAGGCAGGAGCCGGGTGGACGTCGCTACTTAATTAAGCAGCGAGAGCGAGCTGCGTGTTCGCAGTTACGTTGTGTTCCACCGGATTTACGAGACGATGGCGCTCGGCATGCATCCCGCGAGTCTTTACCCCCGTCGAAGCCGTATCGCCCCCAGATAAAAGAGGTGCGTGCTCTGGCGCCTCCCATTCTAGGGCGCGCGAAACGAACCGTCAAACCCTTCTGTACCTGCAAGTTGGCGTATAATGGACGAACTCCATCTTTGCAACTGGCGAGTTGGTGAGTTGGCAGATTGGCGATCGACGGACTTGTGAGCTCGCGCTTTGCGGACGCCTTGCACACGGCAGCTCACCAATTCCCGAATGCGCCGGTTCTTCAGGCTGATCGAGCATTCATGACGTCGGACGAAGAGTTGCGCCACGCCCTCGACGCACTTGGGGATCGTTTGCGCGAAACGGTCACGCGGGAGGTGAAGCACGTGGCCGCTCAGGTCGCGGCGCCCCCCGTCCCGACGGCACGCACGGGCGATCTCGACGCCGCGCGCCTTCTCGAGGGCATGCGGTCGATCGACCGTGCCCGGTCCCTCAGTGCGATTCTCGATGCACTGCGCGCCAGCGCCGAGCGCGAGGCGTCGCGTGTAACGATTCTGTTCGTGCGAGGCAGTGGCCTGACAGGCAATGGTGCGCCGGAGCTCCGGCAGACGGGGATCCTGGCCGAGGCGGTGCGGACGCGGTCAACGGCCTCGCAGCTGCTATTCCCGTCGGATGGCTCACCGGTTTTTGGTGTGACGCCGATAGAATGCATGGCGGTAGCCGTGCCCATCACGCTGGCGGGAGAGGTGGTTGCCGTGCTATATGCCGAACGCGATGGAACGTCGTTGCCGCACGAGGCTGCGGCCCTCGAAGCCCTGACCCTGCACGCGTCGCGCTGTCTCGAAGCCGTGACGGCGTTCAAGGCGGCAGCCGCGCTCGCAAAACTGAAGTCTGAAGTTTGAAGTCGCAAGTCTCGAGAGATGCGTCACTTAGCGCTATGAGAAGAGGCTCCGTTCTCACGATCGGTTTGGTAACGATGCTGCTGTTGCCAGCACGGGCTCCGCACGCGCAACAGCTGAATGGCAGCGCCGCCCCCGATATTGTTCTCAAACCGACAAATCATCCGCTTCTTCCAGCCGATATCTCGCTTCTCTGGCTCGCCCCCACGCCCCGCACGCCGCGTACGCCGGAGATGACGGCCGTCTTGTCAGCGGTGAAACTGGAGCTCGACTCCAGTTTTCCGAGGGCGCTCTCGCTGCTGTCCGAGGCATCCGTTTCGCAGGGTACGCTCGGGGGCTACGCGCTGTACTACAAGGGCGTGGCGGAGCTTCGTCTGGAGCGCACCGCCGATGCGAGGCGCACATTTCGAGCGCTCCGCGCGACGCAGCCCGTGGGGTATCTCGCCGAAGCGGCAGCCTTGCGGGAAGCCGAATGCGACGAAGCGCTGGGCGACAACCGGGCGGCGATGGAGATATACGAGAAGCTGTCGAAGGGTAAGGCCATCGCCGCCGACGACATCCTGATTCGGCTCGGTCACTCGTCCCGTGTGACCGGCAACCTCGAGAAGGCAGTGGAGGCGTTCTCGCGTGTCGTTTACGAATTCCCGTTCAGCGAGTTGGTTCCGCAAGCGCTGTCGGAACTCGACAGCCTCCCGGTTCCATCCATTGATCCAGGCACGAATCGATACAAGCTGGAACTCGGCCGGGGCGAGCGGCTGTTCGGCGCGAAGCGGTACACGCAGGCGCGACAGGTCTTCGACGGATTGAAGAACATCGCGCAGGATGACGACCGCGAGCTGGTGAACCTGCGAATCGCGGAGTGCGAGTACTACCTCAAGCGTCCACGCAACGCGCGCGACGGCGTGAGGCCGTACATCGACGGCGCGTCGCGGCAGGGCGAGGCGCTGTTTTTCTACGCCGTCGCGGTGCGCGAGCTCGGCGACGTAGACGAGTACCTGCGCACGGTTCGCCGGCTGACGCAGGAGTTCTCCGATCAGAGCTGGGCCGAGGAAGCGTTGAACAACCTGGCCACGCATTACATCTTGCAGAACGAAGATGCGCAGGCCGACGCGACGTTCCGGGAGATGTACGAGAAGTTCCCGATGGGCCACTACGCGGAGCGGGCCGCGTGGAAGATCGGGTGGTGGTCGTACAAGAACGGGCGGTACGCGGACGCGATTCGCGCGTTCGAGTCTGGCGCCGCGCATTTCCCGCGGTCCGACTATCGGCCGTCGTGGCTGTACTGGTCGGCGCGCGCGCACGACGTGCTCAACGAACCAGTGCTGGCGCAGGCGCGATACGCGCTCGTGGCGAGCGATTATCTGAACACCTATTACGGACGCCTGGCGCTGACGCATCTCGACGGTGGCTCGCCTCAGCGTCAGCTGGTGGCCGACACTCCCAGCGATCTGCAGGCCCGTGGAGCCGACGGGAATCCGATACCGCATGCCGCGCTGCCGCCGAACGCGTCGATCGTGCGCAGTCTGCTGGCGCTCGAGCTCTACGATCAGGCGGTGGACGAGCTGCGCTACGCGCAGCGCGTCTGGGGCGATTCGTCGGTCATCCAGGCCACGTTCGGCTGGATCGAGAATCAGCGGGGCGACCTGCGCGCGGGCATCAACGCGATGAAGCGCGCCTATCCCCAGTACATGGCGGCTGGAGGAGAGCAGCTCCCGCCCGAGCTGTTGAAGGTCCTCTTTCCCGTCAACTATTGGACGCTGATCCGCCAGTATTCGAACGAGCGTCAGCTCGATCCGTACATGATCGCCGCGCTGATCGCACAGGAGTCGACGTTCACGGCGGACGTCCGCTCTTCCGCGAACGCATACGGGCTGATGCAGATTCTGCCGTCGACGGGACGGCAGTACGCCAGATCGCTGCGTATGCCGAGCCGGTTCTCGGTCGGCATGCTCAAGACGGCCGAGACCAACATCAAGATGGGCACGGCGTACTTCTCTGATCTGGTACGGCAGTTTGGCGGCGTGCACTACGCGCTGGCGACCTACAACGCCGGACCCAACCGTGTGGCGCGCTGGATTTCGGAGCGGCCGGGCGTCAGCCGCGAAGAGTTCATCGACGATATCCCGTTTCCCGAAACGCAGAATTACGTCAAGAAGATCCTGGGCACAGCCGAGGACTATCGCCGCCTGTACGGCTCGGATTCCTCGGCTGGTACGACGGCAACGACGAAGCCCGCCGTCCCCCGAGCGGCCGCTCCGCAAAAATCGGGCGCTGCGGCCCAGAAATCGAGCGCAGCCGCCAAGAAGCCACCTGCCAAGGCGCCGGCAAAGAAGAAAGCGGCGCCGAAGAAGAAGAAGGCTGCGTAGAGAGTTGAAGATGTCGAAGCTGACCGGATCGCAAAAAGCGATGCAGTTCACCGAATCTGTCATCCGCGAGATGACGCGGCTGAGCGACCTGCATGGCGGCGTGAATCTGTCGCAGGGGTTTCCGGACTTTCCGGCGCCGGTGGCCATCAAGGACGCCGCGTGCGCGGCGATCAACGCAGATGTGAATCAGTACGCCGTCACCTGGGGCGCGCGTCCGTTGCGCGAAGCTGTCGCCCGCGAGTTCACGCGGCGCTACGGGCTGCCGATCGAGGCCGACCAGCAGGTGACTGTCTGCTGCGGATCGACCGAAGCGATGATGTCCACGATGCTCGCCGTCATCGATCCCGGCGACGAGGTGATCGTGTTCGAGCCGTTCTACGAGAACTACGGCCCCGATGCGATCCTTTCCGGCGCGACGCCGCGCTACGTGACGCTGCACGAACCGCGCAGCGTCTCGACATCGCAAGCGGCGAGCCACTCGACCGCGCTCGGGACAGCCTGGTGGTTCGACCCCGACGAACTGGCGGCGGCGTTCAACGACAAAACCAGGGCCATCATCATCAACACGCCGAACAATCCGACGGGCAAGGTGTTCACGCGCGACGAGCTCGAGACGATTGCCGCACTCTGCCGGAAGTGGGACGCGATCGCGATCGCCGATGAAATCTACGAGCACATCGTGTACGACGATCACCGCCACATTCCGATCGCCACGATCGAAGGCATGGCCGATCGCACGGTGACAATCAACGGCTTGTCGAAGACGTACAGCGTGACTGGCTGGCGCGTCGGCTGGACGATCTCGCCGCCGTCGCTGACCGGCGCGATCCGCAAGGTGCACGATTTTCTGACGGTCGGTGCCGCGGCGCCGTTGCAGGAGGCGGGCGCCGTCGCCCTCGGGTTACCGGACGATTACTACGGCAGGCTGGCGCGCGAGTACCAGCGCCGGCGCGACGTGCTCCTGGACGTGCTCGATCGGCACCACTTCACCTGCTACAAGCCCGACGGCGCGTACTACATCATGACCGACATTCGATCGTTCGGTTTCGCAGACGACGTCGAATTCGCGCGGTACCTCGTGAAGGACATCGGCGTTGCCGCCGTCCCCGGGAGCAGTTTCTACAAGACCTCGAACGAAGGACGCACGAAGGTCCGGTTCTGTTTCTGCAAGAAGGACGAAACGCTTGCAGAGGCCGATCGGCGGATGGCGAAGTTAGTGGCGGTGGGCGTTCACTGAAAGTCAGAAGTTCGAAGTCAGAAGTGAGAAGTCAGATACACTCGGCGAGCCGACATCGTGCTTCTGACTGTCCGAATTTCCGACTTAACTTCTAACTTCTATACTTCTAACTTCAATATCTAGCCACGACGCCGAGGTAGATGCCCCTCATCGTGAAGGCGCCTCGATCCGCCTTGAACAAGTAGGCGAGATCCATCGAACGGAAACCGCCCTGCACGCCGAAGTTGTTGGTGGCGTTGAACGTCCCGTAGATATCGATGTCTACGTAGTGCGCCTCGTAGCGCTCCGTGATGCCGGCCGGGAGCTTGAAGAACGTCGCCTCGCCGGTGATCGAGACGTGTGGCGTCGCGTAGACGCGGCCGATTCCGCCCAGGGAAGGAATGGGCGCCTGCGCGTGCGCGAACTGCGGCGGGATGAACGGCGTCACCAGATCGACCTGGACGTCGGTCTGCTTGTCCTCGATGATGAAGCCGACGAAGCCGCGGCTCCTGGTGACGAAATCGTATTCGTACGACAGGCGAAGCGCCTGCCACTTGAGCGACGAATTCACCGGGAATCCGACCCGATAACGCTGGCCGTTGAAATTGACGTCGCGCGACAGCGTGGCGGTCTGCTCGAATTCGATCGGGATGTACTGCAGGCGGAACTTGTGTTTGCGTGCCGCACGCAACACCAGACTCAGTTGCGGAACGCGTTTGTCCGCGAGACCGAGATCGTTCTTGGCGTCAATGTCGGTGCCCGCAAGCCCGGTGAGCGCGCCGCTGCCGCCCGACGACACCACGAGGTCAGCCGACGGGAACCACCAGGCGGCGCTGCCTTCGATGTGGAACTGCTCGCCCACGCTCGTGTCGACGACGCGGGGTTTGAATTGAGCCAGGGCGGGAGCGGCTGTCATTGCCAGCACGGCCAGCGCGAGAACAATCGTCGAACGCGTCGCTCGCCGAGCGTGTGAGATTTTCATAAAGATGGTGTTCAGGGTCTCCGCTGCCGGACCTCGGCCGCCGCTGCGTTTTTGCAAACGATTGTAACGCTTACATTTCGTTGACACTACCGGTTTCACGACGTAAAATCCGCCAGATTGACCTGTCAACGTTTATTCACGCACGTACTATCCCTGTCATCGGTCGGCTGGTCAGTTTTCGGTAGTGCCTTTCGACGCGGCTCAGATCGCCCTGAGCGAGAGTCGAGGGGTGGTC
>JBKPDW010000273.1:0-4578 GCA_046728115.1 Acidobacteriota bacterium | reverse complement strand
GCTCTTGGTCGCCGGCGTCGCTCCCGGCGGCATCGTCACCTGCTCGGCGAGGAACGAATCCGACAATCCTTCGAGGTACGACGCGAACTTGTCGCCTTCGGTCTTGAGGAACGCGAGGATCTCCGCTTTGGTGCGCGGCTTGGCTTCTTCGGCGGTGACCTTCTGCATCAACTCGCCGAAGTTCACGCTCTTGAGATCGGTGACCTTGTTGGCCTGGACGTGGTGCTGAAACATCGGCCCGAGTCCAATGTGGGTCAGCAGCTGTCCCACCGTTCGCGTCTCGGCGCAGGCTCGATAGTCGTACTTGTTCTCAGGAATGTCTTCTGCGATCTGAATCGTGTTGTTCCGCACGGTCCGAAACGCCGCTGCCAGCTCTTTTCCACCGTAAACCATGTCAGTCTCCTCCGTGTTGTCTCTCGGTTGCGTCTTAAGCCCTGATCCCTAACCTAAGCCCCAATCCACAATCCCTGCACCATCCCAAACTCCGCCCCTTCAGTACCATCCGATAGGCTGCTCCGACAGATTGATATACACCTGTTTGACGTTCAGATACTCCTCGACACCCCATTTACCAAGCTCGCGGCCGATGCCGCTCTGCTTGTAGCCGCCCCACGGCGCCTCGACATAGGTCGGCTGCATGTGATTCACCCACACGATCCCTGCGCGCAGCTGTTTGACAGCGCGCATGGCGCGGAAGATGTCGCGCGTCCACACGGCGGCGGCGAGCCCGTAGTATGTGTCATTGGCCAGCCGCAGAGCGTCGTCCTCGTTGTCGAACGGAATCACCGAAGCGACCGGGCCGAAGATTTCCTCGCGCGCGATCCGCGTGGAGTTGTCGACGTCGTAGAAGATTGTCGGCTCGACGTAGTAGCCGCGATCGAACGCGCTGCCGGAGACGCGCCCACCGCCAAGTGCGAGCTTCGCTTCCTGTTTTCCCAGATCCTGGTACATGCGCACGCGGTCGAATTGCTCGCGGCTGACGAGCGGACCCATTTTCGTCTCGCGATCGAGGGGAGGCCCGATGGTGATCGTGCGCGCCTTTTCCGCCATGGCGTCCACGAACTTCCGGTAGATCGGTCGCTGCACCAGAATCCGACTTCCCGCCGAGCACACTTCACCTTGATTGAAGAACACGCCGAACAGCGCGCCTTCGACCGCGGCTTCGAAGTCCGCGTCGGCGAAGAAAATGTTCGGAGACTTGCCGCCGAGCTCGAGCGAGATCTTTTTCAACGTCCCTGCGGCAGCGCGCATGATCGCCTTGCCGACCTCGGCGCTTCCCGTGAACGCGATCTTGTCCACGGCCGCGTGATCCACGATCGCCGCGCCTGTCGGGCCCGCGCCGGTCACGATATTCACGACACCGGGAGGCAATCCCGCGTCGGCGAAGCCGGCCGCCAGTTCAAGCACCGTCAGAGGCGTTTGCTCCGCCGGCTTCAACACGGTCGTGCAGCCGGCGCAAATCGCCGGCGCGAGTTTCCACGACGCCATGAGCAGCGGATAGTTCCACGGGATGATTTGTCCGGCGACGCCGATCGGCTCGCGCAATGCGAGGCTCATCGCATTGTCGGGCACGGGGATGACGTCACCGTGAATCTTCGTCGCCAAGCCGCCGTAATACTCGAAGCACGTCGCGACGTCGGCGATATCGAATTCCGCTTCGACGATGGGCTTGCCCGTATTCCGCGTTTCGAGCTCCGCCAGCTCTGCAGCGCGGGAACGGACGATCTCGGCAAGCTTGAAGAGAACGCGACCGCGGTCCTGCGCAGTGGTGTCTTTCCAGGGCCCCTCGTCGAAGGCCTTGCGCGCCGCTTGCACCGCGCGGTCCACGTCTTCGGCAGACGCGTCCGGCACGCGCGCGATCACTTCGGCCGTGGACGGATCGATGACGTCCAGCGTCGACGCCGCGTGCGGCTCGACGAACTCGCCGTTGATGAAGAGACGACGGGTCTCCAAGCGACCCACTATATTGAGTCGCACGAACCGTTGTAAAGTTGCGCGCGGCGAGGAGCTGACGTGCAGAGATTGTTCATTGCAACGTGTGTAATCCTTATCGCCCTTGGTCAGTCGGACCGCGTCGGGCAAGGCTTCGGCGGGTCAGGCCGAGCCTCACTCGATCGCTGGCGAGCGCAGGCCGAGGGTGGAAGCGGCGCGGACGGCCAGGACCCGCGCGCGACATTTGTCGTCGGCACGGCGACTGCGACGCGCGGTCAGACCGCGCGAGGTGTTATCAAAGTGCTCGCGGGATCCGATCCCGGCTACGACATCGCGGTGGCCGTTCTGCATGGCGCTCGACCCGGTCCGGTGCTGGCGATCGTCGCCGGCGCGCACGGCACCGAATACGCTTCGATCATCGCCGTCGAACGATTGATCGACGCCGTCGAGCCGGCTCAGCTGTCCGGCACGCTGATTCTCGTCCCACTCGTCAATCCCGCGTCGTTCGAGCGCATGGTGCCGCACGTCAACCCGGTCGACAACAAGAGCATGAATCGCTTCTATCCGGGAAACCCGAGCGGCACGCAGACAGACCGCGCGTCCTACGCGATGACGAAGGAAGTGGTCGAGAAATGCGATCACCTGATCGATCTGCATGGCGGCGATCTCGACGAGAGCCTGCGTCCCTACAGCTATTGGACCGTCACCGGCAACCAGCAACAGGACGAACGCTCGCGTGAGCTCGTGCTCGCGTTCGGCCTCGACCATATCATCATCGCCGCCGATCGTCCGAAGGATCCCAGCGCGTCCCGGTTTCTGGAGAACACGGCGTCGACGCGCGGCAAACCGTCCTTCGCCGCCGAGGCCGGCCACGCTGGTACCGTCGAGACCGACGATGTGAACGCCCTGGTGAATGGATCGATCGGCGTGATGCGGGCGCTCAAGATGCTCCCGGGCGCTCCAGCACGGGTCGAGCATCCTGTGTGGATCGAGAAAACGGTCACGATGACGGCTGACGACACCGGAATCTTCTACCCGTCGGTGAAGCGGGGCACGTATGTCGACAAGGGCACCAAGGTGGGATACGTGACGGATTACCTCGGAAAGGTAATCGCGGAGGCACGAGCGCCGGAAGCCGGCGTGATAACGTTCGTTCGAGCGGTGCCCTCGCTGAAAAAAGGAGACACCATCGCTACCGTGGGAGTTGTGAAGAAATAGTTTCAAGTCTCGAGTCGCAAGTCTCAAGGTCTGAAGTTTCAAGGCTCAGGTGGGCGATTCGTACTTCAGACTTGACACTTGACTCTTCAAACTTCGGAACGATGCCCGTCGTCACCGCCAGCACAGCACTCATCATCTTCGGGGCCGGCGTAGCCGCCGGGGCCCTCGGCAGCCTGCTCGGTCTGGGCGGAGGCATCTTTCTCGTGCCGTTCATGAACCTCGGGCTCCGATTCCCATTTCCCGTCGCCGCCGCGATCAGCCTGACGACCGTGATCGCGACCTCGATTTCGGTGTCGGCCGGACGTACTGGCAGGCAGCTGATCAATCTGCGTCTCGGAATGCTGCTCGAAGTGGCGACGGCCGCCGGCAGTCTCCTGGGCGGCATCACCGCCCAGGTCGTGTCGCCGAGCATTCTCGAAAGGCTGTTTGGCGTGATGGCGTTCGTGATCGCCTTGATGATGATGAGCCGGCTGAATCGGCGCAACGTCATCCTGGATCCTTCGGTGGACGTGGGCGTACTGGGTGGCCGCTATTACGAGGCCGAAAGCGGAGGGATGGTCGCGTATCGCGTGCGGCGCCTGCCGCTGGCGATTGGCGTGTCGTTCGTCGCGGGCAACGTGTCGTCGCTCTTCGGCATCGGCGGCGGTGTGCTGAAAGTGCCGGTGCTGAACGCGTGGTGCGGCGTTCCGCTGCGCGCGTCGGCGGCGACGAGCGCGTTCATGATCGGTGTCACCGCTACCGCGGGCGCAATCATCTACTACGGTCATGGTCAACTCGTCCCGATGTTGGCGGCCGCCGCGGTGCTCGGCGTTCAGCTTGGATCGTGGTCGGGAATGCGATTCGCGACGCACGCGCCGGTGAAGTGGCTCAAAGTGTTGATGGCCGTTCTGCTGGTCGTCGTCGCCGTGCTGATGTTCCTGAGGCCGGCGTGAAGGCGAGCCGCCTCGAACGGGCGATCGGCACCGTGCTGCGCGTGGGGACATTCGCCAGCTCGATCTGTCTCGGCCTGGGCCTCGTGTTGTCGTTTTTCGACGCCGTTCACGTCAGCGAACTTCTGCTTCAGGTCGGCATCGTCATGCTTCTTGCGACGCCGGTCGCCCGTGTCGCGGTGTCGATCGTCGAGTACATCAACGAGGGCGATTGGACGTTCGTCATGCTGACCGGCATCGTGCTCGTCGAGTTGATGGCCAGCGTCGTGGCGGCGCTCGTTTTCAAGCGAAAGGCATAAAAACGGCGGCTTCGCGTGTAGGGTGCCGGGCGGCTTCGCGGGCAGAGTGCTAAAGCGGCTTCGCCAGTAGAGTGCTGGGCGGCTGCGCGTGCAGGGTGCAAAAGCGGCTTCGCCAGCAGAGTGCTGGGCGGGCTGCGCATGTAGGGTGTTGGGCGGCTTCGCTGCAGGGTGCTGGGCAACTTCGCTGCAGGGTGCTGGGC
>JBKPDW010000272.1:0-9196 GCA_046728115.1 Acidobacteriota bacterium | reverse complement strand
TCGCCGTCCCTTCGCTCCGGCTCCCCCACGATCGTCTGTCGTGCCAACAGGTTGCGGGTCGCATCCATCAATGATTCATCTCCCCGCCCTGCACACTAATTGACGAGGGGTAAAGTGTCTCACCTATCTTGGCAGGGAGGGCTGACGGTGCTCAAGACGCCGGCGCGCATTCCACAAGCGAACACCTTCTGCGAGCGCGTGATCGGCACAATCCGTCGAGAGTGTTTGGACTTCGTGATTCCCCTGACCGAGCGCCACCTTCGCGCCATTCTTCGGGAGTGGATCAGCCATTACAATCGAGGCCGACCGCACAGCAGCTTAGGACCCGGGCTTCCGGATCCTCAGCCTGACCGAGTGGTCGCGTCGACGGGCCACGAACTGCCCAGTGATCATCGAGTCGTCGCGACGCCGATTTTGGGCGGGTTGCACCACGAGTACCGTCTCGAGGCAGTCGCGTGAGCGGCGCTATCAAAGTATTTGCGGAGCACAACTGCGCCAAGGTCAATGATTTTTGCCCGGACGCGATATCGGCGAGGGACACCGCCCAGCGGTCCAGCTCCCGAGAATGCGGAGCTCGACAAGCACATAGCCAATGGCGGTAGTGGCGGACCCTATCGCGACAATCGACGCGATACACTAACGGATGGCGCCTCGTCGCGTGCTCATCGTTTCAAACCGTCTGCCCATCACGGTGCAAGTTGACGATGATCAGGTTCTCGTGTCGGCCGCGTCCGGCGGCCTCGCGACCGGTCTTCGTCAGTATCACGAGCGTTCGAGTGGCGTGTGGATTGGCTGGCCTGGCGTAACCCAGGATCTCGCGCCGTCGCAGCGCGAGAGGGTCGACCGTGAGCTCGCCGAACGTGGCATCCTCCCTCTGTATCTGACGGATGCCGAGGTGCGTGAGTACTACGAGGACTTCTCGAACGGCGTCCTCTGGCCGGTGTTCCACTACCTCCTCGAGCGCATTCCCCTCAGTCCGACGACGTGGCACACCTACGAGCGCGTCAATGAGCGCTTCGCGGATCTCGTCGTGGCCCAGTATCAGTCGGGCGACATGATCTGGGTGCACGACTATCAGCTGCTGCTCCTCCCAGGCCTGCTCCGGCGACGGCTGCCGGACGCTCGCATCGGATTCTTTCTCCACATCCCGTTCCCCGCCGATGAGGTCTTCCGCATCCTTCCCTGGCGTCGAGAAATCCTCGAGGGTCTGCTCGGCGCCGATCTGGTCGGCTTCCATACCTACGCGTACGTGCACCATTTTGCCGCCGCGCTCGGATACCTCTCGGGCATCGAGCCGGAGGAAGACCGCGTGTGGCTCGAACAGCGGCAGGTACGGTTTGGTGTCTTCCCGATGGGGATTGACGCGGAAGCGTTTCGACAGCTGTCGGTCTCATCTGCCGTTCAGGAAGAACTCGCCGCCATTAGGCGCGACGTGGGCGACCGCCGACTGCTGCTGGGCGTCGACCGCCTCGATTACACCAAGGGGCTTCGTCAACGATTGGTCGCTTTCGAGCGCCTGCTCCAGGACGACCCCTCGCTTCGCGACGGTCTCCGCCTGATTCAGGTGGCCGTGCCGTCACGTGACGCGGTCCCCAGCTACCAGGAGTTTCGTCGCGAACTCGAGGAGATGATCGGCCGCATCAACGGCACCTACGGAACAGTGACGTCGGTCCCGATTCATTACCTCCATCAGTCGGTCTCGTCCGAGCGGCTCGTGGCGCTCTATCGCGCCGCTGACGTGATGCTGGTGACTCCCCTGCGGGACGGGATGAATCTGGTTGCCAAGGAATACGTCGCGTCGCGCGTCGATGATGACGGCGTACTCGTCTTGAGCGAGTTCGCGGGCGCGGCAGAAGAGTTGCACGAGGCGGTGTCCGTGAACGCGTACGATGTGGGCGATCTGACGGCGAAAATGCAGGTCGCGCTGGCCATGGCGCCTGCCGAGCGATCCGCGCGCATGAGTGCCATGCGGCGCTGGCTCATGGCGCACGACGTGCACCGCTGGGCCAACGATTTCGTCCGAGCCCTCGAACAGGAAACCGGGACGGATCAGCGGCCGACGGCGGCCGCCCTCGATGAGACCCTCGGACAGTTGCGGGCCGCCAGCGTCTTGGCGATTCTGCTCGATTACGACGGCACGCTCGTCCCTATCGCGAATACTCCGAACCAGGCGCTGCCCGATTCCGACCTCATCAGCCTGCTCGGGGCCCTCGGGCGACGGCCGAATACGATCGTGCAGATGGTCAGCGGGCGGGCGCGCGACACGCTCGACACGTGGTTCGGCGCGCTGCCCATCGGACTATGGGCCGAACACGGCGTCTGGTTTCGGGAAGGCAACGCCGATGAATGGGAGTCGACACTCACCGTCCCCTGCTGTGATTGGATGCCGGAGGTCCACGCCATCATGGAGGAGTTCAGCGCTGCCACGCCCGGCGCGTTCGTTGAGGAAAAACAAGCCTCGATCACATGGCATTACCGTCAAGCCGCACGACGGTACGGACGAGTGCAGGCACGCGAACTTCGGTTGGTGCTGTCGAAGGCCATGGTCGACCGTCCCATCGAGATCATGGAGGGCAAGAGAGTCCTGGAAGTTCGGGCGCGCGGCGCCAGCAAGGCCGCAGTGGTCCAGCGACTCCTTTCCCGGGACACGCCGCCCGCGGCCATCTTGGCTGTCGGCGATGACCGGACCGATGAGGAACTGTTCGCAGCGTTGCCGCCTTCTGCGGTCGCGGTGCACGTGGGTTCGGGCGCGAGTCTCGCGGGCCTTCGGCTGCACGATCCCGTGGCCACACGCAAGTTCTTGAGGGCGTTGCTTCCCTAAGACGCAGATGACTTGACACGATCGTGGCGAAATCGCTCATTGGAGGGAACCACGATGCAAACACTCGCACGTGACTTCATGACCGCAAATCCGGCGTGCTGCAGACCGCACACCGCTCTGGATCAGCTCGCGAAAATGATGGTGCAATACGATTGCGGTGAAATTCCTGTCCTCGACCAGGCGGATCGACCCATCGGCGTCGTCACAGATCGGGACATCGTGTGTCGTGTGGTTGCGAGGGAAAAAATCCGATGGCGTATCCTGCCGAGACCTGCATGTCGACGTCCGTCGTCACTGTGCGAGCGGATGCGCCGATTACAGACGTCGTCTCGACCATGGAGCAGCACCAGGTCCGACGAGTGCCGATCGTAGACGACCAGGGATGCTGCATCGGCATCATCTCCCAGACGGATGTCGCATCAGTCGCCCAAACGGCGCAGCTCGCCGAGCTGGTGAGTGAGGTATCTCGGGTACAAAAGGTGTCTAGGCTGTCGTGACGCTGACTGAGTCACACAAGAGGATGACGAATGATCAAACGAATCACGGGCATGAACGAAGCGGTCTCTACAACGGAATGGCTCGAGCTGATACAACTCGCGGATGTCGACGTCACATCGGAGCAACCGGCGTCGCCCATCGAGGGCGTCTTCGCTTGCGATGCACCAGCCCGGTGGCGCGCGGCCTCGCCCGGTGTGCAGACGATTCGCCTGCGCTTCCGTCGTCCGGTCCGAATCACGCGCATTCGCCTCGTCTTTGAAGAAACGGAGGTCAACCGGACGCAGGAGTTCGTCTTGCGCTGGCAATCAGCCGGGGCGCCGCAGTCCGTTGACGTCTTGCGGCAACAGTTCACATTTGCACCGCCCGACACAACGAGTGAACGCGAAGACTACCGGGTGGATCTGGTCGAGGCGTTGGTGCTGGAGCTATCGATCACACCACACATCGGCGGCGGACATTCGATCGCAACGCTGCAGGAGTTTTGCGTCGCCGCGTGAAGGCACCAAGGGTTCTGGCAGTTGTTCGGACATTTTATGAGACGCGGCCATGCTTCGTGATCACATGATCATCTCCCGCGCCGCGGGTAACGGCGTAATGTCCAAATACCTGCTCGAGGGCCCGAATCCAATATGTGACCCCGGTACGCGCCGGATCATCCATTGGAACGTGACAGCGCATCCGACGGCCGCCTGGACGATCCAGCAGTTCCGCGCGATCGTGCCCGGCGATCAGCCACAACGATTTCTGATTCACGACCGCGACAGCGTCTATGCGGCCGCCATTGACGATGCGGTGACGGCCATTGGCCTGACGGTGTTGAAGACGCCGGCGCGATGCCCGCAGGGGAACGCATTCTGCGAGCGACTGATCGGCACCATCCGCCGCGAGTGCCTGGATTGAATGATCTTGCTGAATGAAGACATGTCCGCGCGGTCATGCAGGAGTGGGTGGCGCATTACAACTGTGTTTCATACTGCCTGTCCTTCGTGAAAAGTCGATTTGGCCGGCCATGGTAGGTCGTCCGATCGTCTCGACGTGGACCCCTTCACGTCCGCAAAACCCTCGTCGCAGACAGTTCGTAACGGCCAACCGGAGAGAACAACTAGAGTTCAACAGCACGAAGTTGACGTGCCGCAGGCTTCGCGCGCAGTCCGAACGAGCTCCAGTCTCGTTAGATTCGAGGGCCGTCTGTCTTACGCGGCGCGGCGTTCGTACCGATGGTGAAGGCCGCCGACTTGTGGAATCGCGACGATGGCGCCATCCGCCGGTGACGCGACCTGTCGCGAAATCGGCACATCTTTGTTGAGCGAGAGGTGCGTTCGGGAGCTCGAGTAGTACGCGACGGAGGCGGTCAACACGCGGCGGAGCCCGCGCTCATTCCAGACGATGACATGGTCGAGGCATTCGCGACGAATCGATCCGATCAACCGCTCGACGTATGCGTTCCTGCCATGGTGAGCGGGCTGCGGTGACCACTTCGTGGATGTCCATCGCCTGTGTCGTTGTGGCCCACGCGTGGAACGCGGTATCGCGATCTCGGAGGAGATAGCGCGGCGCATTGTTCCACGGAAACGCCTCGCGAAGCTGTTGCGCGGTCCACGCCGCGGTCGGATGGTCGGTGACACCCACGTGCACGACGCGCCGGCGCTCGTGGGCCAGAATCACCAGGACGAACAGCAGGCGACACGTCGCAGTTGGCACGAGGAAGAAGCCCGCCGCCACGATCTGGCCGATGTGATTCCGGAGGAATGTCCGCCAAGTTTGTGACGGCGGTTGCCGAGGACGGGCGGTGTACTTCGCGACGGTGGCCTGAGGGCATTGTCAAGTTGTTCGCGCCATCCGGTGGCAGGGGTTGAGTAAGGCACGGGACCACCGTGGACGTTTCGAGCCAGACCCTCACGCCGCGGCAGCGAACGCCGTCGTTTCCGAGACCACGTCCCATTCCCGCCAGCGTCGGCGCATTAGCGTGCGATAGTTGGGGGCAGCGAGTGCATGACGGCCGGGCCGAAACTGGTTGCAGACCGTACTGAACACCGAACAGAACCGGGCTGCGTGCCGCAGGCTCTTGAACCGTTGTAGACAGCGCTCGCGTTGGCGGACCGGCTGGTGCGAGTTCTCGACGCGGTTGTTCTGGCGCCAGTGGCGCAGATGGGAAACGGTTGGTAGCACGACGGCTTTCGCGGCGGCATAGCTCGCTAACCGATCGGTTACGATGACGCGCGGCACCATCCGGAGTCCCTTCAAGAGTTTGCGAAAGAAGCGCGACGCGGCCCGTGCGCTTCGGCGGCGTTGCACCAAGATGTCGAGCACTTCGCCGGCGTCATCGACCGCCCGCCACAACCAGCCGCGTTGCCCGTTGATCCTCAGACACAGTTCATCGAGGTGCCAGATGTTGGAGCACGCGCCCCGCGTGCGCCTCAGTCGTCGGGCGTACTCCATGCCGAACCGCAGCGCCCACAGGCGAATCGTTTCGTGCGAGACCTCAATCCCTCGGGCGAGCATCATTTCGGAGACGTCGCGCAGACTCACCCCGAAACGGTAGTAGAGCCACAGGCAATGACTGATGATCTCGGGCGGGAACCGATAGCCTTTGTACAGCGCTGGTCGCGTTGACGGCTGGGACATGGCGGCATCAGAGCAGACCGCCAACGTCTTGACAATGCCGCGGCTGTTCGTTAACTTCGCGTGTCGATTGAAGCGCCACGAACGCCGGTGTGACGGTCTCTTGGCCGCTCTCGCAGGTACCGCGACACCGTGCGTTCTGAGACGACGATTCCGAGCTTGAGTAGCTCGCCGTGAATCCGCGGAGTACCCCATGACCGTCCGAACGACGTGACGCATCGCGCGTAGCATCGCCAGCTACCCTGCCAACGTCAATGATTTGGCCGGACGTGATATTGGCGAGGGACAGCCGGACTCCTCGACGCCGTCACTCGAAATCACGATTTCTTGTTGTATACCAGCCTCCGCGTCTGCTCGCCGGCCGGCGGGATGCGCGTGGTCGTTACGACCGTCAGGACACCGCCCTCCAGGCTGAAAATCTCTCTTGATTCCTCTGCCATCGGGCCGTTCGGCGTCAGCCCTAGGTCCTTGCGCGTCGTGATCACCAGCTTCGGGCCATCCCATGAGACCCGGGATCGAGAGAGGAAAACGTCGCCGATCAGGTTGGTGCTCTCGCTGGAGTCGAGCTTGTAGACAGCCGACGTCTGACTCTGGCCCATCGTGCGTTCGATCGTGATGTGCGTCGGCGACTGCGTGACGGTCATCGCCGCCGCGGGTCCGCCGCCGCCCATGCGTCCGCCGCCTCCGCCACGACGTCCGGCAGCGGCCGCTGGGTCGCTCTTCGATGCGTCAAACGTCCACGAGCCTGAGAAGTCCGTCTTGGTCTGTGCCCAGTCCGGCGCCGGCAGCGCGACGAGCGCAGCCAGCGCGACTCCGGCGATCAATGTCCGTTTCATTCGAACCCTCCTGAGATGAAGCGCCCGTGTCCTTCAGACGACGAACAACGCTTCTTCTTCGATATGGGTGATCTCCGCCGCGTCGTTGCCCGCGGCGCTGACTCGAAAACGAAACAACCCGCGGTACGCCACCCCCGACACCCACTCGCCGTCTTCGCGCGCGTCGAACTTGCTGAAGTGGCATCCGCACTCGAACAGCGGCGACTTCGCGTCGCCCATCTTGGCCAACCGCTCGGGATCGGTCACGAGATCGACGGGGCACAGCTCGTGAGGACAGGTGACGCAGAGCGCGGTCAGATCCGAGGAGCCATCCTCCATCTTCTTGCGGTAGAGAACGCCTTTGAGCACTACGCGCCGGGCTGGCGCCTCTGCGGTCGCCGTGCTCGTCGCTTCGGCCGTGAACGGCACGGCGCGCCAGGGTGTCGCGACCGAGTCCAGCGGAATCCGGATCGGACGGGTCAGCCGCGCAAAACCCGACGGCGCGTCCGCACTTTGCGCCGATGCCCGACGGGCGCCGCCAACGAGCATGAGCCCGAACGCGAGGAACGTTCGCCGGACGATGCCAGAGCGCGCCATCCTAGTGATCAGATGAAAGGGCCGTCTCTCGCCTTCAGCCGGTTAGCATGTGAGTTCCACCATCGCATGCGCCGGGCTGGAGAGGAGGACAGCCCGTGTTTGAGCATTACATCGGAATCGATTTGCACCAAGCGTTTTTCCAAGCGTGTGCCGTGACCGTCACGGGAGATCGCCTGTGGGAGGATGGGTTTCCCCGTACGGATGCGGGTATCGCGGCCTTGTTGGCGCGGTGTAATCCGCGCACCGCGGTGGCTGTCGAGGCCAGTACGCCGACCTGGCATTTCGCTGATGCGGTGGCTCACCGTGTCGGCGACCTTCGGATCGTCGATCCGGTGAAGACGAAGCTGAAGGCCGGGTACGCGGCGAAAACCGATCGCCTTGACGCACGTCGGTTGGCGGATGCCTTGCGCCGGGACAGCGTCGTGGGCATCTACATTCCATCGGTGGCGATTCGCGAGTTGCGCGAGCTGTGTCGGTTTCGGATGGCAGTCGTCCAGGTTCGTACGGCGTTGATCCAACGGTTGCGCGCCGTGCTGCTCCGCCAAGGGCTGGTGGATCGGCGGCGTCTCGCGCGCACACCCACCGATGCCTGGCTCGAGACGATGACCCTGCCGCCCCGCGCGGCCGCGAGTGTGGCGGGGCTCCGCCGCATCCTGACGGCCGTCCGTGCCGAAGCGACGAGGGCCGATGCGGAGGTCCAGGCAGCGGCCGCCACCGATCCGATCGCGACCGCGCTGCAGCAAATTCCTGGCATCGGCGTCGTCCTGTCGTTGATGATCCGCGCCGAGGTGGGCGACATCCGTCGGTTTCCGACCGCGGGGCATGTCGCCAGCTACGCCGGACTGGTGCCTCGCGTGGAGGCGAGCGCCGGCCATGTGCGGCACGGTCGGATCACGCGACGTGGCTCGCCATAGTTGCGGTGGGCGCTGGTGGAAGCGGCGATGCACGGGACGCGACGGTCCGACCGGATCGGTCGCTGGGGGCGTCGCCTCGCGATTCCCAAGGGGGCGCTCAAAGCCCGGGTGGCGCTGGCGCGACGGTTGTGCAACGACGTGTTTACGCAGTGGTTGGCGGTCGTGTGACGTCCTCTCCAGGTCGGTGTGGTCGATACAGTCCATGGCCAGTTGCGGTCGTCTAGTGAATGACCCCCGACCTGGTCCTAACTGATGCTGAGCTCACGTGCGAGCTCGAATAGATGGCTGAACGAGACGTCAGACGCTCGGTGCATGCGACAGTGGAACGTACGACCCGGCACACGTCGGCCCTTTCATAGATGGACTGTATCCACTGAAGTCGTACTGGTCACCACAGGCCTTCGACCGCGATCTTCGGGCCGCGACAACGGAGCGGCCCGGTAGTAAATCCGAGGAGACAGGCCTCTAGCCGTCATCTACCGCGTTGACGTCTGCTTCTTGATCGGCACGGCGAGATCGATCATCCGTACTGGATGATCGCCGGCCGGGAACTTGAAGCGTGTCTTCTCTTTCTTCGTCGCGACGTCGAGGACGACCACCTCGTCGCTCGCGGGGCAGGCCACGAACATCGTCATGCCGTCCTGGGAGGGAACGATCCAGTACGGCCCGCGGCCGACTGGAATCCGCGCGAGCTGCTTCGGCGGGTCGACCGATACGTCGAAGGCGTAGGTCGTGTCGTGCGCGGTGTCGTTGGTCCAGACTTCCTTGCCTTTGTTGCCGATGGCGATGCCGTGCGCGTGCCCGTTGGCGCTCGAGGCCTTCTCGTCAGGCGTCAGCTCGAAGGCCGCCCTCGAGATCACCTTGCGCGCGGCGACGTCGATCACCAGGAACCCCATGAAACGGTCCACGTCCATGTAGATCCGCTTGCC
>JBKPDW010000271.1:0-7177 GCA_046728115.1 Acidobacteriota bacterium | reverse complement strand
CGACCAACCGACATAAAGTGCAGGAAATAAAGCACCTGCTCGCCGGTCTGGACCTCGATATCGTCACTCTGGAAGGATGGCCGGGGCTCGATCCACCCGAGGAGATCGGGCACACCTTCGAAGAAAATGCGCGTGCGAAGGCGGCCTATTATTCCCGCGTGACGCAGCAGGTGACGGTCGCAGAAGACTCGGGCCTCGAAATCGACGCACTTGGCGGCGCGCCCGGCGTCGAATCCGCGCGTTATGGAGGCGAGCGCACGTCATATCCGGCCAAATTCGCGCTGATCTATCGCGCCCTCGAAGCGAGCGGACACTCGACGACCACCGCTCGGTTCGTGTGCGCTGTCGTTCTCATGTCACCTGAGGGCGTGCTGTTCGAGGCACGCGGAACTGTCGAAGGCCGCATTTCGCCGTGTCCGAAGGGTGTGGGCGGGTTCGGTTACGACCCCATATTCTTCTACCCGCCGTATGGACGGACGCTCGGCGAGGTCACGGCGGAAGAGAAAGCCGCGGTGAGCCATCGCGGAGAGGCATTCCGAAAGCTGAAGCGCTTTCTCGAGGGCAACAGCGAAACAAGCAACCGCGGCGGCGGCAACTGCGGAGAACGCTAGGCCGCAGAGCGTGATTTGCTCGGCATGTTCAGCGGACTCTGCGGGCCAATCAAAACAGCGGTGCTTGTAAGCTCCTGCTCCATCGACGTTCGTGATCGAGCAACCACTTCTTGCGGTCCAGGCCGCCGCCGTAGCCGACGAGCGATCCGGACGCTCCGACGACGCGATGGCAAGGCACGATGATCGCGATTGGATTGGCGCCGTTGGCCGCGCCTACGGCTCGTGACGCGCCAGTATCGCCGAGCGCTCGTGCAATGGCGCCATAGCTGGTGGTCTCGCCGGGCGGGATGGCCCGCAGCGCCGCCCACACGCGCTTCTCGAAGTCTGCGCCGCGCATGTCGAGCGACGGACCGTCTGCATCGGCGATCTCCCCTGCGAAATACGCTGCGAGCCACGCGCGAGCGGCCGCGATCGGCGCCGCGTCGCCGTCGACGATCTCGTGCGGCGGAAACCAGCGCTGCATCCGTGCATCGAGGCGAGTCAGTCGCTTGCGCGGACCCGTAAACTCCAACGCGCAGAGTCCCGAATCCGAAGCCAGGGCCAGCATGTCGCCAAGCGGTGTCGGGATCGTTGCCCGATATAACTCCATAGCAAGTCCCGTCTGTCCTTTGTTCCTGGTTCCGGGTGCCTGGTCCGTCCCGGGTGCCTGGTCCGTCCCGGGTCCCACGTCCGTCCGGTGTCCCGGGTCCGTCCCGAGTTCCACGTCCCGGCCTTGGTCCAGGGCCGCCGGTTCCCGGGTCGGTCAGCGGCAATCGCCCGTGCCTGTCCTTGCGTCCTCTGTCGTCGTGGTCAGACAGCGCACCAAGGCCAGAGGACGAGGGGACGGGCTCTGCGTTGATCGCCGTGGTGGTGTCATCGCTTCGGTACCAGGTGTCCGACGATCGCGCGCTGTTTTTCGACAAGCTGCGCGATGCCCTGATCAGCGAGGTCGAGCAGCACGAGCAGCGCCTCGCGGCCGAAGGGCAGCGCCTCTGCAGTGCCCTGCACCTCGATGAACCGGCCGTCGCCGGTCTTGACGACGTTCATGTCCACTTCCGCGCGGCTGTCGTCTTCGTAGGCGAGATCGAGCAGCGGCTCGGAATCGACGATGCCGACGCTCGTGGCGGCGACATAATCGGTGATCGGAATCGTGCGAATCACATCTCGTTCGCGGAGCCGCTCGAGCGCGAGGGCCAGCGCGACGAACGCGCCGGTGATCGAGGCAGTGCGCGTGCCGCCGTCGGCCTGGATGACGTCGCAATCGATCCACACCGTCCGCTCGCCGAGCGCTGGCAGGTTGGTGACCGACCGCAGCGACCGTCCGATGAGCCGCTGAATCTCCTGCGTGCGGCCGCCGACTTTCCCGGCCGACGCCTCGCGCTGCATCCGCGTGCTCGTCGCGCGCGGCAGCATCCCGTATTCCGCGGTGACCCAACCCTTGCCGGTATTACGCAGAAAAGGCGGCACGCGATCTTCGACGCTTGCTGCGCAGATCACTTTCGTGTTGCCCGCCTGAATCAACACCGATCCCTCGGCATGCATCAGGTAGTCGGGTGTGATGGTCGTGTCGCGCAGTTGATTCGCCGTTCGCTGATCGGATCGCATCGGGGCCGTCATTGTACCCACGTGAGGTTTTTGACGAGCGGGTTTCGAAGATCCACGTGGCCGACGAGCGTGTCCACCTGCTTGCCGTCCACCAGCAACTGCACCGAGGTGACGGCCGGCAGATTCTCCGTGAGCGCGTCGACGATCGTGTACACCGTCAGCAGTTCGTCCACCGTGCCGCCGGTGTGGCCAGTCACGACCTCGGGACTCAAGTCGACATAGGCTTCACCGCGCTCGGTGAGGAACACCGCGCGCATCGCGGTGCCTTGCGGGATGGCGGACACGAGCGGCTCGACCGCCGGTGCGATTTGCGCCGCGATGATCTCGCGTGCCTGCTCGACCGCGCCCTCGCCATACGCGACATCGCGCTCCACCCGTACCAGATGCAGGCCATCGTCAGCAACGTAGAAGAGGCGGGCTTTGATCCTTCGTCCCGGTGTGCCCGGCGAGGGCGTGGCCGCCGAGGCTGCGGAGGCGGTGCCATTGGGCGCCACGGAGCCGGCGCGCCGCGGCAGCACGACGAACAGCAGCCACGCCAACGCCGCAGCGCTGGCAATCAAGCCGCCGATCACCGTGATGCGTCCGATCATTGCGTGCCTCCAGACAGCGTGTCGCGGAAGCGGATGATCGCGTCGTAGATCGCTTGAACGAGGCCGCCCTGAAATGCATCGCTCGTCAGCGACTTTTCCTGCGCGGCGTTGGTCAGGTAGCCCATCTCGACGAGGACAGCCGGCATGTTCGCCGACTCCAGGACACGAAGCGGCGCACGGTCCACGGTCTGCGCGACGACCGGCACGTAACTCCGAAGCGTCTGTTCGAGGATGCCCGCAAACGTCGAGGACTGATCGATGTGTTGGGTTTGCGCGAGATCCCAGCGGACCAGATCGATGGTCCGCGATCCGCCGCCGAAGGTTGGCACGCGACCGCCGGTTGCGGCCGCCGTCTGGGCGGCGCTTTTCTCGAACGCTGCGACGTAGATCGATGCGCCGGCCGTTGCCTTGCGCAGCGAGGCGTTCGCGTGGAGGCTGACGAACAGGTCGGCCTTGTTGTTGTTCGCGATAGCCGTCCGTTCGTCGATCGGCACGTTGCGATCGTCGTCGCGCGTCAGCAGCACCCGGATGCCCAGACGCGATTCGATGGCGGCTTTGGCCCGTCGTCCGACGGCCAGCGCGAGGTCCTTTTCTTTCGCGCCGCCGGCGCCACGCACACCATCGTCTTCGCCGCCGTGACCGGGATCGATGACGATCGTACGAACGGAGGCGGAGAGCGGCTGAGCAAGCGCGGGCGGCAATTCGGGTGCGGGCGGCTCGGCCGTGCCCGGCGCCGTCTCGGTGGGCGCGCTCGTCGTCAGGAGATCGATGACGAGGCGCATAGTCGTGTCGACCGGTTGGCTCGCGGCCTTGAAGCCCGAGACGCGCGGTCCGGTCTGGACGACCAACGTGACCGGATCGACGAACCTCACACCCTGCAGGAGGCTCTGAGGACCTTGCGGCGGCAACGGCGGCGTCGGCACGTCGAGCGCGTCAGCATCGAACTTGATGGTGAGCGCGTCAGGTTCCTGCGTGATCGTATTCGTGGCGCGTGGTGTGACGTCGATCGTCAGCCGCGCCGCGGCGCCAAGAGGGTCATAGCGAATCGATACGCGCGGCACGCGGAGATCGCCCACGACCAACAGCCGCGACGGTTTCCGAAAATCGAGCGGCGTGTCGTAGATCGGCGCCAGCGCCCGGCTGATGAATTCGACCGGCACGAGCCAGCGACGACCGTTTCGGGACGGCGCCGCCGGCAGGGAGATCAGGCGACCGGACACCGACGCGAGCGACTGATCGGGTGTCAGGACGATCGTCCGGCCCTTGTACGACACGGTGAGGCCGCCGAACGATTCCTCGCGAACAGTCAGCTGAAAGAGCGTGGCGAGATCATCGAGCGCGACGAATTCCTGACCGCCTACCATCGCCAGCGGCAGCGGGTGGCGACCGTCGCGCGACAGCACGCTGACCGACGGGCCCGGCGCCGTCTGGCTGAACACCCTTGCCGCGACGGAAAGCAGGACAACGGCGACAGCGGCAGAAAAAAATGGAAGCGGGCGAACGTTCAATGGCGATCTCGGCTCGCACCATTGTACGGGAGTTATCAAGTTGGAAGTCTCAAGTGCGAAGTCTCAAGTGAAGTCTCAAGCCGGGAACTCGAGACTTGAGACTTGAGACTTCCCATGTCGCGCCATGTCGCGTCAGTTGAGGATCCGACGGCCTGCGGAGATGGCGAGAATCAGGAATACGAGGAACAGCACGAGGAACAACGCTGCCAGGAACTTGGCAATCGCGAACGACGCGCCGGCGATGCTGGTGAATCCGAGCAGCGCCGCAAGCAAACCGATGACGAGAAATACCAACGCCATGTGGAGCATGATCAGTTCCCCCTCTCAACTTCAGATAGTTGCGAAACCCGTACCGTCCTCGAACTGTTGAGCCAGAATGATGCGTATGGACGCGTTTCTCGACGCCGCCATCGAGGAGGCTCAGCGCGGTCTCGCTGAAGGTGGCATTCCCATCGGCTCCGTGCTAGTGCGTCGCGGCCGCATCATCGGACGCGGACACAACCGGCGCGTGCAGCAGGGCAGTGTGGTCCTGCATGGCGAAATGGACGCGCTCGAGCGCGCAGGTCGTCAGCCGGCATCGATCTATCGTGACTGCACGATCTACACAACGCTCTCACCCTGCTCGATGTGCACGGGCGCGATTCTGCTCTACGGGATTCCGCGGGTCGTCATCGGAGAGAACCAGACTTTTCTGGGCGATGAGGATCTGCTGCGCGCCAGGGGTGTGGCGATCGAGGTGATTCAGGACGAGCGCTGCATCGCGATGATGAAAGCGTTCATCACGTCCCGTCCGGAACTTTGGTTCGAAGATATCGGATCGACAAACGGCGCGGACTGATTCCGCCCTCGATCAGCGCCAGGTCAGGATTGCCTGCTGCCGTCGAGATGCCCGCAGCGACATCTGGTAATCGGGTAATCGAGTAAAAGGATTGGCCAATTGATCAACCCAATTACCCGATTACCCAATTATTCAATTGCCCAAGTCAATGTGGGCGATATGTGATCGTCTGGCCGGCGACGACGTTCACGTCGAATGCGATCGGGGGCTGGCCTTGCCTGCGCACTTCGAGCCGATGCGTTCCAGGCGTGAGATTCAGGTGCTGGAACGTGCCATCGAAGTCGTTGACAACTCCGGCGTAATACCCATCCGTGTACACCTGGGCGTCTCGAGGTGCGCCCTGAATCCGCACGCCGCCATACGCGTACGGGTAGCCAGATTCGTACGGATAGCCAGATTCGTACGGGTAGCCATAGTAGGGGTAGCCGTACCTATAGGGATAGCCGTACCCATAGGGATAGCCGTACCCATAGGGGTAGGCATATCCATACGGGTAGCCAAGCGAGAAGTACCCAAAGCCGTACGGATAGCCAAACCCTGCGTAAAACCCGATGCCAAAGGCTGGCCGATATGGGTAGTACCCACGGTATGGGTAGTACCCGTACGGGTATCCGTAGTACGGGCGATAGTACGGGCGGTAGTAGGGGGAGTACGGACGGTAGGGTCCGGGCCCGACGACACGCGGCCCGACCACCGGTGCCGGATACCCTCGCGGGGCGGCGACACGCGGAGCGGCGTGACCGACGGGAGCGCCGCCGCGCGCTCGAGCCTGAGCGCTGGCGTCCGTCGCCATCACAGCGGCGCACACAACAAACGCAGACAGAACAGAAACCGACGTCACCTTAGACATGACTCCACCCAAGAGTCAGGCTCGGCAGGCTGGCTCCGCTATTTTAGCAGGGGTCAAGGGTAGTACCGCACGATCCATTCGGCGACGCAGCACGGCTTGTCGCCGTGTTCGCGCTCGATCGTCACGGTCCAGGTAACCTGCACGCCGCCGCCGGTATTCTCGACCGCTGACGGCACAAAGCGCCCGCGCACGCGCGCGCCGCTGGGCACCGGCGAGACGAAACGAACGCGATTCAGGCCGTAATTGATCGCCATTTTCATCGGCGGAAACTGTATCGCGTCGCGAATGAGCGCGCTCACGAGCGAGAGCGTGAGGAATCCGTGCGCGATGGTGGTGTTGAACGGCGACTCGGCGGCCGCGCGCGCCTGATCGACATGGATCCACTGCGAATCGCCCGTCGCGGACGCGAACTGATCGATGCGCGCCTGCGGGATCTCGACCCAGTTGCTGACGGCGATTTCCTCGCCAATCCGCGAGCCCAGCGCGCGTACGTCGGTGATTTCCGTCATCGAACCTCCGACCTCCTTCCCTGGCCAGACCTCCGTCCCCGGCGGGAGGGACGGAGGTCTCAGGCGAGCGTCGACGCGACGGGATCGCTGTAGAAGCTGCGTCCCTCAGCGACCAGACGATCGAGCAGCGGCGCCGGCTCCCAGTAATCGCCAAAGCGCGCCCGATATTCCTTCACGCGCGAGAGAATCGTCGGAAGCCCGACGGTTTCGGCATAGAACATCGGCCCGCCGCGGTGACGCGGGAAGCCAAAGCCGTACACGTAGATGACGTCGATGTCGCCCGCGCGCGTCGCGTAACCGTCTTCGAGCACCCGCGCTCCCTCGTTGGCGAGCGCCGTCGTGATCCGCGCGACGATCTCCTCGTCGTCGATCGGATGTCGCGTGATGCCGCGCTTTCTGGCTTCCTCTTCCGCCAGCTGATCGATCAACGGATCGGGAGTACGGTTCCGGCTGCCGGGCGCGTCGTACTTGTACCATCCGGCGCCGGTCTTCTGTCCGTAGCGGCCCATCTCGAAGAGGCGATCGGGTATCGCGGATTGCGGTCCCTCCGCGCGCGTCTTGCCAATCGATTTCAGGTACATCCGGATCCGCGCGCCGACGTCGATACCCGCGATATCCTGCATGCCGTACGGACCGACGGGCAATCCGAAATCCGTCAGCACGCGATCGATCTGCTCGACACTGGCC
>JBKPDW010000270.1:0-15504 GCA_046728115.1 Acidobacteriota bacterium | reverse complement strand
CACGGCTGCGACGCATCAGGAACTATCGCGCGCTCCCGCTGCTTCGAGAGGCCATCAAGCGGCAGATGCACGGCATGAAGAAGTCGGCGGCGTAAACAGTGGGTCGCTTACCGAATTTCAACTACGAATGGCATTGACTCGGCGCACGCTCGCCGATTACGTGGCACTTAACGACGACTCGAGAGCAATTTCCATAACAGAGGCTTGAGGACTTCTTGAGCGCAGTCGAAGGAAGCGAACGAAGTGAGTCGAAGGGCAACCGAAGGCTTCGTTTTGGCAAGCCCCATCCGAGTTCGCACAGTCTGTCACGCCGTAACGCGCACGCAGAAGCTCACCACCCGAACACGGACCTCAAATCGCAACAGCGATAGCCTGCGATCGGGAGGGACCATGAACGCGATGGACCTGCTTCAGAAGATAGGCGAAACCCTGGGCTCAACAGCGACGGTGAAGTCGATTTTCGGAGAACCGATTCACACAAACGGCAAGACGGTCGTCCCCGTGGCCAAGGTGGCGTATGGATTCGGCGGTGGGGCCGGAGCGGGAAAGGCTGGCCGCAACGAAGACCGCCAGGGAGAAGGGGGTGGAGGAGGCGGCGGCGTGGTCGGCGCCTGGCTTGCCGGTAGAGCCGGACGGCAGAGATGCCCGGCGTGAGTGCCTCCACGATCGTTGGGGTCCATTGCCGAGGTGATCCGCCATCTGACAGCGGCTGACGTTATAGTTTGGCGAAGAGTGTCCTGGAGACTCATCATCTGCGCCGTGCTGATGGCCGGGGCGTGCGGCGCGCCTCCGGACCAGGTGGCGTCAGGGGCACAACGCACGACTGTCTGGCACCAAGTCGGATCCTGGACAGGCCACGGCAATCGGCAAACGGAGTCGTTTACGAGCGAAACCGGCGTCCTCCGGGTGCGCTGGGAAACCCGGCACGAGGCGGCCCCCGGTGCCGGTGTGTTTCATATGACCGCCAACAGCGCCATTAGCGGGCGCCTCTTGCAGGAGGTTGTCGATCGGCGCGGCATCGGCCACGGCATCGAGTACGTCCAGCAGGATCCGCATGTGTTCTACATCGTCGTCGAGTCCAGGGGTCTGGAATGGGAGTTCACTGTTGAGGAAGCGATCGTGTATCCTTAGGCGTTTATCCTGGCCGTCGGTCACAGGAGGTATCGGATGACCGAAGACATTCCCGCTCACGTTTCCCGGCGAAATTTCATCAAGGGCGTCATCGCGTCCGGCGCCGTGGCGTCGTCGTCAGCGTACTTGTTTCGCTCGTCGACGCTTCACGGGCAGCCGGCGGTCCCAGGCACGGTCGAGCGTCTGATCACGCTGCACGTCAACGGCCAGGAGCGCCGCGTCGACGTGATGCCGCAGGAAACGCTGGCGATGGTGCTCCGTTACAAGCTGGGACTCACTGGAACCAAGATCGGCTGCGACCGTGCCGAGTGCGGCGCGTGCACCGTCCTCATCGACGATGTGCCGCACTATTCGTGCTCGTACCTGGCACACCGCGCGCGCGGCAAGAAAGTCGTCACGATCGAGGGACTTGCCGATCCGGCTACCGGCAAGCTGCACCCGGTTCAGCAGGGTGTCGTCGACGAACAGGGCTTCCAGTGCGCGTTCTGCATGCCTGGCTTCGTCATGGCAACCGTCGGCTACCTGAAATCCAATCCCAATCCAACCCGGCAGGAGCTTGCGCACGGCATCTCGGGCAATCTGTGCCGCTGCCAGGACTACGACAAGATTCTGACCGCGATGATGCGCGGTGCTGAATTGATGCGAGGGTGAGGTTATGGCGACCAAACTTATCGGCCAGAACTACACGACCCCCGATCTCGTCGCGAAAGTGACCGGGCAGGCCAAGTACGCCGAAGACTTTCGCGCCGACGGCATGCTGTTCTGCAAGCTGCTGCTGAGTCCATTGCCGCACGGGCGTGTGAAGCGGCTCGACGCTCGCAAGGCGCTCGCGATGCCGGGCGTGAAAGGCATGCTGACCGCGGACGACCTGCCAGCCCCCGCTGATGTCGTCACCGATCTCGGACAACGGATACCGGCCAACACCAAGGGTGAGAAGGCGCTGACGAACGAGCCGGTTTATCAGGGCGAGCCGGTGCTCGCGATCGCGGCGGTCGACGAGCTCACGGCCGCCGAGGCCATCGAGAAAGTCGAGATCGACTGGGAGCCGCTGCCGTTCGCGGTCGATCCGCTCGTGAGTTTGCGGCCCGGAGGTCCGAACGCGCGCGTCGAAGGCAACGTCTGGGGTCGTCCGAAGCCACCGGTGCAGGGGCAGCCTGTGGCGCCGCCTGCGATCGAGGTTCTGAAGTGGACGGAGGCGGATTTCGCCGATTACGAGCATGGACGCCTGCCGATGGGCAAGACGCCGGACGAATGGACGTACGGCGATCTTGACGCAGGCTTCAAGGACGCCGCGCTCGTGCTCGACGAGACATTCGTGACGCCGAACACGAGCCATCAGACGCTCGAGCCGCGATCCGCGATGGCGTACTGGCAGAACGGAAAGCTCTACATCCACTGCTCGACGCAAAGCGTGGTTCAGACGGTCGGATCGATTTCGCGCTGGCTGCACCTCGATCAGAAAGACATCGTTCTCATCAGCCAGTACACGGGCGGCGGATTCGGCAGCAAGGCGACGGGAACGATCACGGCAGTCATCCCCGCGCTGCTGTCGAAGAAGCTGCAAGCGCCCGTGATGATGCGAATCGATTGCGAGACGGAGTACTCCATCGGCGGCGCCCGCCCCGCGATGCATGGCCGCGTCAAGATCGGGTTCGCCAAAGACGGCCGCATCACCGCGCTCGACATGTTCGTGGTCAACGAGAACGGGCCGTACGAGCCGGTCGGCGATACGGGAACCTCGGCCCGCATGGTTTCGCTCTTGTACCAACCACCGGCGATGCGATGGCGTGGCGTGTCGGTCCTCACCAATACGCCGCCGCGTCGCGCTCAGAGTCAGCCGGGCGGCCTGCAGGGGATCATGCTGGTCGAGCCGATCCTGGTGAAGGCCGCGCGCAAGCTGAACGTCGATGAGGTAGCGATCCATCGGATCAACGCGCCGGAGGGCAAAGCCGAGTTCGGCCCGGCGAATCCGCGCGGCCAGCGAGCGCATGCGACGAGCGCGTTCGTCAAGCAGACCCTCGATCGCGGCGCGGAAATGTTCCGCTGGAACGAGCGTAAGGCGCTCGGCGGCAAGCGGCAGGGATCAAAGGTTCGCGGGTACGGCGTGTCGACCAGCGTCTTCGTCGCTGGATCGGTCGGGTTCGATGGGCTCGTCGTGATCAAGCCGGACGGTCGCCTGTCCATCCAGTCTGGCATCGGCAATCTCGGAACCGAATCGATGAGCGACTGTCATCGCGTCTCGGCTGAAATGATCGGCGTGCCGTGGGAGAAGGTGGACCTCACGTGGGGCAACACGGGAAAGAACCTGCCGTGGAGTTGCGTGTCTGGCGGCAGTCAGACGACCCACGCGCATACGCGCGCGGCGCATGCGGCGGCCATGGACGCCATCAAGAAGCTGCAGGAGATCGCGGCGAAAGTGCACGGCGGCCGGCCGGAGCAGTACACAGTCGCGAACGAGCGTGTTTCTGGCGCCGGCGGCTCCATGACGCTCGCCCAGGCCGCGCAGAAAGCGATCGAGATTGGCGGCAAGTACGACGGTCACGAGCTGCCGGACAACATCAACGCCTTCACAAAGGCGTCGGCGACGGCGCTTGCCGGGCAAGGGCTGATGGGCGTTGCGCGTGACGCTTACCCACGAGATGGAGCAACCCATTCCTTCGTGGCCGGCTTCGCGGAGGTTGAAGTTGACGTCGAGACCGGCAAATACCACATCACCGATTACCTGGCGGTCGCCGATGTCGGAACGGTGATTCACCCGCATGCGCTCGGGGGACAGGTGCTCGGACGGTCGATGCTCGGCATCGGTCACGCGATCGGTCAGCACTGGGTGTACGACCAGCATTACGGTCTGCCGGTCGCCAAGCGCTTCCACCACAACAAGCCGCCTACGATTCTCGACGCGCCGCAGAAGATGGCGTGGGATGCCCTGAACATTCCGGATCCGGAAACACCGGTCGGCGCGCGCGGGATCGGCGAGCCACCCGTGGCCGCAGGCTGTTGTGCCGTGCTGAACGCGATAGCCAATGCGGTCGGCGACGATGTCTTCCGTCGGGCGCCTGTGATGGTTGGGACCCTGCTCGCAGCGCTCGACGCGGGCCGACCGATACAGGAGCCGTTGACGGCGAATATCTAGAGACGAGGGATCAGGGATTAGCGGATTGGGGATTAGCGGTCAGGGATTGGGATTGGGATTAGGGGTTCCGAATTCCTGACGAGGAGTCAGCAATGGCCGTCATTCGCGACATCATTGCGCCATTCGAGCTCTTTCAACCGGCGACGATCGACGCTGCGTTGCAGCTGTTGGACAAGTACCGCGAGGATTCCCTGGTGCTTGCGGGCGGTCTCGACAGCATGGATTGGCTGAAAGATCGTCTACGGAAACCTCGCTACGTCGTCGACCTCACTCAGATCAAGGAACTTGTCGGTGTCCGGGACGTCGATGGCGGCATCGAGATCGGCGCGATGACGCCCCTGAGTCAGGTCGCGGCTCATCCCCTTGTCCGCGAGCGGTTCGCCGTCCTTTCGGAAGCTGCGGGACTGGTGGCCTCCCCGCAAATCCGCAATCAAGGGACGATCGGTGGGAACGTGTCCCAGGACACGCGCTGCTGGTATTACCGCGGCGGCTGGACGTGTTATCGGGCAGGCGGGAATATCTGCTATGCCGACACGCCGACGGCGGTCAACCGGGAACATGCGATTTTGGACGCCGACCGGTGCGTCGCGGTCAGCCCGTCCGACACCGCGCCCGCGCTCGTGGCGCTCGATGCTCGAATGGTGATCCGCAGCACGCGCAGAGAGCGCCTGGTCAACGCCGAGGACTATTTTGTCGGGCCCGGCGTCGACATCATGCGCATGACAACACTGCAGCCGGACGAACTGCTGGTGACGATTCGTGTGCCGGCCACTTGGGCGGGCGCGCGGTTCTATTTCGAAAAGGTACGCGATCGGCAGGTATGGGATTTCCCGCTTGTCAACATCGCTTCGTCCATCAAGCTCTCCAACGGCACGATCGGCGCGGCGCGGCTCGTCGTCGGCGCGGTGGCGGCCACACCCAAGCGCCTCGTGCGCGTGGAGACGGCGATCGTGGGTAAGCCGCCCGACGAGCAGACCGCCGATCTGGCCGGGCAGCTCGCCGTCGACGGTGCCGTACCGCTTCGTCACAACGGCTACAAGGTACCGCTGATGCGCAATCTGGTGAAGCGCGCGATCCGAGGTACGTCGGCTGCCGTGACGACATAGCGGCCCAACACGGCTACGCGTCTTCTCGATCGCGGCAGGATGTCCTGGCAGGCCCATATGCCGGAGACTGTCGCACCTTCTATGACGGCGTGAAACGTGTAAGTAGCGTTCGTGTTGTTCCTACCAAGAAAATCGCTTCAAGTGAAATTCTAGGTTGACGATGGATCGGTGTAGCCGCCCGCGCGGAAGCGGAGGCACAGCGCAGGTACGCTTGGCTCGAAACGACACCGATCAGCCTGAAGGGCGAGGTCAAACAGCAGGAAACAGAAGCGAGGCGTGGGCGGACCTGCGGGCCCGCCCACCGCGGATCAGAACCGGTACAAGAACCGAACGTACGCGCTCGAGCCGGTGTACGGCCGGTTGCCGTAGCCCAACACGAGCCCACCCAGCCAATCGATGCGCGGGTCGCCGGTGGCGGCGGCGAAGCCGACGGGGCCATTCGTGTCGATCGTATTGAAGTCCGACACGTCGAGCTTCTCGAAGTAGTAGCCGACGGCGATACCCACCTGCCTGGTGACGAAGTACTGCACGTCCGCGGTCACGCGATGCCACGCGTTCGTCACGTTCGGCAGCGGGATGAACTGGCCGGCCGAGGTCAGCGAGGCGATGCGCGGCCCGCCGTGCACGAAGCTGTTGTCCGAGTCGCTGTAGTCATACGAAAACCGGATATCGGTGTTCCGGATCGCGTGCAGGACGTCGACATACGCCATCACCGAGTTGATCTTGTCGTCATTGTCGAGCGTCCAGTCGCGGGTCGGATCGGTCCACGTCGGATCCGGGGGCGGGTTGGCGTTACGGGACTTCTGGAACGACCCGAACGTGTCACGGCCGTAGCTGACGCCGAGGCTGACGGGTTCGCTCGGGTGCACGTTGACGCCGAAATTCAAGCTGCTGACCGTCTGCTCCATGAGGCCGAACAGCTCGCCCGGACGGCTCGTCGGCACCGAGTTGTCCGTCAGATACGTGTCCTTGCCGCCGGAGAACTGCACGAAGAAGTCGGCCTTCTCCACCGGGTTCACCGAGAGGATTACCGACCCGCGCGTACGATCGCGATCCGCCTCGTCGTAGTAGCGGAGCGTCGGCTGCGTGCCGCCCGGACCGACCGCGACATCCGTATCCTCACCGCCCGTCGCGGCCTCGACGAACCCACTGCCGCGGCGCCACCCTCGGTCGACACTTGCGCGAAGGGTGAGGAACCGGTTCGAATAGACATCGTACGAGGCGCGAAGGATGTTCTCGCCGACGTCGGCGAACCCTCGGCCCGTGCGATGGATTCCTTCGTAGCCGTACCCGACGCGCACCGTCCCAAACCCGCTCGGGGTGAACAAGACGTTCGCGTCCAGGATGTTGCGAGAGTTGTCGAACTGCGGCGAGAAGCCCTCGTCGACCTCCTCAGGCACCGCATCGAACCGCACGTACTCGGTCGCGTCGAAGATCGGCGTCCGCACGTCGCGCTTGTTGTAGCGGTAGCGGACCGCGACGTTCATGCGGCGGTACGGCCGCGAGCTGAGGTTGATCATCGCGTTCACGCCGCGCGCGCTCGCCTCGGCGGTCGGCCGCGGCAGTTCCGCGAGGTGCGGGAACGCCGCGATCACCGACGGCGTATTGGCGATCACCGGGTTGATCGTCCAGGGGATCAGTGCCTCGTCCTGGTCCTGTGCCGTGAGCTGCAGCGTCCCGTTCAGCGTCGTCCGTTGCTGGAGTTTGTAGACGGCCGTTGCGCTCACGACGTTCATCATGTTGTCTGGCGCCAGGGCCATGCGTCCCTGCGCAGGGCCGTTGCCGTTGCTGTAACCGCTCGGATCGTACGGGCCATTGGGCGGCGTCAGGCCGTTGTTGAAGCTGGTGAGGAAGATCGGGTTGTCCCAGACGAGGCTCTTGAACTGGTTGCTGAACCACGATCCGTCCCAGCCGACCCGGACCATTCCGCGGTCGGTCGTCCACGACGCACCGAGCCTCGCGTCGGTGGTGCGCTGATCGATCGGCTGCGGCACCTCCACCTGGTTGTTGAACGCGAACGATGCGCCGAACGGCTGCTCGCCCTTCCGCCCCGACGTCAGGAAGGAGCCATCGACGTCAACCGACTTCGTCGCGGAAACGAGCACGTTGAATGCCGCCGTGTTGCGGTCCTGGCGCAGCTCGAACTCGCTGGCCAAGTTGTTGTAAATCGATCGGTTCGCTTTCGCCTGGTCCGCCTGCGCCGGATTGCCGCAGGCAGCGGGTGGAGCACCAGGCGCGCAGGGGACGCCGACCGCCGTCCCGTCGGTCGTCGAGATGGTCGGGCCCTGCACCGCGCGTTGAGCCGAGTCGTCCAGCGTCAGCGTGCTGCCGCTCGTCGTGAAGGCCGTCCGCGTAATGTAGCTGTAGTTGAGCGGCAGTGACACCCACCCGAACTTCGCCGTCACTCGAGGCCCCATGTACGTCGCGCTGTACCGCTGATCGCGATAGCCGATGTGCGACGCGCTCGCGTCGAACAAGTACGACGGGCCGTCGCGATTCAGCCTCAGGCCCGTGTACACGCCGTCGCGCGTGTCGCGGTACCGCTCCCACCTCGCGGCGTCGCCATCGGTCCCCGTGAACAGCCCGCCGATGTCGACGAGCCCCTGGTACGGGGCGCTCACGGCCGTCTGCGCCGGTGCCGCCGGCGGCTGCGTCGGCAGCGGCTGCAGCGGCTGCCCGTGCGCCGCGCGCGTGATCAGCAGCAGCGCCGTCAGCATCACAAGTCTGGTGCGCATTGCATCCTCCTCGCTTAGCGGAGCAGCGCCTTCCCTGACGGCGCATTCGATCCGTGAACCATTTGATGGCAGCCCGTGCAAGCCCGCCCGTAAATCTTGTTGCCGTTCGAGGAGTTGTTCAGCAGGTACCCCTCGTAGACGGTCGGAGGATGCCGCGACGTCACATGACACCGCTGGCAGAGGAACGGCAGCTTGCTGACGAGCATCCGATCGTTGTTCGTGCCGTGCGGATCGTGGCACGTGATGCAGCTTTCGCTGACGGGCGCGTGCTCCCACAGGTATGGGCCGCGCTTGTCGGCATGACAGCTCGTGCAGCTCTCATCGATCGTCGTGCCGGCGCGCAGCAGCCGGACGTTGGTGCTGCCGTGCACGTTGTGGCACGACGCGCAGTTCAGGCCGCCCTCTCGCACCGGCATATGGTTGAACCGGTGCTGACGGTTCGTGACGGTGCGGTGACATGTGGCGCACAGCTCCATCTGGCTTTTTGCCTTGAGCTGCGGCGTGCCCTTCGGCGAGTGGATGCTGTGGCACGTAGTGCAGGTCAGGTTCCGCTGATCGTGCTGGCTGCCTGCCCACAACGCGTGCGACGCACGGTTATGGCATGCCGTGCAGGTGGCGCTCGCCTCCGAAGGCGTGATCACGTTGAAGCGTTTGATCAGCGCGGGGTCGCCGCTTTCCGCGTGCGCCTTGCCGGGACCGTGGCAGCTCTCGCAGCCGCGGTTGGCGGCGGGGGTGCGTTCGTTGAACGCCTGCCCGTGTGCGGTTCGCTTGTACGCGTGATCGTCATGGCAGCTAAGGCAGGTGTCTTCGCCAGCGTAGTCCGCGGCGGCAGGAGGCTGCTGCGTGGCCTGCGCCGCGCCGGCCAGCACTGGCGTCTCATGCGCCACAACGAGCTGGAGGCTCACGACGAGGACCGCGAAGCCTCCGATGAAGAAGTTCCGGTTCACGACCATGTCGGCTCCTTCGGGGTGAAAAACGTGAGGAACGTGATGGCTGGCACGCGAAGTCGCAAAGCCATTGCCACCCCAAGCGTGCGTCAAACGTCGGTGTAAAAGTCATATACAGTTTGTTTGTATACCTTTGATGACCTCCACAGGCGCGGGTCCCGAGGAGCCGATCACGCGAAATCCCAGCGTGAGCCACGAGATGTCGAGAGTGACGTGCCGGATTTCCGGCGACCCCCGCGCGCAGGAAGATCACGTTAGCCAGTCGATTGCAGGTTCCTGAAGGCGTGCAGGTGGCGGCACGCACGGAGGAGGTAGTGGAACCAGTTCATCGGCGGCCTGGAGGTCACATCGAGTCGGCGATGACGCCAAGGTGCATTTTCGGCTGTTCGCCGAATGCGCTTGGGAAACGAGCAGCGCCGCATCGAGACCACAGCATTCTCATGACGGTTCGTCTGATGCGACAGCTCTGGGCGCCAGCGCCTGCTGCAGGCAACGAACGGCGTACTCGAGCACGCCACATCCGCCTTTGGGGGGCGTTGACCGCGTGATGTCTCTCGTCTGGGTGACGCCGAACGTACACAAAATCCATCATTCACGGCCGTTTGCGGAGACGAACTCGAACTCCGGCAACGTGTTGACGATGTACGATCGCCTTCTGGGCACACACGTCGGCAGAACGCGCCAATTCGGTGAGCTACGGTCTCGACGACGCCGACCCCGCCCGCGCGGCGTCCTACTCCGGCCTCCGTTCGATGCCATTTACGAAGGTGGAACACGCAACTCGCGATACCGGCCGAGCGTCGGGCGCGACGTCGGCTCACGTCACGTCTCAGCAGTGATGGCGGGAGGCGCCTTGTGTCTTACACAAAAGTCAGGAATGTGGCGGTACGAGGCCGGTAACATTCCCATCTGGTGCGTGTCCTGGTCGTCGAAGACGAGCGAACTCTCGCGCAGATCCTCGAATCGGCGCTGCGAGCCGCACTACGATGTCGTCCCCGATCACGAGCGTTTGCAGGTCGGGTTCCCGGTAAACGGACGCGTTGTACGCGTATGTCAGTGATGCGGAATGAATGCCGATCCGGGCTCGTACGATCGTTTGACTATGAGGAGGAGCTTGATGCGTCAACGCTTCGCGGGTCACCTCTGGTGCTGGTTGAGTGGATTGAGTGTACTGGCGTGCCTGGTGAACCCTGCCCGAGCGATCGCGCAGACCGCGCCTCCCGAATCCCTGACCATCAATGATGCGATTCAGGCTGCGCTGACAAACTATCCCGCGATCAAGGAGCGGCGTGCCCGTGCGCGAGCAGCCGAGGAAGCGGTTGGGGTTGCTCGCGCCGCGTATCTGCCGCGGCTCGATATGGCATGGCAGGAGAATCGAGCGACGACCAACAACGTGTTCGGGCTGCTGCTGCCGCAGGCGATCATTCCCCCGATCTCCGGCCCCGTTCTCGGTACCCGGTCGTACGACAGCGTGTGGGGAAGCGCCGCGGGCGTCCTCCTGTCATGGGAAGCCGTCGATTTTGGGCAACGCCGGGCAAGCGTCGACGTTCGGCGTGCGCAGACGTCTGCTGCAGAGGCACAGACCGCGCTCACCGAACTGGACGTGGCGTCCGCGGCGGCGGACGCGTTTCTCACCGTGCTCGCGGCCGATGAAGGCGTTCGCGCGGCCCGTGCGAACGTCGATCGGCTTCAGGTATTCGCAAGCACCGTCCGGACGCTGACCCAGAATCAGCTTCGTCCCGGCGCGGATCAGTCGCGCGCCGAGGCAGAACTGGCGATCGCGAGAAATCAGCTCAGTCAGGCGGTCCAGGCGGCCGATCTGGCCCGCGCATCCTTAGCCGATGCGATCGGTGCTCCCGGCAGCTCGCCGCAGCTCGCGCCCGGTGCGCTCGTGACCCTGCCGGATGTGACGACCGGACCGATCGACGTCAAGTCACATCCGGCGGCGAAGGCCGGCGAGGCGAGTGTCGAGGCGGTCCGCGCGCTCGAACGCGGGATCGATCGGGCTTATTACCCCACGATCACCTTGGAGTCAGCTTTTGCCGGACGCGGAAGTGGTGCCGAGGTTCCGGGCATTCAGTCGTTCGGCAACGGACTGTGGCCCAACGTGCCGAACTGGGCGATCGGAGCGTCGGTGAGGTTCGCGGCATTCGATATCTTCACACTCAAGGCCCGGAAGCGAGTTGAAGCGGAGAACGAACTCGCCGAAAGCGCCCGGTACGAACAAACGATTCAGAGTCTGACCACGCAAGAGGCGAAAGCGCGCGCGTTGTTGAAGGCGGCGGCTGAGATTGCCCGAAACACGCCTGTGGAGCGCGAAGCGGCGACGGCAGGCGAAAGCCAGGCCCGTGCGCGGTACCAGAGTGGGTTGGCGAGCGTCACTGAAGTCGCAGAGGCGCAGCGGCTACTCGCGCAGGCCGAGGCTGACGACGCCGTTGCGCGGCTCGGTGTATGGCGTGCGTTGCTGGCAGCCGCGCAGGCTCGCGGTAATCTCACGTCCTTTCTGGACAAGATCAAATAGCAGGACTGTTTCCGGACGGAGACCGATTATGTGGTTAGTGTTCACGGCCATGCGGCGGCCGATCACGATTCTCGTCGCGGTCATGTCCGTTGCGCTCGCGTCGATCCTGGCAATTCGCGAGATGAAGGTCGATATTTTCCCCAGGCTTGGTGCGCCGGCTATCTACGTCGCGCAGCCGTACGGCGGCATGGATCCGTCCCAGATGGAAGGGTACCTCACGTATTACTACGAGTACCACTTCCTGTACATCACAGGCATCGAACACGTCGAGTCGAAAAACATCCAGGGCATCGCCTTGATGAAGCTGGTGTTTCACCCCGACACCGACATGAGTCAGGCGATGGGTGAAGTGGTCGGGTACGTCAACCGCGCGCGGGCATTCATGCCGACCGGCGCCGTGCCGCCGTTCATCATGCGGTTCGACGCCGGCAGCGTTCCCGTTGCCCAACTGGTTTTCTCGAGCTCGACGCGAAGCGTCCCCGAGATGCAGGACATCGCGCTCAACCGCGTGCGGCCGATTTTTGCCACGCTGCCCGGCGTGTCGGCGCCGCCGCCGTTTGGGGGCAGTCAGCGGACAATCGTCGTCCGGGTCGACCCCGAAAAACTCCGCCAGTACCGCTTGTCGCCGGATGAAGTGGTCTTCGCCGTCAATCGCGCGTCGACGGTTCTCCCATCCGGCAATGTCCGGACTGGCGACCTGATTCGGATCGCCTCGACGAACGCGACGCTTGGCGGCAACATCCAGGAGCTCCTCGACGCCCCGCTGCGCACCGGCGCCGGCCCGACGGTGTACTTGAGGGACGTCGGCACCATTACCGATACCGCAGACATCGTCGTCGGTTATGCGCACGTCGACGACAAACGGACCGTCTACATTCCCGTCACGAAACGCGCCGACGCGTCGACATTGGACGTCATCCGAGCTGTCCGTCAGGCATTGCCGGCAATGCGCAACGTTGCGCCGGAAGACGTGAAGATCGACCTCGTGTTCGATCAGTCGCGGCACGTGGTCGCCGCGCTGAACGGCCTCATCGGGGAAGCACTCCTGGGCGCACTGCTCACCGGCGTGATGGTGTTGATCTTCCTGCGAGATCCGCGCAGCGCGTTGATCGTCGTCATCACGATTCCGTTCTCGATCCTCTCGGCGGTCGTCGGCCTGTGGGTGACCGGGCAGACAGTCAACATCATGACGCTCGGCGGTCTTGCGCTCGCCGTCGGCGTGTTGGTCGACGAGGCGACCGTGGAGATCGAGAACATTCACACTCACCTCGTCAGCGGGATATCCAGAGCGCGAGCCGTCATCGGCGCATGTCAGAAGACGATCACGGCGCGCCTGCTTTCGATGTTGTGCGTGCTGTCCGTGTTCATTCCCTCGTTATTCATGGTAGGGGTCGGACGGCAGCTGTTCGTGCCGCTGTCGCTCGCCGTCGGATTCGCGATGATTTCCTCGTACGTGCTGTCCAGCACGCTGGTGCCGGTGCTGTCCACCTGGATGCTGAAAACGGGACACGAGGACGCCCGCTTCTTTGAGCGGCTGCGCACGTCGTATCACAATCGGCTCGATTCGATTTTGCGCCTGCGGTGGGTGGTAGTCGGTGTGTACTTGCTCGCGACCACCGCGCTGATGCTTCTTCTCGTTCCCCGGCTGGGCACCGAGATCTTTCCGGCCATAGAGAGCAACCAGTTGCAGCTCCGGCTGCGGGCGCCGACGGGAACGCGTCTGGAGCGCACTGAGCTGATCGAGATGAAGGCGATGGACGTGATCAAGAACGTGGTGGGACCGCAGAACATCGAGATCACGACTGGATTCATCGGTGTGCAGACGCCGAACTATCCGATCAACACGATTTACCTGTTTGCGAGCGGCCAGCACGAGGCGGTCATTGGCGTCTCGCTGAAAGGGGGCGCGCCACCCGTGACCGAGGCAGTGAAGGAACAGCTGCGTCACGACTTGATGAAAGCGCTCCCGCAGGTCGCCGTCTCGTTCGAAGCAGCAGACATCATCAGCCAGGTGATGAGTTTCGGGTCTCCGACGCCGATCGAGGTGGCGGTGCAGGGTCCGGCATTGGCCGCGAGCCGGGCCTTCGCTGAAAAGGTTCGCGCCGAGCTTCTCAAGATCGATGCGCTACGCGACCTGCAATACGCGCAGCCGTTGGATTACCCGGCGCTGCAGATTCAGATCAATCGCGATCGCGCGGGGCAATTTGGAGTGACCCCCTTAGAGGTTGGCAGGTCACTCGTTGCCGCGACGTCATCGAGCCGGTACACGGATCTGAATTTCTGGCGCGATCCGGCAAGCGGAAACGGCTTTCAGATTCAGGTCGAGATCCCTCAAGCGAAGATGGCGTCCATCGAAGACATCTCCGATCTGCCGGTGATGTCACGCACTGGCGACGGCAGCATGGGACGTCCTCTTGTGTCCGACGTGGCCGCGGTGGACTACGGGACCGTACCGGGTGAAGTGGATCGATACAACATGCAGCGTGTCGTAAGCTTCACCGCCAACATCCACGGCAAGCCGCTGGGAGGGGTGCTGGCGGACATTGAGCAGGCGATCAAGCGGGCAGGAACGCCTCCGCGTGGTGTCACCGTGAACAATCGCGGCCAGGTGCCGGCGTTCGAAGAGACGCTCGCCGGGCTGCGGAGCGGGCTGCTGCTCTCGATCGTAGTGATCTTCCTGCTGCTCGCAGCGAATTTCCAATCCTTCAGGCTCGCGTTCGCCGTGGTGTCTGCGGTGCCTGCAGTCATCTGCGGCGTACTCTTGATGCTGCTCGTCACCGGAACGACATTGAACGTGCAATCGTTCATGGGCGCCATTATGGCCATCGGGATCTCAGTGGCGAACGCAATCCTGCTGGTGACGTTCGCCGAGAACGCGCGCCGTGAGGGCGCGTCTGTGCATGATGCGGCGATCGAAGGTGGTCGCGGCCGCCTCCGCGCCATTCTGATGACGGCCGCCGCAATGATCGCCGGCATGATCCCACTCGCCGTCGGCACCGGCGAACGCGCGCAGACCGCGCCTCTCGGGCGAGCGGTCATCGGTGGTTTGGTCCTGGCGACCCTGGCGACCCTCGTTGTCCTTCCGGCGGTGTACGCGCTCGTGCAGGCGCGAGTCCGCTCGGTTTCACCGACGCTCGATCCAGATGATCCCTCGAGCAAATACTATGACCCGCTCAAATAAGGTGCGTAACACGTTGATGGCTGCGCTGGTGGCCGGTGCGGCCGCGAACCTCAGGGCGCAGGCGCCGGTCGAAGTCGTCCGCGTCGTCTCGAAGGCAGTGGAGCGCCAGGTCAGGCTGCCCGGCGAATTCCAGCCGTACCTCGCGGTGCCCATCTACGCCAAGGTGACCGGTTTTGTGAAGACCGTCAACGTCGATCGCGGCAGCGCGGTCAAGACCGGTCAGCTGCTCGCCACGCTTGAAGCGCCCGAGATGCAATCGCAGGTGGTCGAGGCCCAATCAAAGGCGCAGGCGCTCGAGTTGCAGCGCGCGGAGGCTGCAGCCAAGCTTGCCGGCGCCCAGAGCACGTACGACCGGTTGAAAGCGGCGTCAGCCACGCCAGGCGTTGTCGCCGAGAACGACGTCGTGGTCGCGCAAAAGACGGTGGAAGCTGCACAAGCGCTCGTGCGCTCCTATGACGATTCGATCAAGGCTGCTCAGGCGCAGGTGCAAGCCGTCAAGGATCTGCAGCAATACCTCATCATCAAGGCACCCTTTGACGGCATTATCACCGAGCGCAATGTCCATCCCGGCGCCCTCGTCGGCCCGGGATCGGCCACCACACCTCTCCTGCGATTGCATCAAGTTTCCCGGTTGCGCCTCGTCGTGGCGGTACCCGAGGCGCTCGTCGGCGCCATGGTGAAAGGCGCGCGAGTACCGTTCAGCGTGCCCGCGTATCCGGGTGAAACCTTTTACGGTGTGTTCAACCTGAT